>JAIBCE010000575.1 GCA_019694315.1 Sandaracinaceae bacterium
ATCTCCGCGAAGGAGATGAAGACGCTCAACATCGAGAGAGAACCCTTCCATGGCGATTGGAACTACACCGTTCGTCCGCGAGCGGCCGCTTGAGAACCGAGACGGTTATTCATACGCGGGCCCTAAGGGCCCGCGTGAAAACAAGTGAACTGAGTGAGGCCGCGTCGACGGAGTGCGATCGCGAGCGCGCCCGCAGGCCCGGAACGAGGCGTACCAAGGGTACGCCGCAGTGAGGACCGAGGACGAAAGCCGCGAGCGCGCCCGTCCACGCGGCCGCGCCCGATCCGCTTGTTTTCACGCGGGCCCTAAACGAGCGGCCTCAGGGACGGGCGAGCATCGTGGGCTCGACGTCGAACGCGCACCGTACGCCGGGCGGAAAGATGTCCGTATCGAGACTGTCCTCGTCGCGGAGTTGCCAGCCATCAGCAAAGAGGCTGCGTGCGATTCGGTTGCCAGTTCCGGGCGCGAGCAGCGGATCCGTAGCGTCACCGTCCGGGTAGACGGTCGCCTCCCCGGAGATCGAATACAGCGTGAAGTCGTCCGCCACCCACTCGATCGCGTTCCCAATCACGTTGAAATGTCCGTAGGGGCCGCGTCCATCGGGAAGTGCGTCGATGCGCACGAGGGATCGGGTGTCGGAGGCGGCGTCGAACGGGTCCTGGGCCCTCCCTACTGCCATCGTCCAGCTCATTCGGTCCGGAAAGCGGGGGTCGTCAGGTGGCGCCATCCATGGGGCGGCACGCCCATCCAGCCCGCGCACGATTCTCTCGTGCTCCGCATTGGTTGGCAGACGGCCTCCGAGCCAATCGCAGTAGGTGTCAGCTTGTTCGGGAGTGATCCACACGATGGGCAGATCCGCGTGCTCGCGCCGCGTCCAGTACGCGGTCGGCAAGGATCCCCACCAGCCGAAGTCCGGAATGGCGGCCAGATCGTCGGGATCGTCGCACGGTCCTTCTCGGATACAGAGGTCGTAGCACCCCGCGCTCGCCTCGTACGTGCCAATCCAGACCTCTCGGCTGAGCGTTACGCGGTGGGCGGGACCCATGCGAAGCCCATCCTCGTAGTCCGCGCCCACCCAATGCGTCCCTGCGGCGACTGCGCTCGCCGCACGACAGTCGCATGGTTCCCCGGCGCGACAAGCACGGGCATCGACGTCGTCCGTTCCGCCGTCGGCCTCGGTCGCTCCCGAGTCGTCGCGCAGGTGAGTCGTTCCGCACTCGCACCCTGCACACGCCAGCGTCGCGGTGGCGACCAAGCACTGCATCATTCGGCGCATACCGCGTCTCGCTCTCCCGACGAAAAGCGACCCATGCGATGCAGCCAGTACGCGGCGACGCAGCGGGCTCGCGCGCATTGGTTGGGAGTCACTGTGCCCCCGGCCGCGCCCGCGCTCATGAGCAACCCATCCAAGTCTTCCGTGTCGTCGCTGGACAGGCACATGGGCAACCCGCCATTGGGCGAGTGCTTAAGTCCCAGGAGATGCCCAAGTTCGTGCGCGAGGACGAGCGGGTCCGTGCGTACTGCGTCCGAGTGCAGCAGGACGAAGTTGTGCGCGTGAAAAAGCGTGGCGTCGACGCCGGGGACTGCGCAGGTGCTGCCCGTCGCAACGTTCGCCGGACCGCACGTCACGCCTCGAGTGTTCACACCGCACCCACTCGAGCTCTGCAAGATTGCTCCGCCGACGAAGACGTCCAAGGCGATCTCGGGGCTGGGGAGAGCGCTGAGGTAGGTAGCCAGCGGGCCGCTTCCTGGCATCCACACACCGTTGTTCTGACAGCGACAGTCGTCCGTGAGAACGTTCTCGAGGTTGTCGGTCTGGGGGATCTCTTCGTACAGCTCGAGACGGAACTGGATGTCGCACTGCGGTGGCAGCGGTAGTCGAGCGTCAAGGTGACCGGGATGCCGCCCATGGGAAGCTCGATGCCCGGCAGGCGCAGCGTGTCGGCGAACATCGCGCCGCTCGCATCCACCGGGGCATCCGACCAGACCCAGCCGTTCATGAGCCCTCCCCAGCAGCGACGACTCTGAGCCGCCGAGCGGCCGTGAGTCAAGGACGCTCCCCGCCTCGAAAGCCTCGAACACGGCTCGATCGGGGCGCAGAACGAGGCCCGGCACCGTCGTTCGGACGCGGCCGGATCAGGCGTAGCGCTCGGCGCCGTCGGGCTCGGCGAAGCCGCCGAGCGGGAGGCCCGCGCGCTCGGCCATGTCCGCGGCGAGATCGCTCGGTGCTCCGAGCGCCACGAGGGCGCCCGCGCCGCCGACGAGCGCCTTGTGCACCACCTCGAAGCTGCTGCGGCCGCTCACCACGAGCACGCCGCCGGCGAGGGGGCGCGTGCGTGAGACGCGCTCCAGATCCTTGCGGGCGAGGAGGCGCGCGCCGAGGAGCTTGTCGATCGCGTTGTGGCGGCCGAGATCCTCGTAGGTGGCCACGTGGGTGAGCGAGGCGGCCTCGAAGAGCGCGGCGCCGTGACAGCCACCGCTGCGAGCGAACACGGGCTGGCTCGCGCGAAGGTGCGAGAGCATCGGGCCGATCTCGTCGAGGCTCAGCGGCCGTGGAGTCTCCACGGAGGGTGCGCTCGCGAGGAGATCGTCGATGCTCGCGCGACCGCACGCGCCGCACGCGCTCGTGGTGATCGTGCCGCGTCGGCTCGCCTCCGTGCGCTCCAGGTCGAAGACCACGCCGGGGGCGGCGATGACATCGATGACGTTCTCTCGACGCGGATCACCCGTGCGCCCGCAGTGCGCGACGCTGCCCACGTCGTCGATGTCGCGCACGATGCCCTCGGCGAAGAGGAAGCCGAGCGCGAGCTCGCGATCGTGGCCTGGTGTGCGCATCGTGACGGCGAGCGCCTCGCCCGACACGCGGATCTCGAGGGGCGCCTCGGCCACGAGCTCCAGCGCGCGTCGCGTGAGGCCGTCGCCATCGATCCGCGCGACCGAGCGCGTGCGGAGCGCCTTGGCAGACGGCGTGGGCGGCTCGGACATCGGGCGAGAATCGCCGATGTCGACCGACGGATCGAGCGTGCTATCGTCGCGCCGCCATGGCGACCCCGAGCACCAAGATCGACGACACGATGGGCTACTACCTCGCGCTCGCGCTGTTCGCGCTCGCGATCCCGATCATCGCCGGCGTCGGCTACTGGATGGCGATGGGCCTTCGCGACGTGGACCGCACCACGCAGCAGCTCACCGCGCATTGATTGCCTGAGGGGGCATGCGCCCCCTCCCCCGCGAGGCGGGGCCCCCTCCCGCTCCACTCGCTGACGCTCGTGCTGCGCGCGGGGCCCCAGCCCCGCTTGCACGCCTCGCGCTGCGCTCGGCGGGATCTCGCTGGCGTTGGCTGGCCTCGGGGGGCATGCGCCCCCTCCCCCGCGAGGCGGGGCCCCCTCCCGCTCCACTCGCTGACGCTCGTGCTGCGCGCGGGGCCCCAGCCCCGCTTGCACGCCTCGCGCTGCGCTCGGCGGGATCTCGCTGGC
>JAIBCE010000159.1 GCA_019694315.1 Sandaracinaceae bacterium
GGGGGAGCCGGCCGGCGGGGGAGCGAAGCTCCCCCTTGAGGCGCGAGCGCTGGAGGAGCGAAGCGACGACGAGCGATGGGGGCGCGGGGGTCGGGCCCCCGCCTCGAGCGCCGGAGGCGCGGGAAATCCTGAGAACCATCGTTCCGGTGACGGAAACGTCCGAGCCTGGACACCGAGACGAGGAGCTCGAGCATGCGCGCCACCTCGTCGTCGATCTGGGCCCTCACCATCACCCTCGGCATCTCCTCGCCAGGCTGCCTCTCCCACGAGCGAGACGACGCAGGGACCGACGCGGCCAGCTCCGACGCGGCCCCCTCGACCGACGCCGCGAGCGCCGACGCCGTCGTCTCGCCCGACGCGCCGCGCCTCGACGCGGGCCCTCGCGCGTGCGGCCCCGACGATCGCTGGGTCGAGGTGCGGGTGGAGCCGATCACGCTGGACGTGGCGCGCTGTGACGTGACCCACGTGATGGATGCGACGCTGATCGCGGTGGAGCCAGCGCCCGACGTGGACGGCGTGCGCGTGCGCTTCGACTTCTGCCCCGCCGCCGACGCCGACTGCCGCTGCGACGTGATCCTGACGAACGTCGGCACCGACGTCGCGAGCGAGCTCACGCCTCTCTCGTCGGTCACGGTCGATCTCCACGCCGGCGCCGATCCGATGAGCGGCCCTTACCTCGTGGTGCAGAAGGTGCCGTCGTGCGAGTGCCTGGGCTGTGGCTGCGCGCTGCCGCTGCACCTCTACGCGGGCTCGGGCCTTCCCGGCAGCACGCCGGGCCTGCGCGACGCTGTCGCGCTCTCGCTCGGCGACGAGCTCTGCCCCGCCACGGACTGCACGTTCGGCGGCTCGCGGCGGCTCCTGGCGATGAGCCAAGGGGTCGCCGCGCAGATCCCGGGAGGCGCCACGGCCGATCTCGGCGCCACGCGCGTGCGCAGCGTGCGTGACCTCGAGGTGCTCGCCCCGTGCGCGGCCTGCGCGGGCTGCGGACAGCCGTATGGCGCGTGGATCGCGTGGGTCCCGTGAGCCGATCCATCGCGCGAATCGCCATGTTTCGTGGGCGTCTTGCGAGATCCAACCGTCAGCGGGGGACCTTGATCCACACGCCCCGCGTCGACTCGGGCACCGCGTTCCGCCTCGCGCCACCGTAGCGCCACCCGATCGACAGCGACCGACGGGATCGCGCGCGCCGAGGCCCGCTCGCGGGTTTTGCTTCCACCCGCGCGCACGCCCCTGTCACGCTGGTCTCGATGCCGTGTCCCTTCGCTCCGTCCGGAGCGCGCCCTGCCCCGCCGGAGCTGCGCGGCTTTCCACTGGTCGGCAACGCACACGCCTTCAGCGAGGCCCCCCTCGAGCTCCTGGCCGATGGCGCGCAGCGACTCGGCCCGATCTTCCGCTTGCGGCTCTTCGGCCGGCCGATGACGGTGATCACCGGGCCGGAGGCGAGCGCCCTGGTGCGCACGGGAGCCGAGGGCCCGCTCACGCGCGAGAGCAGCTTCGAGGCGTTCTCGAGCGAGACGAGCGTGGACGTGTTCTCGCGCGAAGGCGCGCCGCACGAGGAGGCACGCGCGCTCCTGCAGCGCGGCTACTCGCGGCAGGTCTTCGGCCAGTTCGTGCCCGAGATCATGAAGCGCCTCGCGCGGCGCACGCAGTCACTCCGCACACGGTCTCGCACGCCGATGGTGGAGCTCTGCGGCGAGCTCGCCGTGCGCGCGATGATGACAGCGCTCACGCCCGTCGACCTGACCGAGCTCTTGCCCGACGTGCAGCGCTTCGGCCACGACGTGATGAGCGTCGTCGTCGGTGTGCGGCCTGCGATGATCTTCGAGCGGCGCGCCTACCAGCTCTCGAAAGCGCGCCTGCACGCCGCGATGGACGCAGTCGTCGCGCGGCACGCGCGGCCCGACGAGCGCGACGAGCGACGCACCTACATGGCCGACGCCTTCCTCGACGCGCGGACCGAGGCCGATGGCCTTTTGGATGCGCGCGGCGTTCGCGGCGCGTGCCTCTACGCGCTCTGCGGCGCCTCGAGCTACGTCGGCCCGCTCGGCGCGTTCCTCCTCTACGAGGTCACGCGCGATCGAGCGCTGCACGCGCGTGTGCTCGCCGAGATCGACGCGGCCTTCGACGCGGGCCCCTTCGATCCCCTGCGCCTTCGTCAGATGCCTGCGCTCCGCGCCGCCTACTTCGAGGCGCTGCGCCGCTACCCGATCGTGTTCGGCCTCGCCTACAGCGCCTCACGCGACTTCGACTTCGCGGGCCATCGCGTGCCGCGCGGCGAGCTCGTGCTGGTCTCGCCGGTGCCCGCACACTTCGACCCGACACACTTCCCCAAGCCCTTCGAGTTCGACGCCGCGAGGTTCGAGACGGGCTCGGGGGCGAGCAGCGCAGGCTATGCGCCGTTCGGGATGGCGCCGCGCACCTGCCTCGCGGCGGGCGTGGTGGAGACGCTCACGCTGTCGGTCGCGGTGTCCATCCTGCGTCGCGTGGAGCTCTCCCTCTCGGCCCCCTCGTACCGTGCGCTGGCCAAGCTTCGCCCACTCCCACAGGCGCCCGATGGTCTACCGCTCGTCGTCGGCAACATGCGGAGCCAGGAGCACGCGAGCGCGCCGCTCTCGCGCGTCGTCGATCTCAGCGATCCGTTCGGCCGCGGGCTTCCCTCGGTGGAGCTCGCCGAGCTCGAGCCGATGCAGCTCGCGGCGGGGCGCGCCATCGAGGCCCCGCGCGCCGATGGCGCGCTGTTCGTGGTGCTCGCAGGCAGCCTCGACGACGCCACCGGCGCGACGCTGCGACCGGGCGACGTGCTCGGCGCGATCGGCGCGATCGGCGCGAGCGGCGCGAACGGTGGAATCGGTGGAATCGGGGGAATCGGGGGAATCGGTGCAGTGCACACGCAGCCCGGCCGCACGCGCGTCTACGAAGCGAACGAGCCCACGCGCCTCCTCGTCGTCTCGGGCACCACGTTCGCGGCACGGATGAACGAGAGTGATCTGATGGCGCGCGAGCTCGGACGCGTGATCCAGTGGCAGTACCTGCGCGACGTCCTGCATCGCGCGATGCCCGACCTCGAGCTCGGCGCGACGCAGGCCGGGATTCCGGAGCTGAGCCTCCGAGCGCTCGCGAGCGGCGAGGCCGTCTTCGCCCAGGGCGATCCGGCCGAGCACCTCTACGCGGTCGTCTCGGGCGAGCTGGTGGTGGTTCGCGCGCAGGCCGACGGGACCGACCACGAGATCGCGTCCCTCACTGCGGGCGAGCTCTTCGGCGAGATGGGTGTGCTCTCGCGCCGCCCGCGCGCAGCCACCGTGCGCGTCCGCGAGGGGAAGTCTGCGCTCGTGCTCGCGCTCCCTCGCGCGACGCTCGAGCAGCTCTTCGCGGCCTCGCCCGTGGTCCGCGAGAAGATCGCGGCTGCCTCGAGCGATCGCCTCGTGCAGTGGATCGAGTCGCTCGAGGCCAAGCACGCACGCGACGCTCGGAGCGTGTGAGCGAGCCGCGAGCGGCGATCAGCGGACGAAACGGGTCGCGCTCCGACCGCCATCCTCCGCGGGCTCACCGAAGATCTCGTACGAGCGCAGGCGCGCCGCCTTCGCCCGTGCGGCGAGCGCGCGCATCTGGTTGAGCGAGTTGTGGTCCCAGATCGACTTCGCGGGCAAGAGGCCCAGCGAAGGGGGCTGGTGACCGAGCGAGAAACGGATCCGGTTCGCCTCGGCGTAGGGGATGACCTCGTCGATGCAGACGTGCGCGAGGTCCACCCACGGACAGAGCCGCGCGTCCCACTCGCGGCACGCATCGAACACTGCGTCGTCGTCGTCGGGGCGTGCCTCGCGCAGCTGGATCTGGAGCCAGTAGCGGGCGCCCTCGCGAGCGACGCGCGCCTCCCACTCGTCGCGAAGGAACGTGGGCGAGCGAGTCTCGTCGGGCAGGCGGTGCTGGTTGATGGGCCGCGCGAAGTCCCACGCGGTCGGGAAGCCGTGATCGGGCTCCCGTGACTCGGGCAGGAGGCGCAGCTTCATGTAGCGCTCCACGCCATCGAGCCCGACGAAGCGCGAGCAGGTCTGCGTGTAGTAGTGCAGGAGCGAGTAGGAGCGCGGCGTCCGACGAACCCCGGTCTTCACGCCCTCCCAGGCCAGCGGATACTTGCGGTAGTACCAACCATCGCGCTGGATGCGCTCTCCCGTGCTCAGCCGGCCGAAGTCGACGAACTGCACCGTGTTGCTGAAGAGCGCCGTCTGCCCCGTGTTCATCTCGATGTCGAGCGGCGCGTCGTAGTCGGTGTCGGCGAGCTTGATCGACGCGCTCCGGACGAGCAGCCACGCGTCGTCGTCGAACGTGGCCGCGGCGTGGCGGAGCCGGCACGGGAACACGCGGCCCGGCTCGAAGAACTCGTGGCGTGGAAACGCGGGCCGATCGACCACGCGAAACGTGCCGCGCCCGCATGTCCCGAAGAGATGCGACATCCGGTTGCGGGTCAGGAACGAGTGCGCGGTGACGGCGTGCACCATCGCCTCGTTGACCACGTGGAGGAGCGCGCGATGGAACGACGCCTTGGAGGGCAGCATGTCCTCACATCGTCGATGCCCCGAGTCAGCGCAGGCAAGCACGAACGTGTCCGGCTCTCCGTGGGCCAGAGAGGGGCGGCCCGCGATCTGCGAGGTGGCTCGCCCGAGCGAGCGAGAGGTCCCGCCGCTTCACGTGGGGCTCAGCGGCGGACCTCGATCGTGACCTGCTGGCGGCCGCGTGCACGTGTGGCGGGATAGCTCGCTCCGCGCACGATCGGCTCGATGCACGCGTTCACCGCCGGCGGGTTCGAGGTCACCATGAGGACGCCGCCCTGCGGGTCCACGACGATGACGACGCGCGCGTGCTGGAAGACGCGCGCCGGCGTGATGAGGCAGCGCTCGAGCTCCGGCCGCGAGGGCTCGAGGATCGCCTCCACCATCGACACGGTGAGCTGCGCGGGTCGAGGATCGTCGGCCTCGGTGATGGTCATGTCGGGACCGCTGCCCTGCACCTCGCTCGCGGTGGTCTGCTCGCCCGTGACCTGCGTCGGCGCATCGAGCGCCGCGAGCTGCGCACGCGCCGCGTTGCGGATCGGCTCGAGCGCGAGGCCATCGTTCGCGACCTCCTCGAGCAGCTCGCGCGACGTGGGCCCCGCGAGCTGACGATACGCCTCGAGGCACGCGGTCATGCCCGCCTCGAGCCCCGCGTCCGGCGACTCGGCGTGGTAGAGGCGGATGAAGTCCGCGAGCGGCTCGAGCGCGCTCGGATCGCCGAAGGTCGCGAGCGCCGCGGCGAGCGGCGCGATGTCGGCGGCCGCGGTCTCGGGATCGCGCAGGTGGCCCGCGAGGCGCGGCACCGCACGTCGCTCTCCCATGCCGACCGCCGCGCGCGCCAGGGCTCCGACCGGCGGCGAGCGCACACCGCGGAGGAACGCCGCGTGACGATCGAGCGCGGCGAGCACGTGATCCGCGCCCTGCGTCCGCGTGGCCAGCGCCTCGCAAGCAGCGTTGCGCACCGACGCCGTGATCGACCGGTCGTCGCAGATCGCGATCACGTTCTCGGTCACCCCCTCCTCGGGCATCGCCGCGAGCAAGCGCACCGCGAGCTCGCGCAGAGGCACGAGGCGACCGTCGGTGTTCTGTGCGGCGGACAGGAGCTGATCGCGCAGCGGCATCGCGTCTCCGCGCGGCGCGCCGCCGGTGAGCCCGTCCGCGGCCGCCGCCGCGAACACGAGGCCCGCGCCGAGCTGCGCGCTCCAGGTCTCGCGTCCATCGGCCGTCGCGAGCAGGTGCGCCGCGCCGCTCTCGTCGATCACGAGCACGCCTCCGTCGACGACGTTGGCACCGATCACGTCGCGCGGGATCTGGGCGACCCACCGCGCGGTGCGACCGTCGGCCGCGAGCGCGAACACCAGCCGATAGAACACGAGGTAGACCGAGCCATCCGCGAACGCCGCGTGCCCGGCCTCGGCGACGGGCCGGTACGCGAGGCGCACGCGGTTCTGTGCGCTGTTGGGTCCCTGCGGCGGCTGGTACGCGTCGCGCAGGAGCTGCGGGTTCGCGGGCATCTGCGCCTGGAGCGTGGCGAACGAAGGGCTCGTCTCGGTCCCGAGGAGAGCCACGCCCGACTGCCCGAAGAAGACGTTGCCGTCGATCGCGGTCGCGCTCGCGACCACGCCCTCGCTCGGACGGATGCGCGCGATCTCGCCGCCCGAGCCGAGATCCACGACCGAGAGGTTCTGGTGGCCCCACGGGATGAACGCCATGCCCGCAGAGACCGCGGGCGCGCCGAACGCCTGCCCCATCTGCGCGCTGAACGTGGGCGATCCGTCGTGGAGGCCCTGGATCACCGAGAACGCGCCCACGCCACCGCCGGTGGAGAGGACGATGACACCGTCGTGGCCCTCGCCTGCAGCGCCCGCGAGGTTCAGCGAGCGATCGGCGATGCGCGCGGTCACGCGACCCGTGGCCAGGTCGCGCACGACGATCTCGCTCTCTTCGTGCGTGACCACCGAGCGGCCCGCGAGCTGAGGGACCGATCGGAGCGTCACCGCGCTCTCCCAGAGCTGTGCGCCCGCGCGGAGATCGTAGGCCTGCAGGCGCGAGGGAGCGGCGGTGACGGTGATCGCGATCGCGCTCTCACGGCGCGCCGCCGAGGCCCCGGCACGCGCGGTCTCGAGCCGCGACAGCACGAGCGCCACGTGCTCGCCGTGGTTGTCGGGGAAGGTGTCGCCGAAGGCCGAGGCGCCGCCGCACGCCGAGAGCGAGAGCGCGAGAGCGAGGGCGAGCGGCAGGGTCCGGAGCACGAGGGAGGAGTTCATTTGCATGGCGGCTCCGGCGATCACAGAGAGATGCGGTTCATCGCGTCGGTCGCGGAGCGACGGACGGGATCGTTGGCGGCGAGCGCGTTCACGACCTCCTCGAGGAGCGCGCGCGCCTCGGGGGTGGCCAGCTCGCTCACGCGCGCCACGGCCTCGAGGCGACGCGCCGCCGGCAGATCCGCGCGCGTCATGAGCGTGAGCAGCATCGGCCGGAGCGTGGTGAACGGGTGGTGTCCGACGTAGGCGAGGATGCGCGGCACGTCCTCGCCGCGCGCCACCGCGGCGATGGCGGGACCCGCCTCGAGCACCTCGTGATCGAAGGCGAGGAAGAGGCTCTCGAGCGCCCCGCTCGCGCGCAGCTCGCCGAGCGTCTGCGCCGCGGCCGAGCGCACCGCAGGGCTCGAGTCCGAGAGCGCCGTGACGAGCGCCGTGTCGGCGCCACGCGGTCGACAGGTCGCGATCGCCTGCACCGCACGGAGCCGCACCTCGGGCCTGCGATGCGTGACGAGCTCGAAGAGGATGGGACCGGCCTCGTTGCGACCGAGGATGCCGAGCGTGTCGATCGCGGTGAGCAAGAGCTCCGGAGGAAGGCCGCGGCGGATGCGCGCGGTGAGCGGCGCGACCGCGCCTGGGCTCCCGAGCAGGCCCATCGACTCGATGCCCATCCGCACCTCGTCGGGGCTCGACGAGTCGAGGAGCGCGCTCGCCTGCTCGAGCGTGAGCTCTTGCGCGGACGCAGTGGACGAGACGAGTGGAACACACGAGAGCGCGAGCGCGACGAGCACGGGAGCAAGACGCATCGATCCCCTCCGAGGGAGGCCGCGAGCGGCCAGAAGGTCGGTGACATCGCGCGAAACCCGCGTCGAATCAAGGAAGCGGCCCCGCGCCCGCTGGTCGCATGAGCAGTCCCCCATCCACGGATTCCCCTGATCTCCAGGGAGAAACGGACTTCTGAACCGACGTACGAGTACCGCTGCCCGCAAGTTCGATCCGGGTTCGGCGAACGCTGCGGGCAGGGGTACTCGATTGGGTGGGGGCGGCAGTCCTAGCAGCGGCTCGGGAAGAAGAGCTGGAGCGGGATCGCCACCCGCGCGCCCCATGCGCTCGCGTCGTGGAGGTCGCCCGCGAACGCGAGGATGTGGAGGTCCTTCTCGAGCTCCCAGCCGAGCTCGGTCAGCGCGCGCATCATCGCGCGCGTGTGGTGGTGACCGTCGCGCAGGTTGCGATCCTCGGCGAAGGGCGAGGCCGTCGCGCCGGAGTCGAGGTAGATCTTCGGGCGATGGGTCGGAGGCTCGGCCACCTGCACCTCCTTCACGAGCGCACGATCGGCCCACCAGAACGAGCTCGAGAGGCAGATCGCGTTGCCGAAGACGTCGGGACGCCGCCACGCGCCGAAGAACGCGAAGAGCCCTCCCATCGACGCGCCGAGCAGGCCTCGACCGTCGGGCTCGCGACGGGTCCGGTACTCTGCGTCGACGAGCGGGACGAGCCTCTCGGTGATCGCGCGCAGGAACGCGTCGCCGTGCCCACCCTTGTGCTCGCGATCGGGTGAAGGCCCGAGCTTGTCGAGGCGACCGTCGGCGCTCTTGATGGACACGACGATCACGTCGTCGAGCACGCCGAGGCGCCAGAGCTCGTTCAGGCCCACGTCGAGCCGCCACACACCGAAGGGATCGTGCTGGTCGCTCCAGAGGGCCTGCCCGTCGAGCGCGTAGATCACGTCGTGCGTGGTCGCGTTGTGCTCCGAGTAGCCGGGCGGGAGCATCACGCGGATCCAGAGCGACTCGGCCCCCGGGATCGTCACCTCGTGCCACGGCAGGAGCTCGCCCGCGTCGCGCTCGAACGTGGGCCACATCTGGATCACGTCGCGTGCTGCGAGGATCACGTTGCGGCCCATCGCCCACTTTCCGTCGGCCCGGTACGGCTTCACCTCGACGGTGCGGCCCATGGGCACGGGCACGCGGAACACGCTGGCGTCGCCGTCCACCGTGATCGGGGGCGTGTCGAGCTCCCAGTCGAAGGGCGTCGTGTCGCCGCGGAGCACCACCCGACCGCGCGAGGCCGGGTAGTGGACCACGAGCGTGGCCATCTCGAGCGTGACGCGCTCCGGAGGAAACGTGGACCGGGTCATGGGACGCCCGAAGCGTAGTCCGTCGCGGCGCCCGCGAGCGCACAGCGTCGGCGGGAGGGGGTCTTTTTTCGGGCAGCGATCGTGGGTAGACCGGATCCATGGCCTCTCACTCGATCGTCCCCCTGGACCACTGGACGACGGGCCTCTCGCGCTCGCAGCTCGAGGGTCTCATCGCGCGTCATGCCGTTCGCTTCGAGGTGGCGCCCTACCAGCGCGTCACGCCGGATGGCGGCCTCGCCCGAGACGGCTGGACGCTCGACCTCTACGGGCGCCCGTCGGCCGCCGACAAGGGCCTGCCGCGCGCCGAGGCCCTGCAGCACGTGCACGACGTGCTCCACACGGTGAGCATCGCCCTGCGCCCCGTCATCCCCGAGGGCCTCGTGGTCGAGGACGAGCCGTACCACGGCAAGACCGTGCTCGATCCGCGCAACGACTTCGCGGAAGAGACGCACAAGCGCATCTACATCCTGCGCGACTCCGACATCCGCCCGACGATGATCGGCGAGGCCGACACCGACTGGAAAGACGAGCTCGCCCAGCAGCTCGAGCTCCTCGGCGCGCACGCTCGCTGACGCGCGAAGACCGTACTGTCTCGAGCACGCAGCCTCGATCAGAACACCTCGAGCACGCCGACGATCTCGCGACCGATGTTGGCGCCGACGAGCGCGTCGCAGGCCGTGCGCCAGTCCGCGCCCACGCGGATGCGATAGCGCCCGGGCGCCATCGGCGCCGTGAAGCTGGTGGAAATGGCGCGTGTGCGTCCAGGGTGGGCCGTGCGCCCGTTGAGGCAATCGATGATCCCGAAGTCCTCGATCTGGATGACACCCTGCGTGATGCACCCAGGACAGTAGCCGCCGGCGCCATCCATCCACTCCTGCAGGTTCATCGTGATCGAGACGCTCGAGCCCGCCATCACGCGGGCGGCCGGGCCTTGTCCAGCCAGGCTGACGTTCGTCGCGATCTGCGAGATGTACCGACTCGAGGCAGGGTCCGTGTGGTGCGTGAAGGTGTGGATGGGCTCATCCGGTCCCCCCGGCGCGCTTGCAAACCAACGCACCGTCTCTCCGTCCGTCAGCGTCAAGCTGAGCGGGGGCGTGCCCGACATCGTGGTGGGGCTCGCGTAAGGGACGCTCCCGTCGCGAGTGTAGTAGATGGTCGCGCCGGCCGTGGCGGCGTCGATCGTGTAGATCGTGTCCGCGGGACGCGTGATCTCGGCGAAGTCACCACCAGGAGAGAGGATGCTCCAGCCGCACACGCCTCCCAGACACGTCGTGCCTCCGTCGCATACGTGCCCGCACGCGCCGCAGTTGGACCGATCGCGGAGCAGGTCGACCTCGCACCCCGTGGCGTAGCTGTGGTCGCAGTCCGTCAGGCCCGCGCTGCAGGCAGCGACCTCGCAGCGCCCGCTGGTACACTGAGCCGTCGTGATGCCGCCCGCCAGCGCGCAAGAGCTGACCGCTGGCGTCTCGTCCACTGCCGCGTCGCAGTCCTGATCGGCGCCGTCGCAGGTCTCCGCCGCGCTCGGGTGACGCATCGGATCGGCGTCGTTGCAGTCGCCGCCGCGGACCACGTAGCCCATCGACGGAGGGCCACACGCGACGGTGGTGCCGCTCGTGCTCGAGCCGTACGTGTCCATGTCCAGGTCTCGGTAGTACACGCTCGACATCGCCCCTTCGTCGGTGCGGGAGTCGCAGTCGTCGTCGCGGCCGTTGCACACCTCGGGGCTCCCCGGGCCCGCGCCCGGATCGAGGTCGTCGCAGTCGAGGCCGAACGGCATGCCGCAGCGCAGATCCGCCACGCCGTCACCGTCGTCGTCCTCGAAGTCGCCCTCTCCGATCACGAAGTCCGCACGGCCGTTGCAGTTGTCGTCACGACCATTGCACAGCTCGCTGGCCGCGGGGCTGATGGTGCGCGCGGTGTCGTCGCAGTCGCTGTCGATCAGGGTCGCGCCCGCCACGGGCTCGCACGACACGACCGTGCCGGTGACCGACGAGCCGAAGCCGTCGCCGTCACGATCGAGAAACCACGGGACCGGCGCCGCGCTCTCGTCGACGTTCGTGTCGCAGTCGTTGTCGGCCATGTCGCAGAACTCGGGCTGCATGGGCCGCTGGGCGGGCGAGGCATCGTTGCAGTCGCCGCCGACCGTGGCGAAGCGATCGCCGCCCGGACACGCCATGAGCGGCATCGCGTCGTCGCCGAAGCCGTCGCGATCGGCGTCGGCGAAGCCCGACTCGACGAGGCCCTCGTCGACGTGCGTGTCGCAGTCGTTGTCGACACCGTCGCAGACCTCGGTGGCCGCAGGAAAGACGCCGGCGCGCGCGTCGTCGCAGTCGTCGCCGCAGCGCATCGTGCCGTCGTCGAGCGCGTTGCAGCACATCGAAGACGGGTGACCGTCGCCGTCGGCATCTCGCTCGCCGAGCGTGCTCGTGTCGCAGTCCTCGTCGAGACCAGCGGCGTCGCAGACCTCGAGGTTTCCTGGGAATCGCGCGATGTTCCCGTCGTCGCAGTCGGTGCCGAGCGGCATGCCGCGCGCGTCGTGGCAGGCCGCGCTGCGATACCCGTCACCGTCGTCGTCGGGCGCCTGGTGGAGGCAGCGCCGCTGCTCCTCGGAGCAGAAGTCGAAGGTGCACGCGACGTCGTCGTCGCAGGCCTGGGCGCCGGCTTCGCAGCGCCCCGCGTTGCACACTTCTTCCCCGTTGCAGAAGAGCCCGTCGTCGCAGTCCGGGCCCGACGCGCACGAGCGTGCATCGAGGGCACTCGCATCCACTGGGTTGCCCCCATCGCTCGGCGCTGGATCGGCAGGACAGCCAGTGATCGCCAGGAGCCACGCGACGCCCATGCCAAGCCCGACCCGCTTGTTCATCTCGCGACCGTAACTCGGATCGGGTCGGGCGCGAACTGTCGCCGCGCGGCATCGGCCAACGGTGTTAGCGTCCCGGCTCCGTTCAGACGCAGGGAGGACCCATGGCCAATTCGTTCTGTCACTTCGAGCTCAACACCACCGATGTCGCCGCCGCCAAGAAGTTCTACGGCAAGGTCTTCGACTGGGCGTACGAAGACATGCCCGGCATGGGCTACACGATGATCAAGGCGGGCACGACGGGCGGAGGCATCCAGAAGAAGCCGATGGCCGAGGCCCCCACGATGTGGCTCTCGTACGTGGAGGTCGACAGCGTGAAGGCCACCTTGGCCAAGGCCAAGAAGGCCGGCGCGACGATCGTGCAGGACTTCATGCCGATCGGCGCCATGGGCGCGATCGGCATCTTCGTCGACCCCGCGGGCGCGGCGCTCGGCGTCTGGGAGCGCGCGGCAGCGGCCCCTGCGGCGTCGAACAAGAAGGCCGCGAAGAAGGTCTCCAAGAAGGCCGAGCCCGCCGCGAAGGCTGCCGCGAAGCCCGCCGCGAAGCCCGCCGCGAAGGCGGCCCCGAAGGCGGCCAAGAAGGCAGCGAAGAAGACGAAGTGATCGGCGCGTCGTCTCGACGCGGAGCACACGACACGCCCTGCTCGTCACCGACGAGCGGGGCGTCGTCGTCTCGTCAGCGCATCGCGTGGTAGCGCGCGTACGCGCGATCGAGCTCACCACGCTCGAGGCCGAAGTCCGCCAGCCGATACGCGTGCGCGCCGTGCCGATCCTTGCGCTCGCGGCGGAGCCGATCGCGCGCCGACTGCTCGGCTTCCTTCGTGAGCGGCAGGCCCGCGTGATCGAGCACGCGTCCGAGCACCTCGATCGGGTCGCGCAGCAGCTCCTCGTAGCGAACGTCGACGAAGCGCTCGGGCCGCTGCGCGCGTACCTCGAGCGCGCGCTCGACCATGCGCACGCCCTTGCCGAGGCCCCAGCTCCTGCCGATGTCGCGGGGATCGACGTGATCCGAGAAGACGCCGCGCGCGTGCGCGAGCATCGAGCAGAACGAGGGGACGACGTCGCCGAGATCGCGGTGCGTCCACACGAGCGTCGCATCGGGGAAGACCTCGAGGAGCACGTCGAGCCACTCGAGGTGGTGCGGCGTCTTGAGCACCCAGCGCTCCTGCGAGGGGGTGTGCCGCTGGTGCCAGAGCACCTTGAGCACGTCCTCGAGCATGCGGTACGCCGGCCGCTGATCCTGACCCTCGAGCCAGCGCGAGAACGTGGGCACGCGGAGGGTCGACTCCGCCACCGTGGAGCGGAACGAGAGATCGAGCAGGAGCACGTCCTCCTCGGGCGCGTGCGCATCGACCGGGTGCACGGCGAAGAAGTCGGGCGCCATGAAGCGCAGCGCGCGCTCCGAGGTCTCCGCGAAGCGCACGCGCTCGCGATCGTCGTCGTCGCCCGGCAAGCGCACGGGCGAGAGCGCCTCCCACGACGAGAGCGAGCGGATGCGGCGATCGGCGGCGAGCAGGCGATGGAGCAGCGTCGTGCCGGTGCGCGGCAGCCCACAGATCACGATGGGGCGGGCGACGCGCGCCTCACGGAGCGAGGGCTCGCGGCGCAGCGCCTCGCTCACGCGCATCCGGTTGGCGAGCGTCGAGACGAGGCGCTCGCGCGTGATGAAGCGGCCGATCGGGTGCAGGCGCGCCTCGCTCTCGATCGACCGCAAGAGCTTCTGGAGCGGCTCGCGAAAGGAGCCGTCGCCGAGATCGAGCAGGCCCGTGCGGTGCTCGGCTGCCTCGAGCAGCGACGACTCCTCGAGCGAGGCCTCGAGCGCGCCGCGCGAGCCCAAGAGGCGCGAGCCGACGGAGAGGCCCGCGTTCAGGGCGCGGAGGGGGAGCGGGCGATGCGGGCGCTGGTAGCGCGTGGACGTGGTGCGGGGCGTCATGGTCGTTCAGAGGAGCGAGCCGAGCTCGGCGTGCTTGACCACGCGACAGCTCGGGACCGGCGGCTCGGTTCCGTCGGGCAGCGAGGGACGCACCCAGCGGAAGCACATGGTGCCGAAGCGATGACCGACGGTCTCGATCCAGTTGGGCAGGCCCGGATCGGTGTGCGCGACGATCAAGCGGATCGAGCCATCGGGACGCGTCGCGGCGATCGCGCTGTTCAGGTGGATGCGATGGAAGCGGTAGTCGAGCGACTCCATCCAGTGGTTGTTCAGCTGGAAATTCCAGTGATCGCAGGGCGGAGGGCTCGCCTCGATCACGAGCGCCTCGTCGTCGGCGAGGCGCCAGTACGAATGGTAGTACGCGATGTCCTTGAGCCCGCCGAAGCGGTTGGACATCTCCTGATCGAAGCGCGGCAGCTGGTTCGTGTGCGCCTGGAACATGCCTGCCCACGCCGAGAAGAGCATCGCTGCGCCGTTCACGAGGCCGCCGCACTGCTCGAGCGCGTCGTCGAGGTAGGGGCCGGTGAGCACCGCCGGCGCGCCATCGCCACCGTCTCGCTCGATGCGGAGCTCGTTGAGCACGTCGTCGGGGCGCAGGCGGTACTGGCGCACGATGAGCGTGCCGAGGCCCTCGCCGATCGGGAGGAAGTGCTGACCGGCGCCGAGCGCGTCGGGAGCCCGCGTGGCGAGGAAGATCTCGAAGCGACCGTCCTCGCGGGTGGTGAGCTGCGTGGTGTCGAGCTGGCCGACCGGCGGCATGCCGTTGCCACGACCGTAGTGGCCGTGCTGCGTGGCGAGCGAGACGCTCGTCTGCCCCTCGGCGCGCGCGCCCGGCGTGAGCTGCGGCAGCGGGCGCTTGCCGCGCACCACGTAGCGGAAGTCGCCGTGGAGCGTCGCGTTCAGGTAGACGTTGTCGGGGTTGTCGGCGCCCATCTTCGCGGTCTCGTGGACCACGCGCTGGAGCACGGGCACGCGCGGGTCGCCGTGCTCGACGAAGGTCTGGAGGGCCGCGCGCGCGATGCGCGACAGATAGCGGAAGCCCTCGGCGCGCGTGAGCTCGTCGTCGGGCCCCGAGAGCACCACCTGGCCCGCGTTCTTGAGCTGATCGCAGAAGCTCGCCCAGCTCTCGCCGCGGATCATGCGCGCGGTGCGCCGCTCGTCGTCGTCGTGGCTCATGGCTTCATCCATCGCTCGAGGAGCTCCGCGGAGCGTCGCCAGAGGGCCGCGCCGTTGCGCGGATCGTCCGCCTGCGGCGCGCGCTTCTTCTCGTTCTTCACGTGCACGTAGAGGCCCGTGCGTCCCTCGGCAGGACGCGCGCACGACAGCCACACGATGGGCACGGCGCCGTCCTCGGGCTTCTTGAAGAGGTACTTGATGGTCGGGTCGAGCAGCGGCTTGACCCACCCCGGCGCCTCGCGCGCGATGTCGGTGGCCACGGCGCCCGGACAGCTCGTGTGCACCGACACGTCGATGGCCCCGGCCGGCGCAAGCCGACGCGCGAGCTCGCTCGCCCAGACCTCCACGAGGAGCTTCTGGTAGCCGTACTCCGTGACCGTGTCGCCCATGCCGTAGTCTCGGAACACGCCCACTTGGTCCACCTCGATCGGGCGCGCGGAGCGATGGGATTCGCTCGAGACGAAGACGACGCGCGGCAGGAACGGCGGCGCGTCGCTCGCGTCGTCGCGTGCGAGCGAGCCGTCGGCCAGCACGGTGTTCGGCACCACACCGCGCTCGAGCAGGCGCGTCACGAAGACCACGTTCGCCAGGTAATTCACCTGGAGCATCTCGTCGAAGCCGTCCTTGGTCTTGCGCGCGCCGGTGAGGACCAGGCCCGCGTTGAGAACCAGCACGTCGAGCGTGACGAGATCCTCTGCGAGCTCGTCGGCCACCGAGCGCACCGCCGCGAGGTCCGAGAGATCGAGGCGCACCGCGTCCACCGTGCCAGCGGGCCCGCAGGCCATCTCGCTCGCGAGCGCCGAGGCCTCGCGCCGCACCACGTCCATGATCTCCGGGATGCCGCTGCGGCACGCCATGATCACGTGCGCGCCGCGGGCCACGAGCTGGATCGTGATCGCGAGGCCGAGGCCCCGGTTGGCGCCCGTGACGAGCGCGGTGCGGCCGTCGAGCCGATCGAGCGGCGAGAGCACGAGGGGCGGTGAGCGATCGCGCAGGCGATCCACGATGCCACCGAGGGTGGCGACCACTGCGCCGTCGTAGCGAGGTCCGGACGCGAGCTGACGAACACGATCACGCAAGCCCATGGGGGGCCGAGCGTAGATCGGCCACGCGCTCGCGCCGCCGAAAAAGGGCTTGTTGACGACGACGCGCGCAGCGCGCGACCGTCCTCGGATGCGTGCGTCCCGCCACCTCCGGGCCCTGGCTCCCTCGCTGCTCGTGCTCGCCGCGGTGGTGGGTGGTGCAGGCTCGCCGGCACACGCCGACGCGATCGGGATCGTCGAGCGAGACTGCCCCGAAGGCACGATCTTCACGGCCAACCACGGTGGCCAGTGGTGCGTCGCGGGCCGGCCGTGCACCGACGATCAGGACTGCGACGCGCTCGAGGTGTGCTCCCCCGATCCGATCGCGCTCTGTGTGGTCAACCAGAGCTACGTGCAGGGCGCACGGCTCGCGACCGATCGAGCGACGACGCGAGTCGTCCGGGTGGGCCTCGGCCCCTGCGATGCGTCGTGTGCCTCGCCCGCGAGCTGCGAGACGACGCGGCGCTGCGTCCGAGCCCCGGCGCCCCCTGCGCCCCCGAGCCCCCCGCCGCCATCGAGCGCGCCCTCGAGCGCGAGCGGCGGGTGCGCCGCCCATCCGTCCGCGCCGCACGACACGATCGCTGCGCTCGCGGTGATGTGCCTCCTCGGCCTCGCGACGCGACGGCGCTGATCTACTACTTCCGAGAATCTTCGCGCGGCGCGAAGATTCGGAAGTTTGGGCTGCGGGCTTCGCCCGCGCTGGGCGCCTCGAGCCGAGCCCACGTCGGCGTGCGAGTCGATCGATCAGATCAGGAACGGCGTGCAGAACTCGGTCTGGACGAAGGTCCGGATCGACTCGCCCATGTCGAGCCGCCCGCTGACGACGTCGTCGAACGAGAACGACGCGCCGCCCGTGCGATCCACGAGCGAGGCTCCGCCGCGATAGGGCGCGGAGAAGCCCTCGGGATGATCGGCCGTGTCGTGGAACGAGGCGAGACGGAGCTCGAACGCGACGTACGCGCGCGCGACCTCGTCGTAGGTGTGCTGACACGTGACGCTGTCGGAGAAGACCGCGGGCCGCTCGAAGAAGGTGTCGTCGGTGACGTGCACGACGATCCGCGTCGCGCCCTCGCGGAACGTGCAGGTCGTGGCCGCCGTGTAGAGGGCGTCCATCGAGTTCTCCGGGAAGTCGGTGTTGTACGCGTGGCTCACGGGGCTCTCGTTCGAGGCGCAGAACGCGCGCCACGTGTCGAAGCCCGCGCGGAGCTCGTCGACGCTCGCGAAGGGAGTGCAGCCATCGACCGCGAGCGCATCGTCCACGAAGACCACGAGCGAGAAGCGCGGGTCGGGGCTCAGCGCCGAGGCCGCGGTCCACACATCGCCGATGCCCGCGCGGAGCGCGTCGAGCGACTCCTCCATGGAGGTGCTCACGTCGAGCACGAAGACCACGTCGAGCGGCCCGCACTCCGTGCTCGGGCCGGCGTCGCCGAGGTTCGCGTCCACGCGCACGAACGGCGCGTCGCTCGGTCCCGCGTCGGTCGCCACGCCGCACGCGGGCTCGCTCGTGCAGGCGGTGTCGTCGCAGTCGCTCACGCCGTTTCCGTCGTCGTCTGCGCCGTTGCCGCAGATCTCTCGCGCACCGCGCTCGCGACAGCCGGAGAGCGCGACGCTCGAGGCGACGAGGAGGAGCCAGGGCCAGCGCAGCGTGCAGGCAGTCATCGCGCGAGGATCGCGTGAGGCGCGCGCGTCGGCAAACCGATCCTCGGGCCCGGCCATCCTGCGATCCCTGCCTCAGGGCG
>JAIBCE010000160.1 GCA_019694315.1 Sandaracinaceae bacterium
CGAGCCTCCACGGCCTCGCCGCGCTCGGTCAGGGCGCGGTGCTCGCCAACGGGGCGCGCGATCTCCTCGCCGAGCTGCGCCTCGAGGGCGTCGGCGACGGCGTCACGGCGCGCATGCCCGTCGCGCTCGCCGTGGTCCTCGATCACTCGGGCTCGATGGAGGGCGAGAAGATGGTGCAGGCGCGCGAGGGCGTGATCTCGCTCCTCGAGCGCATGCACGACGAGGACTACCTGAGCGTCGTCGTCTACGACGATCGCGCCGAGATCCTCCAGCCGCTCGCGCGCGTGAGCGAGATCCGCCGCTCGCTGCCGCCCCGGCTCCGGCGCGTGGACGCGCGCGGGGGCACCGTGATCCCGCAGGCGATGGCGCTCGGCGCGAGCGCGCTCGAGCTGGCGCCGGCCTCGCATGTGCGTCGCGTGGTGCTCGTGTCGGATGGTCAGGATGGCTCGGGGCTCTCGCTCGAGCAGATCCAGGGCACGCTCGAGCATCGCGCCGACGATCGTGTGGTGACGAGCTCGCTCGGTGTGGGCACCGACTACGACGAGCGCTTCATGACGGGCGTCGCCGAGGCGGGCCGCGGTAACTACGCCTTCCTGCGACAGGGCAGCGAGCTCGAGGGCTTCCTCACGCGCGAGCTCGAGGAGAGCGGCGCGACGGTGGCCGAGAACGTCGTGGCGCGCGTGTCGCTCCCGCCGGGCGTCCACTTCGTGGAGGCGCACGGCACGCTCGCGAACGCGCTCTCCGATCGCGTCGAGCTGCCGGTGGGCACGGTGTTCGCGGGCGAGCATCGCAAGGTGGTCTTGTCGCTGCGGCTCGATGCAGGCGCGGTGGGCGACGCGAGCACGATCACGGCGCGCGTGGGCTACGAGCGCGCGAGCGATCACGCGCCCCAGTCGCTCGAGGGCGCGGTGGCCGTGCGCTTCGTGGCGAGCGAGGCCGAGGCCATCGCGAGCATCGACGACGAGATCCACCCCGACGCGTTCGCGACCGTGATGGACGCACGGCAGCGCGACGCGATGCTCGCCTGGCAGAACGGCGACCGCGCCCAGGCCGTGACGCTCGCCGAGGCCAACCGTGCGGCGTACGAGGAGGCCAACCGCCGCAGGCCCTCGCGCGTGTTCGCCGAGCGGAGCACGCAGATCGCTGACGATCTGGGCAATTTCGAGCGCGTCGAGGCGCAGAGCGCGCGCGGCCAGAGCTGGGGACGCGCGCGCCGCGCCGACATCCTCGAGGACGCCTACGCGTACTGAGCGCGCGTCGCGTCACGAAAGCTCGGCTCGAGGCCACGTGCACGGAAGGCAGAACATGGACACACGCGCGCTCTTGTCGTTGCTGGTGCTCGGGGCGTCGCTCTCGGCGGCCGAGCTGATCCGGTCCGCGAGCCCCACCGTCGGTGCGATGCTGCTGGTCCTCCTCGGCACGGTCGTGGCGAGCGTCGCGAGCGCGCCCTCGCCGATGTCGATCGGGCTCGGAGCGCTCGCGGCGCTGTCGTACGGCGCGCTGCGGCCGTACGCGCCCGTCGCGGCGTGGGCCTCGTTCGCGCTCCTCGTGCTCCTCGGACGCGGCCTCCGCGCGCGGGGCGCGTGGGCCTGGGCGATCCATACCGCGCTCTCGGTGCTCGGCGGGGCCTCGGCGATGTGGATCACGCTGTCGTACGCCGAGGTGGACACGGCCGTGCGCGTGGCGGCGATCGTCGTCGCCTCGATCTTCGTGGCGATGCCGCTCTTCGTGCCCGTCGACGACGCGCAGACCGCGGCCCTGCTCGCGCTCGCGCACCACACGCGGGGCCCCCGACGCACGCGCCTGCTCCGCGCGGCAGCGCTCTCTCGAAGGGCGCACGCGAGCGACGACCTCGCGCGTGGCGATCGCCGCATGCTCTCTGGGATCTTCTCGGGGATCACGCGCGCGGCCGAGCGCGCGAAGCGACGCAGCGCCGAGGACCTCGACGTCGCGCTCACCGAGCAGCTCGCCGCGATCGCGCGATTCCTCCGCGCCGTGGGGCAGCGGGGCGATGCGAGCCTCGGCCTCGAGACGCGGAGCGACGTGCGCCTGGAGCTCGCCCGCGAGGCCCTCGAGGTTGAGGCGCGCACGCTGTCGGAGCTGGCTCCGCCTCCGTGAGGAGGACCGCCACGACCGCGGCGCATCGCGTACGTTCTCGGGATGAGCACCGAGCCGACGCGTCCGCGCCTCTACGAGCCCGAGTCGATCGCGATCGCGACGTTCCTCGGCTCCCCGCTCGCGGGGGCTGCCCTCTGGGCGATCAACGAGCGACGCGTGGGGCGCGCAGGCAAGGCATGGTCGGTGGCGCTGCTCGGCGTCGTGATCACCGTGGTGCTGCTCGCCGCGAGCGCGCTCGTGCCGCCGAGCGTGCCCACCGCGGCGTGGACAGGGGTGAACCTCGGCCTCGTCTTCGGCCTACGACAGCTCGCGACGACGTGGCTCGAGAAGGCGCGCGCCGACGGGCTCGCGACCGAGCCGGTCTTCGAGTCGCGCTGGAAGGCCGCAGGCGCGGGAGGCCTCGGCCTCGTGCTCGTGCTCGGCGTGGTCTTCGGCCTCGGTGCGCTCTTCGACCCGACGTCGCATCCATCGATCGAGGTGCGTCCGGGCGCGCACCTCTACTACGACGGTGTGGACGAGGCCGACGCGCGGCACGTGGCCGAGGTGCTCGAGGCGACGGGCCTCTTCGCGGGCGAGCACGCGATCGACGTGCTGCTGACCCGCACCGCCGAGGGGCATGCGATCTCGCTCGTGATCGACGAGCAGCGCTTCGAGGACGGCGAGCTCGCGGGCGAGATGGCGTCGCTCGCGGCGGCGGTCCAGCCGCAGATCGACGCCGGTGGGCGCACCGAGCTCCGCGCGTGCGACGAGACGTGGAGCCCGCACCACACCTACCGCGCGCCCTGATCGCGGGCGACGGCGTCGATCAGATCACCGTCGCCACGCACGCGCCGCCCACGCAGATGAGCTCGGGGGCGCAGCAGTCCGCGCTCGTCTCGCACGAGTCTCCTTCGTGCCGGCACTCGGGCGGCGGAAGGCACGCCATGGGGAGCGTGGCGTTGGGACCGCAGTGGCCGGTGCAGCACTCGCCGTCGTCCTCGCAGCTGGCGCCGCTGCCGCGACACGGAAGCGGCGCCCAGTACGCGCTCGCGTTCTCTTCGCGCACGTCCTGGCCGGGCAACCAGTACGGCACCGACGAGGGATCGACGCCCGGCGCGTCGCTCGCGACCGCGCTCACCCAGATCTGTCTCCGGTGGGTGCCGCGGGTGCCTGCGTGCTCGTTGCCGTAGTCGCGCGGCGAGTAGTGCAGCACCCAGTACACGCTCGTGAGCTCGTCGCGATTCGTCATGAACGGCGTGAAATTCGGGTAGTACGCGTCGCCCTCGCTCGCGTGATCGAGGCGCACCGCCGCGCCTCCGGAGGCGGGGATGAGGTAGAGCGCGCCCCGCGTCTCGTCTGCGGACACGAGCGTGCGCGTTCCGTGCTGGAACGCGACGTAGCGCGAGTCCGGCGAGAACGTGGGGTAGGCATCGAGGCTCCCCCCCTCGGGCGCGCTCGCGAGATCGGCGCCCGCGTGGAGCGGGCCTGCCGCGCCGAACGTGTCGGCGCCCGTGACCGGGATCGTCGCGAGATCGCCGACCGTCGGGTTCCACGCGTCGTTGGCGTGGACGACGAGCGCGACCTGCGAGCCGTCGGGGGCCCACGCCGGGTGCGTGCCGTCGCGCAGCGTGGTGATCTCGCTGCCGGTCCGTCCGTCGAGCACGTGCGTGTGCTGCGCGGGGTCGGTCATGAGCACGCGCGAGCCGTCGCGGCTGAACGCTGCGTAGTACCAGGGCTCGGAGAAGCGGAAGAGCATCGGTGGATCGGTGGCGGTGAGATCGGTCGTGAGATCGAAGACGCCGCCGAACTCTCCGTCGCCGAGCGAGGCCGCGAGGTGGTTGCCGTCGCCGCTCAGGCTGTGACACGCCGCGCAGCGATCGCCGCCGCTGTCGATGGGCGGCGAGGGCATGAAGTTCTCGACCGTGGGCTCGATCTCGACGCCCTGCCGGACGCGCACGATGCGGCCCTCGGTGCCCGAGAACGCGCCGAGGGTCCAGTAGTAGACGGCGCCCGCGATGCCCTCGGCCGAGACGCGGAGCTCGATCGGCGCGCCGTGCGCGACGGTGTGCGAGGCCGCGATCCAGCGATCCACGCCGAGCGTCATGGCCCCGCCTGCGGCCGCGTTCGTGAGGAGGCGCCACTGCCCGTACGTGAGCTCGTGATCCCAGCGGAAGCCGTCGCCCGTGTGCACGAGGTAGGCGGTCACCGTGACGGGCGGTGCCGAGAAGCGCACGCGGTAGAGATCGCCCGCGACGCCGGGATCGTCCCACTGCACGTCGGGGCTCCACACGTTGCGCGGGAAGAGCACGTGGTCGAGCGGATAGAGGATGTCGGGCGCCGTGTCGGCGCCCGTGTCGTCGGGATCGTCGAAGCGCGAGGCGGCATCGGCCGGCGTGCCCGGCACGATCACCACGATGTCGGCCGGCGCGATCCCGCCGTCGTCGAGCGACGGCTCGTTCGTGTCGAGGCCCGGTGCATCGAGGCCTGCGGCGTCGCGTCGTCCCGCATCGCGTCCGCGCGGATCGGGCCCCTCGCAGCGACAGCCCGCGAGGAGCGCGAGCGCGAGACAGAGACCGCGGGGAGCGTTCGAGACGAGGACGTCGCGCATGCCTCGACGATACACGGGTCGGACGCTCCGCTGGTCGTGGCGGCGTGCCGCCCTCCGCGAAGCGCTCGACGGGCCTGGCTCCACGCGACGCGAGCGGTCACGATCGACGCATGCGCGCACGAGCTGCCACGGCCATGGTCTCCGCGATCGTCTTCCTCGCGCTCGGGGCGAGCACTTCGGCGCAGACGCGCGTCGGAGGCGAGCGCGAGCCGTGCGTGCAGGCGAGCGCCAACGCGCGCTTCGACGGGGTGGGCTACGGGCACTGGGTCAGCGTGAACAACACGTGCGATCACCCGGTGATCTGCGAGATCTCCACGAACGTCGCGCCCGCTGCCGTGACCGTGAGCGTGCCGCGCGGGGAGCGTCGGGAGGTGAACACGTTCCTCAGCTCACCCGCGCGGGAGTTCACACCCACGGTCAGCTGCCACGCGAGCCGCTGACCGAACGCTCTCAGTTTTTTCGCGCCTTCGGCGCGGTCGGGGGGAGTCGGCAACTCCCCCCATTCCCCCCTGCTCGACGCTCCCCAAGCCTCGCTTTCTCGCGCGCTCCTGGGGTTGCTGCGCAACCCCGCCGCGTGGCGTCCCCGACGGCGATTCTTACGACCATTCGATCCCCAAAAACGACTGCTTCTCGGTATCTCAGCCCTCGAGCCGACGGTGGAGCACGTACGAGTAGACGATGGGCACGAACGACAGGCCCACCGCGAGCAGGACACCCACGATGATCGCGGGCCCGAAGAACGAGCTCACGGCCATCACGACGCCTCCTGCGACGAAGAGCTTGCCCGCGAGGCGGTGCGTCCGTAGCCACACCTCCTCGTTCGAGAGCGTCCACGGCGTGCGGATGCCCACGAACGCGTTGCGCTGCACCTTGCCCATGAAGTTTCCGAGCACCGCGAAGAGCACGCCGATCGCGCAGCCGACGATCGGCAGCGTGGGCATCTCGTAGCCCACCTCCGCGAGCGAGACGGTGATGCTGATGACCGCCATCGCGCCCACGAGCGCGAGCATGATGGCGTCGTAGGCGCCCTGGAAGCGCTCGAGCTCCATGCCCTTGCCGGACAGCCGCGGCAGCGCGACGTAGAGCAGGAGCACGAAGGCGCAGGTGCCCGGACCGATGAACGCGCCGATGTGCTTGGGCATCGTGCCGTCGACCTCGCCCCACGCGTTCCAGTGCGTGGGCACGGTCTCGGGCATGCGCGGATAGAGGACCAGCGCGACCGCGAAGACGAGGGCGGTGATCGCGAGCGCGATCCACGGGCCGTAGCTCGCGGAGCGCGGGGTCGAGGTCGGGGTCGTCATGGCTTTCTCCTTCTCTCCGGGCTGGGCCCGGGCTCCACCGTGCGCGGCGACCCAGCGCCGCTCGCGCGGTCTCGTGAGGCCTCCGTCGCGAAGAGCTCGAGGAGCATCGCGGCGACGTCCTCGAAGACGGTGGTGTTGAGCGAGTAGACGAGGCTCTGGCCCCGACGCTCGACGCGGAGGAGGTCGGCGGCCTTGAGCACGTTGAAGTGGTGCGAGAGCGAGCCCTTGGTGATCGGGAAGTGCTCGGCGATCTCCCCCGCCGAGAGCGAGCCGCTCTGGAGGAGCTTCAGGATCCGACGACGCGTCGGATCCGACAGCGCCTTGAACACTTCCTGGGTTCGCATGCTTCCTTTGATGGTTTGATGAACGTCAAAATAACCGGAAGCGCGGGTTCGTCAAGGGCTCCGCGCGCGATGGTCCCGCGCGGTGTGCGAGCGCGGGGGTGTTGCGGCGGGCGCCTTCGGAGGTAGATCCGCGCCCCCATGGCCAAAGAGAGCTTCGCGGACCTCTTCTCGCGCGGTGAGGTCGTCATCGCGAAGGCAAAGACCCTGCGCAACGGCGACGAAGCCGAGGGGCTCGTCGCCTACATCTCGTCGGACGCGGTCTTCCTCGATCTCGACGACAAGCAGCAGGCGTTCTTCGAGCGCATCGACCTCGAGGTGCAGGACCCGATCACGCAGGAGAAGTCGCTCCCCGTGAAGCTGGGCGATCGCCTCAAGGGCTTCGTGATCTCGACCGAGAACGGCCAGATCAAGCTCAAGAAGCGCCTCGGCAAGGGCGAGGTCTCCACCGAGCACCTCCAGCTCGCGTTCGAGAGCGGTGTGGCGGTCGAGGGCAAGGTCACGGGCGTGAACAAGGGCGGCGTCGACGTCGACATCGCCGGCATCCGCGCGTTCTGCCCCATCTCGCAGCTCGAGGATCATCGCATCGACGACGCGCAGGGCTACGTGGGCCGCAGCCTGCCGTTCGTGATCACGAAGCTCGAGGGCCGCAACGTCGTCGTCTCGCGCCGCACGCTGCTCGAGCGCGAGGCCAAGGACGCGCGCGAGCGCACGCTCGCGGGGCTCGCGATCGGCACGACCGTGAAGGGGCGCGTGAGCCAGATCCGCGAGTTCGGCGCGTTCGTCGACCTCGGTGGCATCGAGGGCCTCGTGCCGCTGCGCGAGCTCTCGCACGACCGCCTGCGCCCCGAGGACGTGGTGCAGCTCGGCGACGTGCTCGAGGTGCAGATCAAGGACATCGCGAAGAAGACCGACGCCAAGGGCCGCGAGAAGACCGAGATCACCCTCTCGCTCAAGGCGCTCGCGAAGGACCCCTGGGAGAACATCGAGGTCATCGCGCCGGTGGGCAAGGTCGTCGCCGGCCAGGTCACGCGCATGGCGGACTTCGGCGCGTTCGTGCGCATCGGAAGCGGCGTCGAGGGCCTGCTCCACATCTCGGAGCTGGGTGCCCGTGTGAAGCGCCCCGAAGAGGCGCTGACGA
This sequence comes from Sandaracinaceae bacterium, assembly GCA_019694315.1. Lineage (GTDB taxonomy): Bacteria > Myxococcota_A > Polyangia > Polyangiales > Sandaracinaceae > JAFLCL01. The sequence continues at coordinate 7,489 of JAIBCE010000160.1, forward strand.
TCGGACAGAACCTCCTCGTGAAGGTGCAGTCGGTCGACACGAGCAAGAAGCGTGTGTCGCTCGGGCTCGCGAGCGAGGGCCTGACGGTGGGGGCGATCGACACGACCAAGGCGGTCGTCGTCGGCTCGATCGTCAAGGCGCTCGTCGAGAAGGTCGAGACCTACGGCGTCGTCGTGCAGCTCCAGGGCATCAAGGGCCGGAGCGGTCGCGCCACGGTGCCGAACGCCGAGACGAACACGCGCCCCGGCACCGATCTCCGCAAGGAGTTCCCGGTCGGCAAGGAGATCACGGCCAAGGTGCTCGAGGCCTCCGAGGGCCGAACGCGCCTCTCGATCAAGGCTGCGCTCGACGACGCGGAGCGCGCCGACTTCGACAACTTCCGCGCGACCGCGAACGCGAGCGGCATGGGCACGCTCGGCGATCTGCTCAAGACGAAGCTCGGCAAGAAGTGAGCGTCGCGCGCTGAACGCTGGGCCTCACTCGCAGGTGCGCGAGACGTCGCGCGCCGCGAGCCAGCCCTCGACCGGCGAGAGCACACGCACCCAGCCGATACGGCGGTCGACGGGGACCACCGCCATCCCGTGGGGCACGGCGCCCGCGCTCGCACCGCCTTGTGCGGGTGTGGCGCGCGCGACGGCGGCGCGGCCGCTCACGATCAGCCGACAGTGGCGGCCGATCGGAGGATCGGAGACGAGCTCGGGGGTCGCCTCGCGGCTCGCGTTCGCGCCGATCGATCGCCGCAGATCCTGTCGAGGCGCGAGCTCGGCGGGCAGCGGGTCGCGGCGCGCGCCGCGTCGCGGTCGTCGCGTGCGCGAAAGGACGAGCTGCCCACCTTCGACGGTCGCGTCGGCCTCCCAGCCCTCGGTGCAAGCGGGGCGTCCGCCCGCGCCCGGGGCACACGACTCGCGGCCGATCTCGACGCGCTGGCAGAGGCCCGTGCTGCGATCGCAGATCGTGACGAACGAGGCGAGCCGTCGGTCGCCTCCGAGCTCGAAGCCCTCCCGCCACGCGTAGAGGTAGCCGTCGAAGCCGTGCTGCGACGCCGTCAGGCGCTGGAAGGCGCGCACCTCGTACACGAGGCCCTGCACACCGTCGCGGAGATCCACGTCGCGCAGCATGCCGATCGCGCGCACGCCGCCCTCGGTCGGCTCCACGAGGTAGCGCTCGGACGCATGGATCGAGGACAGGCCGCGGAGCGGATAGACCTCGAGCACGCACACGATCGCGAGCGCGCCCTCGCGCGTGGGCGTGACGGCGGGATCGACGCTGCAGCTGCCTTGTCGGAGGGGGCTCTGGAGGTACGCCGCGCGGGCCAGCGCGGCGGCGAGCGTGTCGGCGTCGGGCTGGGTGCCCACGGCGCGGCCGAGGGGCTGGGCGCGGAGCGCGCTCACGAGCGCCTCGATCTCTGCGCGCCGCTCGGCGGGCAAGGCCTCGTAGCTCTGCCGGAGCGCCGCGCTGTCGCGGATCGCCCGTGCCCGCGACAGGAAGAGGATCGCGCTGTCGATCGCCATGTCGCGCTCGCGCGCGGCGAGCTCCGGCAGCGCTGCGAAGTGCGCGAACGAGAGGCCGACGAGCCGGAAGCACTCGAAGCGGCGGTTGTCGTCGGTGGCGGCGGCAAGCCCGTTGCCAGCGTCCTGCCTCACCTCGCGCAGGTAGTCGCTCGTCATCGCGAGGGGCTGACGCAGGTGGAGCACCGCGCGATCGCAGCCGAGCTGCGCGACACGCTGCCAGTCCTCCGTGGCGATGAGGCGATCCTCGAGCGGGTCGAGCAGCGCGTCGGCCGCGACCCAATTCTCGGAGCCGAGCTCGCGCGCGATGGCGGTCTGCGCGTTCCGGAGCTCGGTGGCCGTCACGGGCGGTGGGCCGGGGGGCGGGGCCTCGTCGGCGGTCTCGTCGTCGGCCGCCTCCTGCGCGTGCGCTGGGGCCGCGCTGCCGAGCGCGTACGCGAGCAGCAGGAGAGCCGGGAGGCCGACGAGACGGCGGGATTCGTTGCACATCATGGAAGCCTCTGGGGCGCGAGCCTGCATGGGGCACGGGCGAACGGCTGTCCGTGTCGGCGAGCCTGTCCGTGGCGCGGGATCAGGCCGACATTCGATGGCGAAGATCAGGGCGACATACGATGGCGCACCGCGTCCCAGCGGAAGCGCGCCAGCTCGCTCGGTCGATCGCGGAGCAGGAGCTCGAGCGTCGGCTCGACCTCGAAGCGCCACACGTCCTCGAGGGTGCTCGCGAGATCGCGGCGCAAGAAGTACGAGACCCCGAGCGCGCGATCGGGATCACGCAGCGTGTGATCGAGGCGCGCGAGCACGCCGAGGAGGCCCTCCACCGCAAAGCCGGTGTCGCGGTGGAAGGCGCGGAGCACGTTCGGATCGGGCGTGACGCGGAGGTACGCGAAGCGCCGGCGCAGCACGAGATCTGCGGCGTCCGCGCGCGCGTCGGACGAGCTCGTCGTGCCGAGGATGCGGATGTTCTTCGCGAGCACGATGGAGGTGTCCCCGGCCGCGAGCGGCAAGGGCTCGCCGCGGTGCTCGAGCAGGTGGACGATCTCGCCGAGCACCCGACCCACGTCGGCGCGGTGCATCTCGTCGAGGATGAGCACGCAGGTGCCACGTCGGCGCAGCGCCTCCTCGGCGAACTGCACGAATCGCCCTCGAACGAGGGGAAACCACGTCGTGCCGTCTTTGCGCACGACGGGCCGATGGCCCTGGACGAAGTCCTCGTAGGTCACCGCGCCGTGGAGCACGAGGTGCCGCACGAAGCCATCGCCACCGCCCACGAGGTGACGCGCGAGCTCCTTGGCGAGGTGGCTCTTGCCCACGCCGGGAGGCCCATAGAGCACGGCCTGGCCACGCCGCTCGATCGCGGCGACGAAGCGCTCCAGCGTCGCGAGATCGCGCCCGGTCTTGTCGGCGATGCGCGAGAGCGGCGCCACCGGCTGCTCGCGGTGGGCTTCGGCGGTGCGGCCCACGAGTGAATCGAGCACACCGGGCGCGTCGTCGAGCTCGTCGTCATCGCGTTCGATCATGAGGAGGCATTGTCTCGCGAACGGGCGGCGTGAGCCACCGCGCCCGAGGCGCGCACGTGCCGCGAGTCTCTGGCGTCGTTGCGGGTATGCTGGCCCGATGTCCGAAGGCCCTCCTCCCGCAGGCTCCGAGTCCGCCGAGCGCAGAGGCTCGCCGCCCGGCGCGCCCCTCTCGATCGCGATCGCGGCCGCGCTCGCCACGCTCGCCACGGGCTGTGGTCACACGACGTGCGCCACCTCCGACGATCCTGCGTGCCGCACCCCTTCGCCGTGCACGGGACTGCACTTCGAGTGCTCCGGCGGCAGCGTGTCGGTGGCGCGCTACGAGGAGGGGCAGCCCGTGCCCGTGACGGGGCTCGACGCGCTCGTGTCGCCCGGTGACGTGGTGCTCCGCAGCGACCGCGTGGTCGCGGTGATCGACGCGATCGATCACCCACACTACGTCGCGCCCACGGGCGGAAACGTGCTCGATCTCGCGGCCGCCGACGGCACGGGCGACTCGCTCACGCACCTCTTCCAGGCCGTGGGCCTGCTGCCCGACGACACGATCGCCTACGACCAGCTCTTCCTCGACTCGCGCGACGGCGTGGCCGCGGTCGAGGTGCGCGGGCGCCTCGCGGGCAAGCCCGACGCGCGCGTCGTCACGCGCTACGAGCTGCGGCCGTGCGAGCCGGGCCTGCGCGTGCGCACCGAGATCGTGAACGGACGCGACGACGCCGAGACCTGGGCGCTCGTGGACGCGTGGTACTGGAGCGGACGCGAGGCGCTCCCGTTCGCGCCGGGACCGGGCACGGGCTTCGAGCAGGAGGGCTTCCGCAGCCCGCTCCGCGACTCGTGGCAGCGGCAGGCCTACTTCGCCGCGGCCTCGCACAGCGATCCCGCGATGAGCTACGGCGAGATCGCGTGTGGCGGTCCGCTCTTCGGCTTCCACGCCGAGCAGCTCAGCGCCGTGGGGCCCGAGCCGCGCGTGGTGCCGAGCCGCGACGTGGAGGTCTTCGAGCGCTTCCTCGCGGTCACGCCGGGCCGCTCGATCTCGGGGCCGATCGACACGCTGCTCGAGGTGCGAAGGCAGGTGGAGGGCGAGGCGTGGACCGAGCTCTCGGGCCGCGTCGATCTCGCGGGCGGCGGGCTCGTGACGAGCGACGCGCGCGTCACGCTCCGCATCGAAGAGGGCAGCGCCGCGAGCGCCGCGAGCGCTCGGACACCGTGGACGCAGGTCACGCCCGCGGCCGATGGCACCTGGACGGCGCGGGTCCCGGCGAATCGTGACTATGTGGTCACCGCCGACGCCTTCGGGCGAGAGGCAGGGCACGCGAGCGTGCACGCGAGCGGCGCCAGCACGACCGTGGACGCGATCCCGATCGCCGCCGCCGCGACGGTGAACGCGACGGTCACCGTCGATGGCGCGCCCGATCACGCGCTCGTCTTCGTGGTGCCTGCCGACGACGCGACCGAGGAGGCCACGCGCGCGCAGCTGCTCGGCGGCTACGTGGAGTGCGCGCCGCTGCTCGGCCCCTCGACCGGAGGCTCGCCGGCGTGCGACCGCGTGCTCGTGTTCGACACGGCGAGCTTCGAGCTGCCGCCGGGGCACTGGGACCTCGTGGCCACCGCTGGCCCGTTCGCGACGCTCGCGCGCGAGGAGATCACGGTCGCGGCGGGCGACGAAGAGGACGTGACCCTGGCGATCCGCACGCTCGAGGTCGCGCCGGACGCGACGCTCTCGTCGGACTTCCACGTGCACGGCGCAGCGAGCTTCGACTCCACGGTGCCCGAGATCGATCGCGTGCAGGCCTTCCTCGCGTCGCGCATCGACGTGATCGCCGCGACCGATCACGACGTGGTGTGGGACTACGAGGCGGGTCGCACGCACTGGAACGCCGACGAGCGCCTGCAGCTGCTCGTGGGCCTCGAGGCCACGGGGCACATCCTCTTCGATCTCGTGCCGGGGGCGGAGCTGCCGCAGGTGATCGGGCACTGGAACGTGTGGCCGCTCGCGTTCGACGTGAACGGTCCCTACCGCGGCGCGCCGTGGGACGAGCTCTGCGAGCCGGGCACGCTGATGACGCGCTTCGTCGAGGCTGGCTGGCCTGCCGACACGGGCATCGTGCAGCTCAACCACCCATGGGCGCCCTCGCAGGTGGGCCGTGATCTGGGCTTTCCTCGCGCGGTGGGCGTGAACGCGAACGAGCCGCTGCCGCGCACGGACATGAGCGGCTACGACGACACGGGCCCCGGGCTCGTGCTCCGCACACCCCCCGGCGCGAGCTTCGGCAACGCCGACTATCAGACGCAGGAGGTCATGAACGGCACCGAGAACGAGGAGCTGCAGTCGTACCGCGCGTACTGGTTCTACCTGCTCGATCAGGGCATCGTCCGCGCGGGCACGGCCAACAGCGACTCGCACTCGCTCGTGGACAACGTGCTCGGCACGCCGCGCACGCTCGTGACGACCGACCAGCACATCGGGCCCACGTTCGATCAGGTCGCCTTCAACCGCGCCGTGCGCGAGGGACGGATGATCGGCACCAACGGTCCGGTCATCGAGGCCTCGATCGAGGATCGCAGCGGCGCGGCACGCACGCCGTCGGTCGAGCCCTTCGTGCCGCACGCGAGCCCGATGCTCTCGATCCGGGTGACGGCGGCGCCGTGGGTGCCGGTGGACGAGGTGCGCATCGTGGTGAATGGCGAGGTCGCGCGGACGATCGCGGCGGAGCTGTCGCACCCGGACGATCCCTTCGGACAAGACGGCGTCGTGCGCTTCGAGGGCGAGGTGGCGCTGAGCGAGCTCGGGCTCGACGGCACGCGCGACGCGTGGATCGTGGTGGAGGCGGGCGAGGCGATGCCGATCGTGGGCGACCTCGACTGCGACGCCATCCCCGACACGGGCGACAACGACGGCAGCGGCACGGTCGACTGGCGCGACGTGGATCGCAACGGAGACGACGTGGTGGACGCGCGCGACACCGCCGGCCTCACCGCGGCGCCCGCCGGCGAGCGTGGCGCCGACATCGGCCCCGTGGCCCGCACCCCGCGCGGCCCCCGCACCGCGGCCCGCTGGGGCTTCGGCGCGGTGACGCCGCACGGCTACGCCTACGGCTTCACGAACCCCCTGCTCGTGGACTGGGACGGTGACGGCTTCGAGGCGCCCGGCGTGCGAGGTGCGCGATGAGGGCCTCCTCGATGCGCGCGCTCCGCCCGCTCGCGTTCTGGGCGCTCTCTGCCCTGCTGAGCCCCCTCGCCGTGTCCGCGCAGGATGCCGCGCCCTCCGACGATCGCGGCGCGCAAGCTGCCACTTCGGAAGGCGCAAATCCGCAAGCCGCCAATTCGGAGGGTGCCAGTCCGGAAGGTGCCAGTCCGGAAGGTGCCAGTCCGGAAGGTGCCAGTTCGGAAGGTGCCAGTCCGGAAGGTGCCACTTCGGAAGGTGCCACTTCGGAAGGTGCCAGTCCGGAGGGTGCCAGTCCGGAGGGTGCCAGTCCGGAGGGTGCCAGTCCGGAAGACACGGCCTCGGGCGATGCCGCCCCGGTGCGTACGATGGTGGCGCAAGAGCGCGTGACGGCGTCCGGATCCGCCGAGATCGAGGCGCCTCCCGCGCCTCGCGATGGCTGCCCTCGGAGCGCGCGCGCGGTGGGTCCGCTCCAGGTGTCGTTCCTCGATGGGCAGCTCGGGGTCGCGCGCCGCGCGTGTCTTCGGGACGAGGTGTCGATCGCCGAGGACGCCTATCTCATCGCACGTCCAGCCGACTTCTACGGGAACATCCGGCTCGGCACGCGCCTCTCGGGCAGCGTGGTGGTGCGCCCCGATCTCTCGCTCTGGGGGAGCCTCGAGATCGTCCGCTACCAGACGCTGCTCTCGGCCGTCGGCAACAGCTACATGGGCCTCGGCTACCTCTCGCTCGGCGCGAGCTACCGCTACTACGCCGAGCACGATCGCTCGTTCGTGGCCTACGCGCGGCTCGTGCTCCCCACCACGAGCGGGCTCGATCGGCGCAGTCAGCCGCTCGCGCTCGAGCTCGGCACGACCGCGGAGGTCACCGCATCGGAGAACTTCCGCTTCCACGCGTTCCTCTCGGCGATCGGCTCTCTCGCGCTCTCGGACGTGGCGCCGGCCGATCCGCGCGGCGGCCTGCGTGTCGGTGGCGGCGTGGACTGGGTGCCCTACGAGGCCTTCTCGCTCGTCGTGGAGCTGTCGGGCGGCTTCGGCTACCGCGACGCGCTCGACTTCCTCGCCGTGTCGGCGGGACTGCGCTTCGCGTTCGGTGAGCTGATCGCGGCCGATCTCGGCGTGGTCTATCCGTTCCTCGGCGCGGAGCCGGCCCTGGCCGCCGCACAGCTCGCGATCAGCGGGCGCTTCGATGGCCGAAGGCTCTGAGCCCACGTCGGGCTCGACGAGCTCGTCGGGCGGCACGGGCGGCGCGCGGCCCGAGGGTCGAGCGCGCGCGTGGCTCGCGGTGGCGCTGCGTGTGGCGCTCGCCGTCTTCGGCCTCGTCGTGATCGCGGTCCTCGTGCGTCGCATCGGCGCCGAGGAGGTGGCTGCGGCGCTCGAGCGCACGGCGCCCGTCCTGCCGATCGCGTTCGTCCTCGACGCCGCGCGCATCGGCTGCGACGCGTGGTCGACGCGCCTCATGCTCGGCGAGCGTGGTCGCGTGATCCCGGCGCGGGTGCTCTTCCTCGGGCACGTCGTGGGGCACGGCGTGATGAACGTGTTCCCTGCGGGCCGGAGCGCGTCGGAGGCGGCGAAGGCAGCGCTCTTCCATCGCTATCTCGGCGCCGCCGAGGCGATCTCGATCGGCGCGAGCAACCAGGCCAACACGCTCTTCTCGAGCGGCGTGTTCTCGCTCCTCTGCGCGGGCGCGGCCGCGATCGCCACGCCCGACACGACGCTGGTCACGGCGATGCTCGTGCACTTCGTGGTGCTCTTCGTGTCGGGCACGGGCATGCGCCTCGCGGCGACGAACCGCCATGTGGAGGCCTTCTTCGCGCATCGCTTCCCGCGCGTGGGCGCGCACCTCGGCCGCTTCGCGGCGCACTCGCGCGAGACGCCGATCGTGGCGTGGGGCCCCGTGGGCGCGATGATGCTCGGCCGCCTCGTCCAGACGATCGAGTACGGCGTGCTCGCCCACGCCGTGGGGATCTCGGTGGGGCCCCTCGAGGCGCTCTCGGTGCAGGGCATCAACCTCGTGGCCGCCGCGATCGGTGTGCTCATGCCGGGGCAGCTCGGCTCGAGCGAGGCGGTGTTCGCGCTCGCCGCCGACGCGCTCCACACCGAGGCCGCCAACGCGATGACCATCGCGCTCGCGGCGCACCTCTGCGCGCTCACGTGGGCGGTGGTCGGGCTCGTCCTCCTCTTCACCTGGCGCGCGAAGGCGCCGGCGAGCGAGGCCGTCAGCGATGCGCCTCGAGCTCCGCGATCGTCGTGACGCCGAGCTGCTCGAGGCCCTTCAGATCGACGAGCTCGCCGGTGAGGTAGCGGAGGCCGCCCTCCGCCACGGCGAAGCTCGACAGCTCGGCGAACGACGCGTCCGCGCCGGCGAGCTTCATCGACACGCGGAAGAGCACGCGATGCAGGCCCTGCGCGTCCGGGCCGTCGTGATCGAGCACGAGCAGGCGGTGGTAGCGCGCGCGCTTGGCCTGCTTCTCGAGGCGCTCGCGGAGCACGCGGGTCGGCAGGCGTCGGTCCTCGTGCTCGGGGTGCAGGGTGCGCAGGAGGTGGGCGTGGTGACCGCGCACGAAGGCCGTGTAGCGAGAGCGCATGAGGGTGGGCGCGTCGGGGGCCTCGGCTCCGTCGAGGTAGGGACCGCAGCAGGCCTCGAGGGGACGTCCGGTGCCGCAGGGACAGAGGCGATCGTTCACGCGCGCGAGCGTCGCATGCGCGCGGTCGTCGTGCGAGCCGTGGGCGAGCCGCGCGGCGGGGGCGATCGCGCCGATCGCCCTCGAACGTGGGCCTCGGGCGCGATCGGCGGGGCGTGATATCACGCGCCGATGCGCTCACGTCGCTCGCTCCCCTCGTTCGTCCGCCCGGTGCTCGGTCCCGTCCTCGGCGCGTCGACGTCGGTCGCGCTCGCCTCGCTCGGCGCGGTGGCGCTGGGCGCCTCGGGCTGCGGAAGCACGCCCGCACCCGACGACGCGGCCGTGACGATCGACGCGGCGATGGAGCTCGATGCGCCCGCGCCTTCGGACGACGCGGCGAGCGACGCGGGCGTGGTGCCCGGCACGCTCATGATCGGCCCCGCCGAGCGACCCGCGCGGATGATCGTGCCGCCCCAGCACGACGGCGTGAGCGCGCTCCCGATCGTGATCCTGCTCCATGGCTACGGCGCGAGCGCGTCGCTCCAGGACGCGTACTTCGCGACGACGCGCCTCTCGCGTGAGCTGGGCTTCTACCTGGTGCTGCCCGACGGAACGATGGACTCCGGCGGCAGCCGCTTCTGGAACGCAGGGGGATGCTGCGACTTCGGTGGGGCCGACGTCGATGACGTGGCCTACCTCACCGCTCTGCTCGACGACGCCGAGGCGCGCGTGCCCGTGGACGCGGGTCGCGTGTATTTCCTGGGCCACTCGAACGGCGCGTTCATGAGCTACCGCATGGCCTGCGTGCTCTCGGAGCGCATCACCGCGGTCGCCGCGCTCGCCGGCACCGAGGCCACGATGGTCGCGTGCGAGCCCACGCGACCGGTCTCGGTGCTCCACATGCACGGCACCGCCGACACGACGATCCCCTACGTGGGCGGGATGCTGGGGACCGTTCCCTACCGCGGCGCCGAGGACGAGGTCGCGCAGTGGCGCATGCGCGACGGCTGCGACGAGAGCACCGTGGATGGCGGCGCTCGCGAGTACGACGCGATGGTGGCGGGCGAGGAGAGCCACGTGACCACGTGGCCCGCGTGCAGCGCGGGCACCACGGTCGAGCTCTGGCGCATGGATGGCTCGGGCCACATCCCCTCGCTCGGCGGTGCGAGCGGCGCGCCCCACGCGATCCTCGAGTGGCTCCTCGCGCGGCGTCGCACGTGAGCTCGCGGCGCGTCACTGGCTCGAGGCCGGTCGCGATCGGGCTGGTGCTCGTGATCGCGGTGCCCGTGCTCTCGTCGTGCGGTGACGAGGATGCGCCGCGCGTGGACGAGGACCTCGCCGCGCGGCAGGTGGCGACGGCCCCGGAGTCGGCCGGCGAGCCCGTTCCGCAGGGGCGCGAGGCGGA
>JAIBCE010000161.1 GCA_019694315.1 Sandaracinaceae bacterium
GTCCAGATCGGGGCGCGCTTCTGGAGGAAGGCGGTGAGGCCCTCGCGCGCGTCTTCGGTGCCGAGGATCGCGAAGAGCTGCTCGCGGAGCATCGGCAGCGACGTGGCGAGATCCTGATCGGCCTGCGCGTGCCAGGCCGCGAGGCCCATGCGCATGGCGGTGGGGCTCTGCGCGGCGAGCTTGTCCGCGAGGCTCTTCACGGCGGCGTCGAGCTCCGCGTCGGGCACGGCGCGGCTCACGAGCTCGATGCGCGCGGCCTCGCTCGCCGAGATCGGCTCGCCCGTGAGCATCAGCTCCATGAGCCTCCGCTTGCTCACGACGCGCCGCAGGACCGCCATGATCATCATGGGAAACAAGCCACGCTTGATCTCGGGGGTTCCGAGCTGCGCGCTCTCGGCGGCGATCGCGAAGTCGCACGCCGCGATGAGCCCGAGCGCACCGCCCATGGCCACGCCGTTCACGCGCGCGATCGTGGGCTTGCCCAGCGTGGTGAAGCGCTGGAGCAGATCGACGTAGTCGCCCTTGGTCTCGAGCGGGGGAGGGCCACCGTCGCCGCCGGCCATCTGCTTGAGATCGCCGCCGCCGGAGAACGCGTTGCCCGCGCCCGTCAGCACCACCGCGCGCACCGCCTCGTCGTCCTTGCAGTCGTCGAGCGCCCAGAGGAGCTCGTTCACCATCTCGGGGCCGAGCGGGTTCTTTCGCTCGGGACGGTTCAGCGTGATCGTGGCGATCGGGCCGTCGGTCGAGACCGCGATCGCGCGGTAGGCGCGGCGCTCCATCACGCGCCCTTCTTGCCGTGGCCCACGTCGGCGGCGGCCTGCCGGCCCGCGGCCACGCTGTAGAGGTCGAGGATCTCGCGCGCTTCCTCGACGGAGGCGGGCTCGCGGCCCATGTCACGCGCCATGCGCGCGGCGACCTCGACCATCGCGCCGTTGTTCGCGGCCATCTGCCCGTTCGGCAGATACAGGTGATCCTCGAGGCCCGTGCGGATGTTGCCGCCGAGCACGAGCGCCGACGCGAGCATGCGCCAGTGGCCGTGCGAGATGCCGATGACCTCCCACTCGGAGCCGGCGGGCATGATCTTCGTCTGGAGCTGTAGCGACTCGATCATCGGCGGGATGCCGCCGAGCACGTTCACGATGAACGAAAACTGGTACGGCGCCTTGAGCGCGCCCATGTCGAGGAGCGGTGCGATGCCAGCGGTGTGCCCCGAGTCGAAGCACTCGAGCTCGGGCTTGATGCCGACCTCGTTCATCACCTCGAGCAGCTTGAGGATCTTCCCGTAGGGGTTCGGGAAGACCATGTCGAAGACGAACTGCTTCTTGCTCGCCGAGTACTTGGCGTAGTTCATCGTCCCCATGTTCAGCGCGCCGATCTCCGGCTTCACCTCGCGGAGGTAGGCGATCTGCTGGCTGACGTCGTCGAGGATCGTGCCCGTCGAGAAGTTGAGGATGATCGGGCAGAGCTTGCGGGTCTCCTCCTTGATCGCTGCGAAGGTGCTCGTCTCGAACGTGGGCGAGCCGTCGTCGTTGCGCGCGTGGATGTGCACCACCGCCGCGCCCGCGTCGTAGGCGCGCTTGCACTCCGCCGCGATCTCCTTGGGCGTGTACGGGATGCCCGGGCACTGCTTGCGGTTCGCGAGCACGCCCGAGACCGCGCACGTGATGACCACCTTGTCCGCCGTTGCCATGCTCAGTCTTCCCCTTCTTCGTCGGCGCTCTGGCGAGCACCGTCGCGCTTGTCGACCTCGCTCCGCACGTGCTCGGCCAGCTCGAGCACGATGCGGCGCAGCTCCTGACGATCCTTCTCGTCGAGCGCCGCGAGGGCACCCGTGAGCAGCTCCATGGCGCCCACCTTCACCGAGCGCGCGAGCTCGCGACCCTTGTCGGTCGCACGGATGAGGACCACGCGCCGATCGGCCGAGCTTCGATCGCGGAGCACGAGCCCGTCTCGCTCCATGCGATCGACGATGCCCGTGATCGTCGAGTTCTTCGCGCTCATGCGCTCCGAGAGCTCGGTGAGCGAGAGGTCCCCCGTGGCCTCGAGGATCTTGAGCACCGAGAGCTGCGGGCCGGTGAGGCCACGCTCGCGCGCCTCGGTCTTGGTGACCCGCCGCGACTCCGCGTAGAGGTAGAGGATGGTCTCGACGATGCGGTCGACCTCTCCCTTGCGAGAGCGGGGTGCCGGGGACTGAACGCTGTGCGAGTCGTGGGCCACGGAGAGAGTCGCTGGATCGAGCAGGGCGAGAAATGGTTCTCGTCCGAAACTTTCGTGTGCTAACTATCTGCGTCGGGCGGTTGACGTCAAGCGGTCGGGCCCACGCGGCGGTCTCGAGTGGCTGGTCTCGCGTGCTGGTCTCGGATTGCCGGTTCGGGGCCGTTCGTGTCAGGCTGCCCCCCGCTCTCACCCGGAGGCTCCCTTGTTCGCGACGGCTCGTGCGTACCTGGTCCGCTGTGCTGCGGTCGTGCTCGTCGGCGCGACTCTGGCGGTCGCCTCGGCCAGCATCGCTCCCCAGCAGGCAGAAGCGCAGGCCGTGTCGGCGGTGCAGTCGCTGCCCAAGGGCACGATCGGCCTGGGTCTCATGGGTGTAGAGCTCGGCCTGATCGTCCCCGCGATGTTCGGCGCGCGGGACTGGTGGCCGTACCTCGTCTTCCCGGTGCTGGGCGGCGCGGGTGGCGCGGTCGGCGGCTACTTCCTCGACATCAACACGCAGAATCAGCCCGAGATCAGCGTGTCCATGCTCGCGATCGGCGTGGCTCTGCTCGTGCCCGCCATCATCGGCACCCTCGCGCTCACGGCGTACTCGCCTCCCACCGAGTCCAACCAAGCCGACGAGGACATGCAGTACGACGAGCCGACCGGTGACAGCGTCGAGGCGGTGCAGGAAGACAGCTCCGCAGCCCCCGCCGAGAGCGAGTCGAGCCCGCAGTCGCGTCTCGAGCAGCGCGTCCGCGCGCTCTATGCCGGCGGCCCGGGTCTTATCCGCTTCCATCGCGGCGCCGTGCTGCTCGGCGCGCCCCTCGTCGCCAGCCTGCCCCGCTTCACTGGCGAGGAGCTCGAGCGCCTGCACGTGCAGCAGGGCTCGGACGTGATCGTCCCGGTCGTCTCCGCGTCCTTCTGACCGCAGGCGCCTCGTTCACTGCGCTCAGCGGAAGGCGTGCTGGCGGTAGTAGCGCAGCTCCTCGATCGACTCCTTGATGTCGTCGAGGGCGCGGTGCGTGGACTTCTTGGCGGGGCGTGCCGCGTAGACGCTGGGCATCCAGCGCCGGACGAGCTCCTTGATCGTGGAGACGTCGACGTTGCGGTAGTGCACGTGTCGCTCGAGGGCGGGCATGTACTTGGCGAGGAACAGGCGATCCTGATGGATCGAGTTGCCCGCGAGCGGCGCGGTCTTGGGCGTGACGCCGACCGACGCGAGGAATGCGAGGGTCTGCGTGGCGGCATCGTCTTCCGACACGGTCGAGGCGCGCGAGCGCGCGGTGAGCCCCGAGGCGCCGTGGTGCTCGGTGTTCCACGCGTCCATCGCGTCGAGCACGGCGTCGGCCTGGTGGAGCACCAGATCGGGCCCTTCGCCCACGATCCGCAGCTCTGCGTCGGTCACGATCGTCGCGATCTCGAGGATGCGCTCTCGGCTCGCGTCGAGGCCCGTCATCTCGAGATCGATCCACACGAGGAGGTCTTGGTCGGCCATGGCGTCGAAGGCAGTGGCGCTCGAGGCGCCGTCGTGGGCCCGCAGCGAAGCGCCGCGAAGGCCGGTGTCAGAGGCTCGCGGCCGCGCACTGGAGCGCGACGACGTAGGACTGGAGGCCTGGGGCCTCCGACAGCACGACGGCAGGTCCCACGCTGGTCTCGACCACCTCGCGGTACGTGAACGTCTCGGTCGAGGGGTAGGGCAGGCTCGTGAACTCGCTGACGATGCTGAAGGTGTCGTCGTAGAACGAGAGGTCCACGTAGCCGACCATGCGCGTGACGGCGAGGCGGCTCGAGAGCGGATGCACCGCGATGTCCGGGCCGCCGAAGCCCGTCCGCAGCGGCCAGCCCTCGCCGAGCGTGTCGGTCACGGTGATCTCGCGGAGCGTGAAGTCGGAGAGGTCCGCGCTCGGCGCGAGGATGCGGCCGTTCCAGCTCACGACGGCGTCGGTCGCCGACGGTCCCGGGAGCACGACGCGGCGGAGCTCGTGGCCACCCGCATCGATCACCGCGATCTCGCTGTCGCCGCTCGGCGTGTAGAAGCGCGTGTCGCGGGCCGCGAGATCGAACGAGCCATCGGTGTACGGCAGCGCCACGGGCGTGCTGCCGGGCACGGCGAGGTGACGCACTCGATTGCCTGTGCCCGCGTCGAGCACGTCGAGCAAGAGCGCGTAGCTGCCGACGGCCTCGACCGCGCGCATCGACACCACGTCCATGCCCGTGACGACGTCGGTGGTGGGACCGACGGAGAGCGACACGCTGCTGCCCGCGCTGGTGATGCCGATCGAGGCCTCTCGCACCACGTGCTCACTCGGCACGCTCCAGAGCACGCGCACGCCGCCGGTGGTGGGGAGCGCAGCGACGCTCACCTGTTCGTCGACGAAGGTCGCGATCCGCTCGAGGACGAGGGCGCCCGAGGGCCCGAGATCGAACCAGCGCGCGGTGAGCGTGGAGTCGCCAGCGCCCGGGTCGACGCTGAAGAGCATCACGCCGGGCAGAGTCGCGAGGCCCGCAGCCGCGAGGACCTGCGTCGAGACGGGGTACGCGGTGGTGGAGCTCGGCGCGTCCTCGTCCACTGCCATGTCGCAGTCGTTGTCGATGCCGTCGCACGACTCGGCGAGGAGCGGGGACACGTTGGGGTTGCCGTCGTCGCAGTCGGGGCCGCAGGGCGCGGCGATCTGGCCGTCGCGATCGTTGTCGATCATCGTGGCCGAGGTCTGGCAGCGGCCCGCGATGCAGGTCGCGTCGCTGCACATCGGCGCCACACAGTCCGAGTCCACGAGACACTCGGGGGGCTCACCCTCGGGCAGCGTTCCGTCGGGGCTCGACACGTCGTTGCCGCAGCCGCGGAAACCACCCTCGAACGCGAAGGATCCGAAGGCGGCGACGATCGCGGCGACGCGGAGCATCGGGCTCGCCGATCGGCGGATCTGCGACGTGAGGGAAGCGAAGACGGGCGCGCCGTGGGGTCGCGACATAGCCGCGGAGTGTACCCGAAACAGGTGGGGGCGGTACGCTCTGCGCCGTGTTGCTCGCCCGCGTTCGTCGCACGATCGAGGCACACGGGCTGCTCGCCGAAGGCGACCGGGTGCTCCTCGGTCTCTCGGGCGGTGCCGACTCCGTGGCGCTGCTCCACGCGCTCCGCGCGCTCGCGGGCCCGCTGGGGCTCGCCCTCGAGGCGGCCACTGTCGATCACGGCCTCCGGCCGGGCTCGGCCGAGGAGCACCTCCTCGTCGCGCGGCGCTGCTCGGAGCTCGGCACAGCGTGCGAGAGGGTCGTGCTCTCGCTGTCGCCCGGCCCCGCGATCCAGGAGCGGGCGCGCGAGGCGCGATACGCAGCCCTCGCGGAGCTGGCGCGATCGCGGGGTGCCAACGCGATCGCCGTGGCCCACACGCGCGACGATCAGGCCGAGACGGTCCTCTCGCGCCTGCTGCGCGGGGCGGGGCTCCGGGGCCTGGCGGGCGCGCTGCCTCGCCGGCAGGACGGCGTGATCCGTCCGCTGCTCGACTGCGATCGCGCCGACGTGCTCGGCTACCTCGCCTCAGTCGGGGAGGCCGCGTGGGTCGAGGATCCGAGCAATCGAGATCCGCGCTTCCTCCGGACGCGGATCCGGACGGGCCTGCTGCCGGCCCTGGCCACGGAAGAGCCGGCGATCGGGGCGAGCCTGGCCCGGCTGGCGGACGAGGCGCGCGAGCAGCGCGAGCTCGTGGAGGCGCTGGCCGACGCGGTGGCGATCGAGGAATCGCCCACGATCGAGGGGCTTCGCGCGCTTCGAGCGCCCGTGCGGAGAGAGGTGCTCCGGCGCTGGGTCGGCGGCGCGAGGCCGCTCGGGCGCGCCCACCTCGAGGCCCTCGAGGGGCTCTGCCTGACAGCTCGGGGAGAGGCGCGGTTGCCCGGCGCGATCTGCGTGCGCATCGAGGGGGGACGCCTCACGAGGGCGGCGCTTCCGACCGAGGACGGGGGAGCCGTTGAAGAAGCGTGAAACGCCGCGCAACTCCTCGTCGTTCGATTGATGCCCTCAGTCCCCTGTGACACCATCGTAGAGAGCCCGGAACACGGGCTTCTTCTTACGGTGGGACCGGCACTCCCGGTCCCCCGTGGCTCCAGGTTCCCCCTGCCGAGGTACCCCCTCGCTCCGAGGCCTACGTGAAGCAAAGCCACAAGACGTTGCTGCTCTGGCTGCTCCTCATCGTGATGATGATCGCGATCTATCAACTGGTGGAGCCCAGCGACAACCCGCGCGAAGTGGCGTTCAGCGAGTTCGTCACCGACGTGCGCCAGGGCCACGTCGAGTCCGTGACGGTCGCGCCCGGCGCGGCGAGCTCGGCCATCTTCGAGTACGTGCACGTCGAGGCCGATCGGCGCGAGCGCCGCACGACCGAGGGCATGGTCACGGACGAGATCAACCGCGAGCTGCTCGAGCACAACGTCGTCGTGAGCTATCGAGCCAACGAGGGCATGAGCATGACCTCGGTGGCCATCTGGTCGTCGATCATCCCGCTCGTGGTGCTCGTCGCGCTGTTCTTCTTCTTCATGCGGCAGATGCAGGCCTCCGGCGGAAAAGCGATGAGCTTCGGCAAGTCGCGCGCGCGCCTGCTGAACGAGTCGCAGAACAAGGTCACGTTCGCCGACGTCGCGGGCATCGACGAGGCCAAGGACGACTGCGAAGAGATCATCGCGTTCCTCAAGGATCCCAAGAAATTCCAGCGCCTCGGCGGCCGCATCCCCAAGGGCGTGCTCCTCATGGGCTCGCCGGGCACCGGCAAGACGCTCCTGGCCCGCGCGATCGCGGGCGAGGCCGGCGTCCCGTTCTTCAGCATCTCCGGCTCGGACTTCGTCGAGATGTTCGTGGGCGTGGGCGCGAGCCGCGTCCGCGATCTCTTCGAGCAGGGCAAGAAGCACGCGCCCTGCATCATCTTCATCGACGAGATCGACGCCGTCGGCCGCAACCGCGGCGCGGGCCTGGGCGGCGGCCACGACGAGCGCGAGCAGACGCTGAACCAGCTCCTCGTGGAGATGGACGGCTTCGAGGCGAACGAGGGCGTCATCATCATCGCGGCGACCAACCGCGCCGACGTGCTCGACTCCGCGCTCCTTCGTCCGGGCCGCTTCGATCGCCGCATCATGGTGCCGCGCCCCGACATCAACGGTCGCGTGGGAATCCTGCAGGTCCACACCAAGAAGACCCCGCTCTCGGACGACGTGGACCTCGAGGTGCTCGCGCGCGGCACGCCGGGCATGTCGGGCGCGGACCTCGAGAACCTCGTCAACGAGGCGGCGCTGCTCGCGGCGCGTCAGGACAAGGACAGCGTCTCGATGGGCGACTTCGAGATGGCCAAGGACAAGGTCCGCATGGGCAGCGAGCGCCGCTCGATGCTGATCCCCGAGAAGGAGAAGCGGACGACGGCGTGGCACGAGGCCGGTCACACGCTGGTCGGCATGCTCGTCCCGAACCACGACCCCATCCACAAGGTCACGATCATCCCGCGTGGCCCCGCGCTCGGCGTGACGTTCGTGCTCCCCAAGGAGGACGTGCTCGGTCGCTCGCGCGAGCAGCTCGAGGCGATGATCGCGATGGCCCTCGGCGGCCGCATCGCGGAGGAGATCAAGTTCGGCGAGAAGACGAGCGGCGCCGCGAGCGATCTCCAGCGCGTCACGCAGCTGGCCCGCGCGATGGTCACGCAGCTCGGCATGAGCGACAAGCTCGGGCCGCTCGTGTACGGCGAGCGCGAGGACGACATGTTCGGCATGGGCTCGCCCTTCCGTACCAAGGAGTACAGCGAGCAGACGGCGCGCGAGATCGATGACGAGGTCCGCCGCATCATCCAGGTGCAGTACGAGCGCGCCCGCAAGCTGATCGAGGATCACCTCGAGAAGCTCGACGCCATCGCGAACGCGCTCCTCGAGCGCGAGACGATCGACGCCGAGGAGCTGTCGGCGATCATGGAAGGTCGTGAGCTTCCGACGCGGCAGCGCGTGGTGATCCCGCGCTACTCGGACAAGGCGGCGAAGGCCAAGGAGAAGCGAAAGGCCTCCATCTTCCAGCCGCGCCCGCGCGAGATCCCGAGCGGCACCTGAGCACGCACGCCGACACCATCGCGAGCGACACGACCAAGAGAGGACTCTCCATGGCAGGGGCGGTGAACGAGCGCAGCGAGCGAACGAGCTCGGTGCGCTCGTCCGCGTCGGAGAGCCCGAGAACGCGGCCGTCTCGCGAGGTCGAGGTGTGGGGCGTGCTCAACGTGACCCCCGACTCCTTCAGCGACGGGGGCCTCTGCATGGATCCGGAGGCGGCGCTGTCGCGGGCGCGCGCGATGCTCGACGAGGGGGCCGACGTGATCGACGTGGGAGGCGCGTCGTCGCGGCCGCGCGGGGCCACGTACGGTGAAGGTGCGCTCGCCGTGGTGGTCGACGAGGAGCTGCGGCGCGTGGTGCCCGTGATCGCGTCGATCGTGCGGGCCGCGCCCGGCGCGATCGTCAGCATCGACACGACGAGCGGCGCAGTGGCGGAGGCCGCGATCGAGGTGGGCGCCCGCATCGTGAACGACGTGTCGATGGGCCGTGATCCCAGCCTGGTCGATGCCTGCGCCAGGAGCGGCGCCGAGCTCGTCCTCATGCACACCCGCCTGGATGGTCGCGTGGACGGTGCGACGACGGGCTACCGTGACGTGGTGTCCGAGGTGATCGACGAGCTCGGGCGTGCGGTGGAGCGTGCGGTCGAGCTCGGCGTGCGCCGCGAGCGTGTGTGGATCGATCCTGGTCTCGGCTTCGCGAAGACCGCGACGCAGTCGATGACGCTGCTCGCGGCGACGACCGCGCTGGTGGCGACGGGGCAGCGGGTGCTCGTGGGCGCGTCGCGCAAGTCGTTCCTCGCGGTGAGCGGTGTGGACGAGGGCGAGCGCGTGCCGGAGCCCACCGCGCGCCTCGGGGCCAGCCTCGCCGCGGCGACCCTCGCGGCGCTCGCGGGCGCCCACGCGGTGCGTGTGCATGACGTGCGTGACACGCGTCAGGCGGTGCGCGTCGCCCGCCGGGCGCGTGCGATGAGCGAGGTCGGACGAGCGGAGGTCGCGCGATGAGCGATCTCGTGCAGCTCGTGGAGGCCTTCCTCGCGCAGAGCCCGATCCGCGTGGGCTTGGACCTGCTCGACGTGCTCGTCGTGGCGTTCCTGATCTACCGCGTGCTGCTCCTCGTGCGGGGCACGCGCGCGATGCAGATGGCGATCGGCCTCGGCCTCGTCTTCGTGGCGTACCAGGCCGCGCGTCAGTTCGGTCTCTACACGCTCTACACGCTCCTCAACGCGTTCCTCACGTACATCGTCTTGCTCGTGGTCGTGCTGTTCCAGAACGACATCCGTCGCGTGCTCACGCGCGTGGGCACGCAGCCGTTCATGCGGGGCGCGCGTCACCAGCGCGAGCTCCAGGCGGTCGAAGAGGTGGTGAAGGCGGCGGTCGCGCTCGCGCACAAGCGCATCGGCGGCCTCATCGTGTTCGAGCGCGACGCGCTCCTCGACGAGTTCATCCAGATGGGCACGGTGCTCGACGCCTCGGTGAGCAAGGAGCTGCTCTACAGCCTCTTCGTGCCGAGCCACGAGAACCCGATGCACGACGGTGCCGTGATCATCCGCGAGGGGCGGCTGTGGCAGGCGGGCGTGTTCCTACCGCTGACAGGAAGCCCCAAGCTCGATCGCTCCCTCGGCACGCGCCATCGTGCGGCGATCGGCATCTCGGAGGAGACCGACGCCGTCGTGGTCGTGGTGTCCGAGGAGCGCGGTGCGATCGGCATCTGCTTCAACGGCAACATGGTGCGGGACCTCGACGCGGGCTCGCTGCGGCAGGCGCTCCTGGGCCTGTTCCAGGTCCCCGTGAAGAAGAGGGCCGCCGCCAAGCCCGATGGCAAGCGGCGCGACGAGACGGGGCGAACGAGCCTCACGTCGGTGCCGCCGCCGGCCTCGCTCTCGGTGCCTCCGGGCCGCGCCGACGCCACGCCGCGGAGCGAGCTGCAGCGCAGGAGCGATCCGGACGCGGGCTCGAAGGCGCGCAAGAGCGAGCCCGGCGACGCTGGGCGCAAGAGCGAGCCGACCAGCGAGCCGACGAACGACGCCTCGAAGATCGATCCGACGGGGATCGATCCGAACGGCGAGCCGACGAAGGGCGCGTCGACCAAGGGCGAGCCCACCAAGAGCGAGCCCACCAAGGGCGAGCCCAGCTTGGCGGAGCTCGCCAAGGGGCTCGCGACCGAACGCGCCATCGAGGTGCGGAGCGACACGCCGATCGATCCGCTCGCGCCCATCACCAGCGAGACCGCGATCCCGCGTGATGGCGGGGCAGGGGGCGCCTGATGCCGAACAAGGCGACGCCGCAGACCTCGGGCGCGCTCCGCGGGCTCTTGCTCGACAACCTCGGGCTGAAGGTGATGTCGCTCGTCAGCGCGATGGCGATCTTCTGGGTCGTGCGCGGCGCCGAGGAAGCGCAGCGCGCGGTCTTCGTCGACGTGGTGGCGGTCACGCCTCCTGCGACGAGCGAGCGCATGTTGACGAGCGATCTGCCCGCGAAGGTGCGGCTCACGCTGCGCGGCAGCCGCTCCATCCTCAACGCGCTCCGGGCCGACGACATCCCTCCGGTGCAGGTGGACCTCTCGTCGTCGACCTCGAGCCTCTACTACTTCGAGCCGGAGACGTTCGAGCTGCCGGGGGGCATGGAGATCGTACAGATCGCGCCGCCGACGATCCCGCTCGCGTGGGCCGAGCGGGGCTCACGCAACGTGTCGATCGTGCCCGCGATGGAAGGGACGCCGGACGTGGGCCTCATGCTCACGGGCACACCGAGCGTGCGACCCACCACGACCATACTGCGTGGCCCCGAGCCCGATCTCGCGACGATCGAGCGGCTCATGACGGATCCCGTGACGATCAGCGGGCTGCCGGCGGGGCACTACGAGCGGCGCGTCGGGCTCGTGCGTCTGCCCGGCCACGTGGAGAACGTGGGCGATGCGACCGTGACCGTGTCGTTCGAGCTGAGCCCCGAGGTGGCCGAGCGCTCGGTGCCGCGGCTCGAGATCGCGGTGATCGGTGGCGTCGCACGCGAGGTTCGCCCGACGCGGGTGCGCGTGACGTTGCGAGGTCCTCCGCGGGTGCTCGACGCGATGGATGCCCCGAGCATCGTGCCGTTCGTCGACGTGAGCGCCGTGGACGTGGCGGCGGGAACGCAGGCCGTGCCGGTGCGCGTGCGTGGCGTGCCCGAGGGGATCGAGCTCGTCCGCGTCGAGCCGGACGAGGCGCTCGTCACACCGCAGCCGCCCACCCCGCCCCATCACTGAGTTTCTGCGCGCCATTCGGCGCGCGCTCGGGGGCTCAAGCGCCCCCGGACCCCGCGTCGCTCGATCGTCGAAGACTCCTCCTCGCTCCCGCTCCAGGGGTCTGCTGCGCAGACCCCGCCGCGAGGCGCCCCGAATCGATTCTTTCTCGGTCTCTGAGCTCGGTGCTCTTCACGGAGACGTGACCACGACGCGGTCTTCTCGCACGTAGGAGATGTCGCTCCAGTAGGTGCGCAGCTCGAGCCGGTGGCCGGCGATCGCGGTGAAGCCGAGCACGAAGTCCTGGTAGGCCATGGGAGCCGCGAATTCCATGCGCCGCACGTCGCGCGACGCGATCACGCAGTCGCCGCAGTCGGGCCCCGCGCCGTCGAAGTCGTTGACCTCGATGCGCACGACGACGCCGTTGTCGGCGCTGCGGTTGTCGACCATGAGGCGGAAGGTCGCGGTCGCTGCGCCCCCCGGGATCTCCGTGGTGTACGGCCCGTAGATCCACGTGCCGCGTGCGTCCGGGCCCGTCGCGGCGGACCAGCCATCGGCCTCTGCGCGGCCGAACGCGTGGGCGAGATCGCTCTCCGCCTCGAACACCCAGCGGGTGCGGCGGCAGACGCCGCTCACGCACGACTCGTCGGCCGCACAGAGCGAGCCGTCGTCGGTCGTTCCGTCGCAGTCGTCGTCGCGACCGTTGCAGGTCTCGGCGGGAGGCGTGCACGTGCCCCAGGTGCAGGTGGCGCTGCACACGTGCATGCCCGTCGAGCCGCAGCTCGTCGTACAGCTCTCGCTCCGGTCACGCGTGCAGCCGAGCCCGTCGTCGACCATGCCGTCGCAGTCGTCGTCGCGTGCGTTGCACGCCTCGGTCGGCGGCATGCACGCGCCCCAGTGGCCCCCGCTGCACGTGTGCGTGCCGGTGGAGCCACAGGTCGTGGCGCAGGTCTCGATGGTGCTGCCGGTGCAGTCCGACCGCGCGTCGAGCGAGACCACCGCATCGGGCGCCCACGCATCGGTGAGGGGCGGCGCATCGAGCCCCTCGGGCACGAAGGCGTCGTTCGCGACGAGGCTCGCGTCGAGTGAGGGCGCGTCGATCGAGCCCCCATCGCCGGCGCGGATCATCTCCCCTCGTCCGTTCGCGCAGCCCAGCCCCGAGGCCCACAGCGTGAGCGCGAGCGGGAGCACGAACAGTGTCGAGGGACGCACGCCGCGATCTTCGCACGGAGGCGCCGCGCTCCGCGATCCCCCGCCTCCGACGGCGTCGAGGTCAGGCGCCGAGCTCGGTCTTGGCCGTCTCGAGGATGCCGTCGGCGAGCGTGCGGATGAGCGACTCGCTCTCGCCCTCGACCATCACGCGGAGCTTGGGCTCGGTGCCGCTCCAGCGGACCACCACGCGGCCGTTCTTGCCGAGCTTGCGCTCCGCAGCGGCGATCGCGCGCGTCGTCTTGGGTAGCTGATCGAGTGGCTTTCGGCTCTTGAGCGTGCCGTTGACGAGGATCTGGGGCACGCGTGTCATCGCGCGGCTCGCGAGCTCCGAGAGCGGCTTCTTCTCGCGCACGGCCATCGCGAGGAGCTGGAGGCCCGCGACGAGCCCGTCTCCCGTGGAGGCGTGGTCGAGGAAGATCATGTGGCCCGACTGCTCACCGCCGAGGTTGTAGTCGTGCCGTCGCATCTCCTCGACGACGTAGCGATCACCGACGGCGGTGCGCACGAGCTTGCCGCCGGCCGCCTCGATCGCGCGCTCGAGGCCGAGGTTCGACATGACCGTGGCGACGAGCGTCTTCTTCTTGAGCTTGCGGTCCTTGAGCATGCGCGTGGCGCAGAGCGCCATCACCGCGTCGCCGTCGACCTCGTTGCCCTTCTCGTCGATCACGATCACGCGGTCGGCGTCGCCGTCGAGCGCGATCCCGAGATCCGCGCGCTGACGGATCACCTCGGCGGCGCACGCCGCGGGATGCACCGCGCCGCACTTCTCGTTGATGTTCTTTCCGTCGGGATCCACGCCGATCGCGAAGACCTCCGCGCCGAGCTCCTCGAGCACCGTGGGTGCCACGCGGTAGGCCGCCCCGTGGGCCGCGTCGATCACGATGCGGAGGCCCTCGAGGGTGAGATCGTTCGGGAACGTCTGCTTCACGAAGGCCACGTAGCGGCCGCGCGCGTCGTCGAGGCGCTCGGCCGCGCCGACGTCGGAGCCCGTGGGGCGATCGTGATCGAGCGCGTCGCTCTCGATGAGGCGCTCGAGCTCAGCCTCGGCCTCGTCGGGCAGCTTGAAGCCGTCCTTGCCGAAGATCTTGATGCCGTTGTCGAAGTACGGGTTGTGGCTCGCGCTGATCACGACGCCGGCGTCGGCGCGCATCGAGGTGGTGAGGTGCGCGACGGCCGGCGTGGGCAGCGGTCCGCTCAGCATGACGCGCCCCCCCCACGTGCAGACGCCCGCGGAGAGCGCCGTCTCGAGCAGGTAGCCCGAGAGGCGCGTGTCCTTGCCGATCACCACGCGCGGCGCGTGCTTGGTCTTCTTGCGGAGCTGGTAGACGATGCCAGCGCCGATGCGGAAGGCGGTCTCGGGGGTCATCGCGCCTGCGTTCGCGAGGCCGCGGACGCCATCGGTGCCGAAGAGCTTGCGGGTCATGCGGCCGCGTTCTTATCACGCGCCTCGCGCAGACGAGCGTCGAGCGAGGCTTCGCTACGCCCCACCGATCTCGCGCGGCCAGAGGCGACGGAACGAGACGGCGAACACGCGCCCGTCGTGCGAGACGAGCGCACCGTAGCGACACCGCTCGGCGAGCACGCCCTCGCGCTCGTGGTCGTCGCGCGACACGAAGCGCACAGGCTGTCCCTCCGAGAGCGCGTCGAAGACGAGCGCGTCCGCGGCCACGTCGGCGAGCCCGTGATCGCCCGGAATGGTCGAGAATTCGGCCCGATCGAGCGCGATTCGCACGAAGCGGCCGTCGCCGATCCACACGTCGAGATCGCGATCGGTCTCGCACACGACCACACCCTCCACGTCGTGCCCTCGCGTGTCGCGGAAGCGCGCGAGCGAGGCCACGCGCGAGCGCGCCAGGCGCGGCACGCGGCCACCGAGCGCTGCGCGTGCGTCATCGACGGTGGGAGGTCCCGACGGCACGTCGCGGGCGCCGAGCGAGGGGAGCGAGCGTTTCGGAGGGCTCATCGCCGGCAGGGTGTGGCGCCCAAAGGCCCGCGCGTCCATGGCCGTTCAGGGCGATGAATCGAGAGGTTCGCCCACGCGTCGGGAGTCGCGTAGGTTCATGCCCATGCTCCATCGCCGAACGTGGCTCGCGCTCGTGTCGTGTCTGTCGATGCTCCTCGTCGCGTGCGGTCCTGCGCCGCGCCCGAGCGACGAAGGCGGGGAGGGGACCTCGGGTGCCGAGGCCACGCCGACCGGGCCGCCGCCGTCGTTCCTGCCCGAGGGGCACCTCGTGCTCGCGCGGCTCGACATGGCGCGCGTGCGCCGCTCGCCCGTCGCGGTCGACGTCGAGTCGGCGATGGTCGCGCAGCCCACGTGGCAGAACCTCGCGGGCGGCTCGGGCATCCGTCCCGTGCAGGATCTCGATCAGATGGTCGTCGCGGCCGACGGCGTGTACGCGCAGCGTCGCGTGGCGGTGCTGCGCTACGTGGGCACCGAGGCGATGGTGCGCGATCGCCTCCTCGCGCTCTCGGTCGCGCGCTCGCTGCCGCTCACGTGGAGCGAGGTGGATGGCTTCGCGGTCTCGACGATGCCCGTGGCGCTCCCGGTGCCGCACTCGGTGGTGCTCACCGCCGAGCACGAGGTCGTGGTGTGCCCGACCGACGACGTGGCGAGGGTGGTCGCGGTGGCGCGTGATCATGCGCGGCGCCGCGCGAGCGCGGGCCCCGACGCGGTCCTCGAGCCGCAGCTCACGTTCGCGGCCGGCGAGGTCGCGACCTTGATCTCGAGCGAGCCCATGCCTGCGTACGCAGGCTATCCGACGCCGCCGCAGAGCTACCGCATGCACGCGATGGAGGACGACGCGAGCCATCAGGTCTTCGTGTACCTGCACGGCGAGTTCGCGACGGAGGCCGACGCGCAGGCCGCCCTCGACCGGGCGCTCGCGAGCGCGCGTCAGTACGCGAGCGAGTTCATCGTGCGCGGCGCAGGCCTGAGCCGTCCGCTCGAGGTGCTCACGGGCACGCGGCAGGGCACGGCGATCGACCTCCAGACGAACCTGACGGTGGACGAGGTGCGCCGTGGGCTCGGCGCGGCGGCGCTGCTCCAGATGATGCAGCAGCGCGCGCCTCGCTGAGAGGAGCGGGCTCGCTGCGGATTCCAAGACCGCCGCGAGTCCGGTAGTCTCTCGAACGTGCCGATCCTGACCGACCAGGAGCGAATCGGAACGCTCCTCGGCGAGCGCTATCGCGTGGACGCGATCCTCGGGCGTGGCGGCATGGGGGTGGTGTTCCGCGCGCACCAGGAGGACGACGGGCACCCCGTCGCCGTGAAGATCCTGCGGCCCGAGCTCCACCAGCAGGATCCCCAGTTCGCCAAGCGTTTCGTGCGCGAGGCGCGCGCCGCGGCGGCCGTGCGTCACGCCAACGTCGTCGAGATCCGCGACGTGGGCGAGGAGGCGGACGGAACGATCTTCCAGGTGCTCGAGCTGCTCGTGGGCGAGACGCTGCGCGAGCACCTCGTGCGCAAGGGTCGCCTCAGCGTCGCGCTCACGCTCGAGCTGCTCTTGCCGGTGATGCACGCGCTCGAGGCCGCGCACACCGCGGGCATCGTCCACCGCGACCTCAAGCCCGACAACATCTTCCTCGCGCGCCAGCCCAACGGCGAGGCCAAGCCCACGCTCCTCGACTTCGGCATCGCGAAGCTCCTCGACACGCGAGGCGGCTCGTTCGCGACGAACACCGGATCGATCATGGGCACGCCCGCGTACATGGCCCCCGAGCAAGCCGGCGGATACAAGGATCAAGGGCCGCCCATCGACATCTGGGCGATGGGGATCATCGCGTACGAGTGCCTCTCGGGCTCGCCTCCGTTCACGGGGAGCTCTCCCGCGCACGTGATGCTCCGCATCATGACGGAGACACCCGCGCGCCTCGATCACGTGCTGCCGGAGGTGCCGGCCTCGATCGCGAGCGTCATCGAGCGCGCCCTCGCGCGTGCGCCCGGCGAGCGGCATGCGGCGATGTCGGTGTTTCGCGAGGAGCTGCGTGCCGCCGCGACGAAAGAGGGCATCGAGGTGCCAGCCGATGGTCGCCCGTCGACCACGCGGGTGCTGTCGCTCGCGCCTCCGTCGGGCGAGATCGACGTGGCCGCGCCGACCGACGCGGCGGTGAGCGGACACGACACGGGCGAGGGCGTCGCCACGATGTCGAAGCGCCTGCGCGACGAACGCGAGGAACGCGAGCGAGCGCGCGAAGCGGCCAGGTCCGCGGCTTCGGCGAACGACTCGATCGCGGTGACGATCGACAGGCCTGCGAGCAGCTCGCGGCCGATCTGGATCGTCGGCGCGGTGGTCGCGACGGTGGTCCTCGGTGTCGGCGTGGGCATGGCGCTCTACGGCGGCGCGACGGCTCCCGCGGAGACCTCGAGCCCGGTGGCGACGAGCCCGCCTCCCACCGCGCCGCCACCGACGATCATCGCCACGACCACGCCGTCCACCGCACCGCCGGCCACGATCCTCGCGCCTCCGGACACTGCGCCCGCTGCGCCGGAGACGGCGCCTCCCGACACCGCGCCTCGCACGATCCGCGGGCCGCGCGGGACGCGAGGGACGTCGACCGCGATGTCCACCGAGTCGGCCATGGCGGAGGCGCCTCTGACGACGACGATGGAGACGTCGATGGTCGAGGCGACGGGCACGATGATGGGAGGCCTGCCCAGCGTCGTCGGCTGGGAGGACGAGTAGGCTCAGAGGAGCGCCGTGCGTCTCGTGGGAGCTGCCTTGCGTCCTCTCACAGTGCGGCGACCGAGCGCCCCTTGACGAGGCTGGGTGGTTCCCCGATGGTCGGCGCTTCGTGTGAGGTCTCACACGAGAGGGAGCCCGCCATGACGATTCGCACGCCTGCCTTTGCACCGGCCGTCCTCGCCGGCATCGCCCTCGCGGCGCTGGGCTGTCAGGAAGCGCCGAGCGAGATGGACCCGGGACCGACGTCGACGACGGCGCCGGGCTTCGTCCAGCTCTACGACCGCTACTTCCAGCCGACCTGCACGGCCTCGG
>JAIBCE010000576.1 GCA_019694315.1 Sandaracinaceae bacterium
GGATCCATCCCGGCGTTGAGCGCCGAGTCCCGCAGCGACTCGAGCGGATCGGCCGGCGGGTCGACGTCGAGCGGCGGCGCCCCGTCGTCGAGGTGGTGGGTGATGTGCAGCGTGTAGAGGAGCGCGGCGAGGAGCTGCTCGGGGGCGACGCTCGAGGAGAGCAGCGCGGCGTGCGTCATCTCGCCGCCCTTGATCTTCGCGACGACGGCCCGCTCGGCGTCGTCGAGCTCGAAGCGATCGAGCGCCGCGCTCTCGTGCAGGCGCGCCGGCGTCTGGAGGAGCGGCTCGAGCAGCTCGTCGACGCGGCGACGATCGGGCCACGCCCGCACCAGCGCGAGCAGCGCCGCAAGCGGATCGCAGGTCACCTGGTTGGTGGGCGCGCCCTCCTCGAGGAGATCGGTGTTCGCGTGGAACTCGTAGCGGGTCTCGCTCGAGAGCGCGGCGAGGCTGCGGATGCGCAGGAGGATCTGCTCCCGCAGCGCGTGGAGCAGCACGCGACGATCGACGAGGCTGTCGGAGACGAGCTGCTTGCCGAGGCGCGCCTTGGCGCTCTGCGCGCGGAACAGCGCGGCCTGCAGGTCGACGTCGGCGATGACCCCGAGCCGGACCAGCATCTCGCCGAGCGGGGCGATCTGCTTGGCCGTGCGCACGCGCGTCGGCGCGCCGTCGGCGAAGACCACGACGTCACGGTCCTCGGAGCGCGGGACCTGGAGGACGAGCGAGCCGCTCAGCCGGTGCGAGAGCACGTGGGTGAAGAGCGCGGGGAGCGTGATCTCCTCGAGCGTGCCCTCGGGCGACGGACCCGTCGTGGGACGACCTCGAGAGGGGACCGGCGCGGACACGGTGGCGCAGCCTAGCACCGTCTCAGGCGAGAACGGTCGGCCAGACGCGCCCCACGAAGCTGCGCAGCGGCTCGCCCTCGACCCACTTCGGATCGGCCGGATCGAGCGGGCTCCCCGCGCCGAGGTGCGCGCGGAGCTGCGCCACGACGGGGCCGACGACGTCGGGATCCGAGACGAGGAGGAGCAGCTCGCTCTCCCAGTACCCGGCGGTGACGTCGAGGTTCGCGCTGCCCACCGCCAGGAGTCGATCGTCGGCGCAGAGCAGCTTGGCGTGGACGTGCGGCCGCACCGGGCCGAGCGCCGCGTCGAACCCCGAGAGCACGAGCTCGCGCACGTCGGCGCCCGCGGCCACCAGCGTCGAGAGGCGGGCGCGCACCAGCACGTCGGCGATGCCGTGGTAGGGCGCGCCGGCGAACGGCTGGTCGTCACCGTACGAGGGTCGCGCCCGCCCGACGAGCATCGACACCCGCACGCCGCGGCCGAGCGCGTCGAGGAGCGCGTGCTGCAGCTCGGTGTGCATGGGGAAGCTGTTGACCACCAGGAGGCGCTCGCGCGCGCCCTCGATGAGCGTGCGATACGCCTCGAGCGTGTGCGCGTCGCGGAGCCCGCGATGGACCACCACCCGCACGTCGGTCGGTCCGACGGGCGCGGGCTCGAGCAGGGTGAACGGCTCGCCGCCGGCCTCGACGAAGGCCTCGAGGAACGACGCGTCGAGGGCGCGCACGGCGGGCCCATCGATCGACACGCCGGCGTCGAGCCAGGGGACGTCCCGATGGGTGGAGGCCGCGTCGATGCGCGCCTCGGAGAACCCCCGGTAGTACGTCTGACCGAGGTTCCGGCCGCTGACGATCGCGGAGACGCCGTCGGCGACCACGAGCTTCCGGTGATCGCGTTGCCGGAGCTCCTCGACCGAGGGGACGTGGGCGATCGGCCGCGACGCGAGGACCTGCACGCCGGGCGCCCGCGACAACCGTTCGAGGAGCGCGTTCTTGGCGCCGAGCGAGCCGTGCAGGCTGTAGAGCGAGTCGCACAGCACCCGGACCGCGACGCCCCGCGCGCCGGCGCGCACCAGCGCCGCCTCGACCTCGCGCGTGATCTCGTCGTCCTCGACGATGTACCACTGGGCGTGCAGCCGCTCGCGCGCGCGGTCGATCAGCGCGATGAGCGCGCGCCGCGCGGCGCCGTTGTCGAGCTCGACGAGCACCTGGTTGCCCGCGACGATCGTCGAGGCCGTGAGCGCGTCGAGCCGTTCTTGCAGGGTGGTCGCCGCCGCCGCGGGGCTCGCTCGGGTCAGGCTCCCGTCGTCGGAGACCACGACGTCGACCGCGATCCCATCCGCTCGGAGCCGCGTGGCCGCGCGGGCCAGGCGCACCGCCGAGACCTCGACCGGGACGTCGGTCGCCGCGCCCTCGTCGAGCACGTCGCGCACGTCGATCACGCGCGCGCGGAGGAGCCCGGCCGCCCGCAGCGCCTTGCGGAGGTCGCGCGCGGAGGGCTGCTCGGCGGTGCGCACGAAGACGAGCAGATGATCCGCGAGCGAGAGGAGCGGCGGGAGCTCGGTGAGCCTCGCGTCGACCAACGCGACGGGCCCCTCCCACGGCGACACCGCGGTCGTCGTCTCCATCGCGGTGAGCGCGTCGCCCTCGGGCGCAGGACGACCGAGGCCGAGGCTGCCCTCGCGCTCGAGCACGCGTGGCAACGAGAGCACGCCCTCGCGCAGGACGAGCTCGCCGAGCGCGAGGCCCTGGGCCACGAGGTGGATGGGCCCGCTCTCGGGCGTCGGGCCGCCGAACGCGGGCAGCCTCTCGACGCGGACGACGAGCGCGTCGCGTCGCGGCACCGCGTCGAACGCATCGAGCGCGCCCTCGCGCACGGGACGCCTCACGAGCGCGGGCGAGAACAAGAGCGGACGCGGCCCACGCGCGAGCGCGCGCAGCGCCACGTGCATCGCCAGGTCCTCGGCGAGGTTGCCCGCGTCGGACGAGAGCAGGACCACGTCGTCGTCGCCGAGCTGGAGCTCGGTCCACGAGAGCACGCTCACCTCCGCGCGCACCGCGGCCAGCGTCGCGAGGTCCTGCGGATCGCCCGCCAGGCGCGCGTCGAGCGGTCCGAGCGGCAACACCGCCACCCGATCTCCCTCGACCGTCCGATCGCGGAGGAAGGCCCCGGACGACGCGAGGGATTCGCCGTCGCCGGAGAAGGGATGGACGAGCCTCGCCGCGCGCGCGGTGGCCGAGGTGCCCGGGCAGAGCGCGGCGACGCGGTGGGTGCGCGCGACCTCCAGCGCCAACGCGCCCGTCTTCTCGGCTGGCTCTCCGAAGACGATCAGGTCGGGCGAGAGCTCGAGCGCGCGCTCGACCAGCTCGACGGGCCGCCCGACCAAGGCGAGCCCGGTGACCGGCACCGGCGAGACCTCGGCGAAGCGCGCGAGCTGCTCGTCGGCCGCGCCGAGACGTCGCTCGAGCCCGACCAGATCGAGGTCGCCCAGCGTGGCCGACGGCGCGGAGACCGCCAGCACCACCGCGAGAGATCGAAGCGAGGGCGAGAGCGCGACGGCGAGCGCCGCCGCCGAGGCCATCTCG
>JAIBCE010000162.1 GCA_019694315.1 Sandaracinaceae bacterium
GTGGAGCGGGAGGGGGCCCCGCCTCGCGGGGGAGGGGGCGCATGCCCCCTCCGGCAAACTCTCAGTTTCTGCGCGGCGCAGGCGCCGCGCGTCGGGGGCTTCACCCCCGAACCCCGTACGACCATTCGATCCCGAGAAACGATTGTTTCTCGGTCTCTCAGTTTCTGCGCGGCGCAGGCGCCGCGCGTCGGGGGCTTCACCCCCGAACCCCGTACGACCATTCGATCCCGAGAAACGATTGTTTCTCGGTCTCTCAGGGCGTCAGGCCGAGCACGCGCGTCGGATACTCCTGCCCCGTCGTGTTGCCGTTGCCGATCTGGCCGCCGATGTTGTTGCCCCAGCAGTACACGGCGCCGGCGCTCGAGACGATGCACGGTGTCCGGTACGCGCCACCGCCACCGTTGGCGAGGTAGCTGGCGTTCAGGGCCGCGCCGGCCGCGGCGACGTTCACACGCCGTGGCGCGAGCACGGGCATGGCGCTGCCCGGGCCCGTGCACTGCGCCTCGTTCGTGGCCCCCATGCAGTAGACCTGACCGAGCGTGTTGCGCACACAGGTCGTGTCGTCGAAGAGCATGAGGGCCGTGGCCGACGTGAAGAGCGTGCCGACGGGCATCATGCCCGTGATCTGCGTACCGTCGCCGAGCTGACCGTTGGTGTTCGAGCCTGCGCACTCGACGATGCCCGAGAGCCGTCGGATGCAGACGTGATCGTTGCCGCTCGCGATCTCGACGATGTCCGAGACATCGGTCCACAGCTCGGCGAAGCCGCTCCAGCCAGGCCCGAAGTCGCCGGGGTAGTCACCCGTCGCGTAGACCCTTCCGTCCGAGGGCACGAGCACCGCGAGGTACGTGGCTCCGAGCGCGAACGCGCTGACGCGCGCCGGGCCGCCCTTGCTCGCGAAGCTCACCGAGGTCGCGGTGCCGTACACCGAGGCCCCGCCGCTCGCGATCATGTCCGCGTTGTTGAGGCCCCAGCACCAGAGCACGCCCGAAGTGCGGAGGGCGCAGGTCGTGTAGCGACCCGACTCGATGCGGGTGACGCGATCGAGCTCGAGCGAGGTGTCGTCGAGCACTGCGACCGGCGAGGGCTGGTCGGTGCCCGTGCTGTCCCCGAGCTGCCCGTTGGAGTTGCCGCCCCAGCAGCGCACGTGGCCATCCGACAGGAGCGCGCACGTGTGCTCCCAGCCCGCCACGAGGTCGACCACATCGCTCAGTCCCGGCACGACGATCGGCGTGAGCGAGTCGGTCGTGGAGCCGTCGCCGAGCTGTCCGTTGGCGTTGTAGCCCCAGCACACGACCGTGCCCGAGCTTCGCAGCGCGCAGGTGTGGTACTGGCCGTTGGCGACCTGGAGCACCTCGTCGCACGTGCCGCTCTGGCACGCGCCGCCCACGCCACACACGCGGCCGCAGCCGCCGCAGTTCGAGGGGTCGTTCGCGATGTCGGTCTCGCAGCCCGGGTTGGGTGCGCTGCAGTCCGCGAAGCCCGGATCGCACGTGACCACGTTGCAGCTCGAGGCGAGGCAGGTCCCCGTCGCGACGTTCGGGAGGTTGTTGCAGACGTTGCCGCAACCGCCGCAATTCGCGCTGTCGGTGGACGTGCTCGTCTCGCAGCCATCGCCCGCGTGGACGTTGCAGTCCGCGAAGCCCGGGTTGCACGCACCGATCGTGCAGCTGCCGGCCGTGCAGGCGGGCGTGCCGTTCGGGATCATGCAGACCTGACAGCTCGCACCGCACGCGGTCACCGACGTGGGCGAGGCCTCGCATCCGTTGGAGGCGATCCCGTCGCAGTCGTGGAAACCACCGGTGCATGCGGTGATGGAGCAACCACCGGCCACGCACGACCACGTCGCGTTGCCGCCCGAGCAGGCGCGGCCACAGCTGCCGCAGCTCGTGACGCTCGTGGTGGTGTTGGTCTCGCAGCTGCCGTTGCCGTCACAGTCCGCCAGCGGCGCGGTGCACATCGTGGTGGAGGTGCGGCACGTGTGGCTCGAGGCGTCGCAGAACTGCATGGCGGTGCAGGCGTCACCGCAGGCGCTGCAGTTCATCGCGGTGCCCGTGGGTGTCTCGCAGCCCGTGGCCACCATGCCATCGCAGTCCGCCCAGCCGGGCTCGCAGTCCGTGGCGGGATCGAAGCTGCACGTACCCGACATGCACGCCTGGCGCGTGACGTGTGCGAGCGCGCAGCGGTCGTTGCAGTCGCTGCAGTCGGTCGTGGTGCCGATCGTCCGCTCGCAGCCGTCGACCGCGCTGCCGTTGCAGTCGCGGCGTCCCGACGGGCAGCTCGCGATGCGGCAGTCCCCCGCCACGCACTCGCGCGTCTCGCCGCCCGTGGAGCTGCACAGGTTGCCGCAGAAGCGGCAGTTCATCTCATCGGTGGTGAGGTCGATCTCGCAGCCGTCCGACGTCGTGCCGTTGCAGTTCTCGTAGTTGGGATCGCAGCGCACGATCGTCGTCATGCCGGCCACGCACGCCACCTGCGCGTGCGGCAGCGGCGCCAGGCTCACGCCCTCGTCGGCTGCGCCGTCGCAGTTGTCGTCGCGACCGTTGCAGGTCTCGGTCGCGCCCGGACGACGCGCGGGATCGGAGTCGTCGCAGTCACCGCCGGACGCCACGTAGCCGGCCATGCCCATGCAGCCGACGATGGTGCCGCCCATGGTCGAGCCGTAACCATCCGCGTCGGCGTCTCGATAGAAGACGGCGCTCGTCGCGCCCTCGTCCACGTCGGCGTCGCAGTCGTTGTCGCGGCCGTCGCAGATCTCCGTCTCACCCGGGCCCGTCGCCGCGTTGCGGTCGTCGCAGTCTTCTCCGAACGGCGCGCCGCACGCGAGATCGGGGAAGGCGTCGCCGTCGTCGTTCTCGAAGTCGCCCGGATGGCCCGGGATCTCGAAGTCCGCCACGCCGTTGCAGTCGTCGTCGCGACCGTTGCACGCCTCGGCCGCCGCCGGGGAGATGGCGCGGGTCGCGTCGTCGCAGTCCGACGAGAGGAGCGAGTAGCCCATGCTCGTCAGCGGCTCGCACGAGATCTCGGTCCCCGAGGCCGCCGCGCCGAAGCCATCGCCGTCGGTGTCGCGGTACCACGACACGGCCTGCGTGTTGTCGTCGACCTGACCGTCACAGTCGTTGTCGACCATGTCGCAGAACTCGAGCTGGCCGGGGTTCTGCGCGACGTCCATGTCGTCGCAGTCGCCGCCGGTCGTCGTGTAGCCGGGTCGGTTCGGGCACCCGAGCATGCCGGACGCGGACGCGCCGTAGCCGTCGAAGTCGAGGTCGCGGAAGAGCATCTGGAGCAGGCCCTCGTCGATCTCGCCGCTGCAGTCGTCGTCGAGGCCGTTGCAGAGCTCGACTCCATCGGGGCTCACGCTGCGCCGTGCGTCGTCGCAGTCGGGCCCGCAGTTGGTGCCGCCCGCCTCGGCGGGGTTGCAGCACCGGGCGTCCTCGAAGCCATCGCCATCGGAGTCGATGCCGCCGCGCGTGTCGAGGTTGCAGTCCTCGTCGTGCCCCGCGTCGTCGCAGACCTCGAGGTTGCCGGGGAAGCGGTGGGCGTCGGCGTCGTC
The DNA here is from genome assembly GCA_019694315.1 of Sandaracinaceae bacterium. Lineage (GTDB taxonomy): Bacteria > Myxococcota_A > Polyangia > Polyangiales > Sandaracinaceae > JAFLCL01. The sequence goes on from JAIBCE010000162.1 coordinate 3,554, forward strand.
GCAGTCGTTGCCGAGCGGCATCCCGCGCGCGTCGAGACAGAGCGCGTCGAGGTAGCCGTCCTCGTCGACGTCGGGCACGTCGTGCACGCAGAGGCGCGCGTCCTCGGAGCAGCTGTCCACCGTGCACGCGATGCCGTCGTCGCAGTCGACCGGCGCGCTCGCGCAGCGACCGAGCTCACAGGTCTCGGTGCCGTTGCAGAAGAGGCCATCGTCGCACTCGCCGTCACGGGTGCACTCGATCGGCACGTCCGGCAGCATGGCGACGTCGGGGAGCGGGCCCGCATCGACCTCGGGGTTGTTCGAGTCGCAGTTGCAGCCGCCAGCGGAGAGGCCGAGCGCCAAGAGCACGGCCGCGGAGAGCCCGCGCGCCTTGGAAACACCCTCGCCTCGAGCCCGACGTGACTCCATTCCCATCTCGACCTCACAAGGGCCCGGTGGCCCGAAGGATAGAATGCCGATCCGACTCGGCGCTCTGGTACTGTAGGCGCCATCGCCGTGGCAGCTCAATCGGAAGCAGAGGTCCCCCCCGAGGACGAGGGCTCGACCGATCACGACGAGCGTGTCGGGATCGTCGTGGCCGATCGCTATCGCATCGCACGCGTCCTCGGCGTCGGCGGCATGGGCGGCGTCTACGAGGCCGAGCACCTGCTCATCGGCAAGAAGGTCGCGCTCAAGTGCCTGCACCGCGAGTACGCGCGTGATCGCGACATCGTGGAGCGCTTCAAGCGCGAGGCGCGCGCGGCCACGCTCATCGGCAACGATCACATCATCGACGTGACCGACATGGGCGATCTGCCCGACGGCTCGCCCTTCCTCGTCATGGAGTACCTCGCGGGCAAGCCGCTCGCGTCGCTCTGCGAGCACGGCCCCCTGCCGATCCGCCGCGCCGTGCACATCGCGAGGCAGATCTGCAGCGCGCTCGGCGCCGCGCACGACAAGGGCATCGTCCATCGCGACCTCAAGCCCGAGAACGTCTTCCTCATCGAGCGCAACGGCGATCCGGACTTCGTGAAGGTGCTCGACTTCGGCATCTCCAAGATGCACTCGAGCGGCGTCGACAAGGGCCTCACGCGCACGGGCATGGCGATGGGCACGCCCTCGTACATGTCGCCCGAGCAGGCCCAGGGCTCGAAGAACCTCGATCACCGCACCGACGTGTGGGCGCTCGGCGTGATCCTCTACGAGATGCTGGCGGCGCGCCGGCCCTTCGACGCCGACAGTTACCCGCTGCTGCTCATGAACATCGTCGCGACCGATCCCGATCCGGTCGCGTGGTACCGCAAGGATCTGCCGCCCGCGCTCGCCGAGCTGGTGATGAAGTGCCTGGTCAAGGACCAGGACGGACGCGTGGGCACGATGCGCGAGCTCTCCGAGGCGCTCGGCCCCTTCGAGGGCCTCGAGATCGAGGTCGAGCTCGGCGACCCCTCCGGCGAGCGGGGCGAGCAGCCGACGAGCGTCACCGATCGCTATCGCCAGACGGCGATGAAGAAGAAGAACGCGGCCGCGACCGAGCCCGACAACGTGCTCGACGAGCGTCGCGGCGGCACGCAGCCCGATGGCTCGCTCGAGGGACCGCCGCCCGTGTCGCTCGCGCAGGCCGAGGCCGAGGCCCGCGCGCGCAAGGACGCGACGGGCAAGGACGCGCCCGCCGCGAAGGAGGCCGCGCCGAGCCAGCCCAAGCTCGCCGACAAGGAGAGCCTGCGCGCCCCCTCGCCCACGGCGCCCGAGGTCCGCGCGCTCGAGCAACAGGCGCGCGGCACGAACCAGACGACGCTGATCGTCGCGGCGCTCGCGGTGGTCGCGGTCGTGGGCGTCGGCGTCGTCGCGGGCGGTGCGCTCGGGGGCGGCACCACCACGCCGCCGCCGACCACGGCCGTCACGCCGCCACCGACGGCGCCTCCGCCTCCGACCACCTCGACGCGCGTCGAGCCCCCGCCCACCACGAGCACGCCCGCGCCCCCGGCCGAGGTGCGCATCCGGATCCGCGCCGAGCCCGCGGACGCCCGCATCCTCATCGGCGGCATCGAGTTCCCGAACCCGATGGACGCACCACAGCCGCGGAGCCTCACCCCGACGCGGATCACGATCGAGCGAGACGGCTACACGACCATCGAGCAGCTCGCGATCTTCGGCGAGGACCAGAGCTTCATGTTCCAGATGGCGCGCGGTCGCGGCGTCGAGCAGCGCGGGCTCGGCTCGAGCGGCGGGTCGAGCGGCACCGGCGACACCTCGATGCAGACGAGCACGCCCACGATGGCCACCGGCACGATGGAGGTCTACGAGGGCATGCAGGGCGGCTTCCGCGAAGAGTGGTGAGCGCCGCGAGCCGGGGAATTGGTGAGCGACCTTCGCGCGTGTCAGCATCGCGCCCCATGACCTCGCCTACCTTCACTCGCCTCCTGCTCGCGCTCTGCCTCGTGAGCCCGCTCGTCACCGGCTGCTCCTGCGGCGGAGGCGGCACGGGCAACGACGCCGGCCCGCGGCGTGACAGCGGCCCGATGGACGACGCGACGACGGTGTTCCCCGACGCCGTGGTGCTCGAGGACGCCCCGTCGAGCGACGATGCGTTCTCCTCGTCCGACGACGCGTTCTCCACGATCGACGCGTGGAGTGACTCCGACGCTGGCGCACAGGTCGACGCGGGCCGAGGTGCGGTCGCCTGCGGCGGTCGCGGCCGGCCGCCCTGCGCGTTGGGCTCGTTCTGCAATTTCCCGCCCTCGTCGATCTGCGGTCGCGCCGACGGTCCCGGCTACTGCGCGCCGATCCCCGGCTCGTGCACGCGCGAGTACGCGCCGGTGTGCGGCTGCGATGGGGTCACGTACTCGAACGCGTGCGAGGCCGCGCGTGTGAGCGTGTCGGTCGAGACGGACGGGCCGTGCCCCGTGCGCTGCGATCCCGATCTCGTCACCTGCGACGGCATGCCGCCACGCTGCGCGGTGGGCACGGCGGCGTCGGTCGAGGGCGGCTGCTGGACGGGTGACTGCGTGCCGATCGCCGAGTGCACCTGCACCACCTTCGACGACTGCCCGATGATCACGGGCACGAGCGAGGTCTGCTACACGGCCGGTCACTGCGGCCCCGCGCTCTGACGCGCGAACGGCGGTGGAAAAGCGCTTGGCGCGCGACGACCCACGGAACGAAGCTCTTCCGTGGGTGATGCGCCACGCGCGACGACACGCTGCGCCGAACGAGATCCGCCGCGACGAGCGCGCGCGCGGCGCGGGCGTCTGTCTGCGCGGGCTGCGCGCGGCCGTCCTCGTGCAGGCCCTCGTCTTCGTCATCGCGGGCTCGGCGCACGCCGATCCGCCCTCGGTCACGGTGGGCGCGCTCTCGGCCGAGCACTCGCTCGTCCTGCGACCTGCGCCTTCACTGCGTCCGATCGCGCTCGAGGTGCGAGAGATCCTCGCGCTGCGCACGCCGATCGTCGTGGTCGTGGGCGACGACGCGCCCGAGGGCGCGCCCGATCTCGTGGCCGAGGGTGAGGTCGGCATCGCGATCACCGACGCGCGCACGACGCCCGAGATCCTCGCCGAAGGCAGCCGCGAGGTGCACCGCGTGCGCGTCGTGCTCGGCGCGCCCGATCGCGTCACCTACGCGACGGAGCTCACGACGAGCGAGGAGCGCCCCGCCTCCGCGCGCTCGATCGCTCTCGCCATCCTCGCGCTGCGTGACAGCGCGCTCGTGGGCCGCGACCGCGACGCGCAGGCCGATCCCGACGCGCCCGCCTACACGTACCGCGTGCCCTCCGACGGGCCGCTCGGTCCCCAGCCGTCGCTCACGCCCTCGGTGCGGCCGGCGTTCTCGCTGCGCGTCCTCGCGGGCGTCTCGCTCGTGCAGAGCGCCGCGCTCGTGAGCTTCGGCGGTGGCGTGGGCATCTGCGTTCGATACGACTGCTACCTGCTCGAGGCGGATCTGCCGCTCGTCTATGACGATCCGAACGATCCGCGCGCCCCCGCCGACTACCGCCCCAGCGTGCTCGGCCTCCGCGCGCACCTCGCGCCCCTCACGGTGGGCACCGTGCGCTTCGGCCTCGCGATTGGTCCCATCGTGCGCGTGGGCAACCTCGGCCGACGCGGCATGGCCGAGCCCGTCGTGACGCTCGGCGCGCGCGCGACGCTCCTCGCGGCCTGGGAGTTCGTGCGCCGCTTCGACTGGATGATCGAGCTCGGCGTGGACGCTGCGAGCACCGTGAGCGGTGGCCTCACGCTCGAGCACGTCCTCACGCCGTGGGCGACGATCGCCCTGCGCATCCGGCCCTGAGCGGCCAGAGACGATTCTCGGTCTCTCACTCGACCTGGCGGCCCTGCGAGTCGATGCGGCGCGGGCGCGCGGACGCGAGCGCGCGCTCCCCAGGCGTCTGCTCCCGCTCACTGCCGCTGCTCTCGTCGGAGACGCCGCTGCCGTGGATCTCGCGATCGAGCTCCTCGGTCGAGGCGATCTCGTGATCGTCGTCGGGGCCGAGCACGTCGCCGTCGCCGTCCTCGATGCGGTGCGGCCCGCCGGGCACGTCGAGGTAGAGGCCCTCGTCGCCGCCGATGATGTCCTCGCCCGCGAGGCTGAAGCCGTCGCCCTCGCCCACCCAGCTCTGACGCACCGTGGTGGCGTGCAGCTCCTGCGTGCTCTGGTCGATCCAGCTGTAGGTCACGAGCGACTGCGCGCCGCCCTGCTGCATCGCGATGTTCGTGATCTCCACGTCGCCGATCGCGATCGTGCGGCCCCAGCGACGGTGGCTGCGCACGAAGGCCTCGCGGTACGCGCGCGCACAGCGGCCCGCCGCGAGATCGACGCGTCCCCAGCGCGCCTCGTCGTTGAGGAGCACCACGTGGTCCTGCAGGCGCGTCTCCGGCTGCAGGCCCTGCATCATCATGCAGCCCGTGCTCGGCGCGAGGAGCGCGGTGCCTGCGGAGATCGTGAGGACGGTGCTGAGCGCGATCGAGGGGAGACGCATGGGCCCGACCCTAGGCCCCGTGCGATCCGTTCTCCAAAAAAGCCGCGTGCCCCTCGTCAGCCGCGCTCGCGGAGCCAGCGCTCGATCGGCGCGAACACGACCTCGGGCGAGGCGTGGCCCACGAAGAGATCGGCGTGCGCGTACCAGTCGTCGGGGGTGCCGATGCGGAGGGTGGTCACGTCGCGGCCGCCCCACACGCGCGCGGCCGACGTGGCGACCACCTCGGGCACGATGCCGTCCTCGTTCGCCACCACGAGGAGCAGGGGCGCGCGGACCTCGCGCATCGCCTCGGTCACGTTCACGTCGGACACGACGAGGTCGCGCGCCTTCATCCAGCCTGCGAGATCGCGGTTCACCGCGGGGTGCGGATCCTCCACCGTGCGCACGAGCTCGCTCGCTGCGTCGAGATCCACGTGCGATGCGTTCATGTACACCGAGAGCGCGAAGGGCGCGTGCTTCACGAGCGGCAGGACCGTCTGGGCGAGACGGCGCGCGCCCGAGACGCGCACGAGCCCTGCGATGCGACGCGACGCGAACGGCACGCGGAGAAAGAGCGGCACGTGCTCCCAGCGGAGCGGAGAGCCCACCGCGATCACGGTCGCGATCCGCGCGCGCGCCGCAGGACGCGAGAGGTGCGCGAAGGTGATCGAGCCTCCGAGGCTCGCGCCGAGCACGTCGATGCGCTCGGCCGCGGCCTCGCTGTGCGCCTGCACGAGATCGAGCACGGCCTTCACGTCCTCGTGCGCGTAGCGCTCCATCGTGGGCCCGGGCGCGTCCTTGCGCGTGCGCTCGGAGCGGCCCTGACCGCGCAGGTTCGCCGTCCACACCTCGATGCCCTCGCCCGCGAGGTAGCCCTCGAGCGAGGTGCCACGCGGGTGGAAGCCGAAGATGAAGCCGTTCATGCCGTAGCCCGGCACGATGAGGAGCGGTCTGCGGCTGCGATCCACGCCCGAGGCGCGGCGAGTCCGCTTCACGTGGAGGCGCCAGCCGTCGGAGGTCGTGGCGTGGAAATCGTCGACGATCACGGGCCGATCGTAGCGCTTTGCCTCACCGTCGGATCAGACGAAACGTGAGGTTCGTGCGCGGGCCCACGGGCTTGGCCGTGCGCGGCACCGCGTGCTGGTAGCGGTGCTGCGTCGCGCCGCCCATCACGAGGAGGCTCCCCTCGCCGAGCGAGAGCTCGCGACGCTCCTTCGTGCGACGTCGATGGCGGAGCACGAAGCGACGCGGCGCGCCGAGCGAGAGCGACGCGATGAGCACGTCCCGCGGCGCGGCGGGGCCGAGCTCGGGCTCGTCGTCGGCGTGCCAGCCCATCGCGTCGTCACCGCTGCGGTAGTGGTTCACGAGCACGCAGTCGAAGCGCACGCCCACGAGCTCCTCCACCGCATCGCGCAGCGACGAGAGCCCGGGCGTCCAAGGTCTGGGCTCGAACACGCGGCCCGAGTAGCCGTAGCGCGCGTGCGGCTCGCCGTGGAACGACACGAGGCGGGGCGTCTCCACAGGTCGGCCGAAGATCACGATCGACTCGGGCGCGAGCGGCAGCTCGGCGACGAGCGCGTGCATGCGCGCCTCGTGATCGCGGATCAGCCCAGAAACGAGGGCGATCCACGCGTCGTCGCCGAGCTCGACGCCGTGCTCGGCGCGCAGCCTCGCGAGTCGATCGAGCGGCGCCACGACCGCACCTCAGAGCAGACCGGCGAGCACCTCGAGCAGGTCGCGGGTGACCTCGTCTCGGTTGGTCTCGTTGAGCATCTCGTGACGCCCCTCGGCGTAGAGGCGGATGCTCGTGCGCGTGAGGCCCGCGCTCACGAGTCGCTGGTGCACCTCGGTCACGCCCTTGCCGCCGCGCGAGACGGGATCGCGATCGCCCGCGAAGAGGTGGATGGGGAAGTCCTTGGGCACCGTGCCGAAGCCCGAGGTCGCGATCGCATGCAGTGCATCGAGCAACGAGACCCAGAGCTCGTTCGTGCAGCGGAAGCCGCAGCGCGTGTCGGCGATGTACTTGTCGACCTCGGCCGGATCGCGCGAGAGCCAGTCGAACTCGGTGCGCGTGGGCTTGAACGCGTCGTTGAACGAGCCGAACGAGAGGAACGCGATGAGCGCGCTCTTGCCGCGCACGCCGCCTCGGAGGCGCTCGAGGCGCGCCACGCCACCGCCGAGACGCTCGAGCACCGAGCCGGGCGCGTTCGTGCCCGAGAGGATCATGCCGTCGTAGTCCCGCGCGTTCTTCTGGAGGATCGTCTGGCCGAAGAACGAGCCCATGGAGTGGCCGAAGTAGACGAGCTTCTTGCCCGGGTGCTCGCTCCGCGCGCGCTTTCCGAGCGCGAGCAGATCCGCAGTGACGAGCTCCCAGCCATGCGTGTCGGCGAAGTGCCCCACGTCGGCCTCGCTCAAGGCCGTCTTGCCGTGGCCGCGGTGGTCGTCGGCGTACACGGCCCAGCCCACCGCGGTGGCTGCCTCGGCGAAGCGGGCATAGCGCGCGCCGTGCTCGGCCATGCCGTGCGCGATCTGGAGGACGCCGCGGACCTCGCCGTCGGGGAGCCAGCGGTGGACGTGGATCGACGCGCCGTCGCGGCCCGTCAGGGTGAAGGTGTCGGAGCGCATGAGGCGCCGAGCATATCCCCTCGTGCGCGGCCCCGCTGCCTGTCCGAAACGCACGCGCTCGCCGCCACCGCATGAACGCGTCGCGCACGCGCTGCAACACATCCGCCCAGAAACGGGTGCTTCGTGGCCTGTCCGCCTCGCGGGGACACGCCGTGGTCACGAGGCCCACGTCTTCGCACGGCCTTCGCCGCTCGCGCGCACGCCCTCGACGGCGCAGCGCGGGCAGCGCGCCGTTCCGTCCTCTCGTCGCCACGAATGGGAGCCCCTCATGATCCTCCGCGCACGCCACCTTCCCGCCGCCCTCCTCCTCCTCGCCGGCTGCCAGAGCAGCCCCGACGCGAGCACGCCGCTCACGCCCGTCACCCTCGATCGATTCCGATCGCTCGTCGGCGAGGGACACCTCGATCTCGGCCCGCGTTCGCCCACGCACGCGAGCGTCCCCGATCTCGGCGACGGCATGCTCATGGTGCGGAGCGGCGAGTACGAGCTGCTCGGCGCGACGGGGCACGGCACGGCCGCCTTCGACGGCGCGGTGATCTTCGACGCGACCACCGACGCGCCCCCGAGCGCGGCCGGCACGGGCTCTTTTTCGCTCGAGCTCGAGGGCGCGCGCTACGAGAGCGTGGACCTCTCGAGCATCGCGGCGGTGCTGCCGGAGGCGGGCGCCGCAGGCGAGACGTACCTCGTGATCGGAGGCTTCGAGCTCTCCACCGACGCGAGCGGGCGCGAGATCGGCAGCGCGCTCTGGGCGATGGTGCCCGTCACCGACGTGGCAGCCGGCGCGACCATCACGCTCGATGGCGAGCGAGCGCTGGCGTACTTCGGCACCGGACCCATCGACGGCGAGAGCCCCGAGCTCGTCGCCGTGACGGCCAGCGGCTCGCTCACCTTCGGTGACGACGTGCCCCCCGTGCTCGAGGTGGGCGCCTCGCTCTCGGCCAGCCTCGAGGGCGAGTTCGGCCGCATCGACGTGACCGATCCGGGCCCCGATCCGGGCCCCGGACCGGGCATCACGCCCACGGGCCTCGCCGCGGGCGACTACACGCTCACGTTCGCAGCCGCGAGCCCCGAGGTGTACTGCGACGGCGCGCTCGCAGGCCGCGAGAGCGAGCTCGCGAGCCTCGGCCCCGCTGCGCTCGGTCTCGTGGGTGGGGCCGTGTCGGCCGCGAGCCCCGACGCGCGCACGATCTCGCTGAGCGGCGCGGCGATCGAGGCCTCGTTCGCAGCTCCCTCCATCGACGTGCTCTGGGACGACGAGGCCTCGTTCTTCCTCGGCTTCTCCGAGCACGGCGGCGCGAGCGTGGCCGGCGGCACGCGCGTCGGCAGCTTCGTCTTCCTCGCGCCGGACGACGACGCGAGCGGCCGCGCGGCCTTCGTAGGCGCGGTGTTCGCGGCCGATCCCGCCGCGCCCGACGCGGGCCAGTGTCAGGTCGGCTGGGAGGCGCTGATCGCGCGCTGATCTGAGTGCGCCGACGGGCGCGGCTCGGTGCGCGAGCCACGAACGCACGCACGCTCGCGGTCGTGGCCCACGGTGACCGCGGGGCGTGCGTCGTCGTACCTTCCACCGATGCAACGACGGCGCTCGCTCCTCCTCGTCTTCGCCGCGCTCGGCCTCACCGGCTGCGGTGCCGAGACGCCTCCTGCCACGACGAGCGCGGCGCTCGACGACGACCCGAGCGCGAGCGTGCTCGTCGAGCCGGGCGATCGCGCGGGCGCCGATCGCGCGAGCCTCGAGGCCGAGAACGAAGGAGCCTCGCGCGGAACGGGAGAGGCTCCGAGCGGGTCGACCGAGGCCTCGCGCGCGTCGACCGACGCTCCGCGCGGATCGACAGGAGCAGGAGCGAGCGCTGCCGTGAGCCGGCCCCTCCTGCGCCTCGTGCGTGTGGAACGCACGCAGGCCGAGGACGGTCTCGGCGGCACGCTCCCCGACGCTGCCGCGATCGCGTTCGACGTCGATGCCCAGCGTGTGCCACCGCGCGCCCTCGATCCGGTGCTCCACGTGGGAGCGCTGTCGCTGCATCACTACACGCACCCGCGCATCGGCACGCTCCGCTTCGTGATCGCGGAGGAAGCGCTGCCGAGCGACGGGGCACCGATCGCCGTGCAGTACGGGCAGGACGCGTCGTCGCGCCTGGCCCTCGGCACGCTGTCGCGCGCGAGCATCGCGGAGGCGCCATGAGCAGCGCCGACCGACGACGCGCACCGGCCTCGGCCGATCGACGCCACGTCCTCGGCGTGGTGCTCGCGGCCGCGAGCCTCGTGACGGGCTGCAACTGCGACGGCACCATGCCCCCGCCCAGCTGCGGCATGGACGGAACCCCCGCGGATCAGCCCGCGATCGAGTGCCCCGCGGAGATCGACCTCGGCTGCATCCCCGCGAGCGGCACTTCGTTCACGATCTCGCCGGGCGTGGCCACGTGCGATGGCTCGACGCCGACGATCACGTGTGACCCGCCCATCGGCAGCAACGTCACCCCCGATCACGCCATGGGCACGTGCACCGCGCGCTCCGCGAGCGGCGCGAGCGCGAGCTGTACGTTCCGCATCACCGGCCGCGTCGATGGCATGGCGCGCCTCGCGTGCGCCGACGACGTCGCGGTGGAGTGCAGCGGCGTGAGCAGCCCCGCGATGCTCGGAGCCGCGACGCCGTTCGCGAGCTGCAGCGGCGGCACGATCGGGACGATCGGCGACGACCGCCCCGCGGAGGGCTTCCCCCTCGGCACCACGAGCGTGACGTTCTCGGCGATGGAGAGCAGCGGTGCTCGCCTCTCGTGCACGACGGACGTGATCGTCTCGGACACGACGGCGCCCGCGATCACGTGCCCCGCGAGCTCACGCATCGTGCGCACGAGCGAGACCGATCCCGTGACGGTGGCAGAGGTGACGGCGACCGATCGCTGCGACGCGAGCCCGACGATCACCCTCGCGCCGCCCACGCCTGGCCACGGCACGACGCGCATCACCGCGACGGCGACCGACGACGCAGGCCTCACCGCGAGCTGCAGCTTCGACGCGACGGTGCTCGATCTCTTCGCGCCGAGCGGCCTCCGCGTGGTGTCCGCCACGCTCACGAGCGCGATGGCCACCGACACGACGATCGGATGGACGCCGAGCGCCGGCGCCGACGTGACGCGCACACGCGTCGAGCGCGCGAGCGCCGACACCGGTCCGTGGACGATGGTGGCCGAGCTCGATCCCGCGACGATCACGTACACCGATCGCGCGATGCCCGGTCCGGTGTCGTACTACCGCGTGGTCGCGCTCGGCGCGGGCGGCGAAGAGGGCGGCGCGAGCGTGCCGCTGCGCGTGTTCACGATCGAGGCGAGCGGCTACGACCTCTCGGGGCAGAGCGTGCCCGGCGTGCCCTTCGCGACGAGCCTCTGGGGCACGGTGCGCACGCCCGTCGCGCTCGATCGCGGGCCCTTCCCGCTCGTGCTCTTCCTCCACGGAAACCACGGCAACTGTCGGCCCGCGAGCGGTGACGACGACTGCGAGACACGCGAGGCCGACGCGTGCACCGATCCCGCCTACACGACGACGCCCAACGCCGCGGGCTACGTGTATCTACAGGACACGCTCGCGGCGCAGGGCTATGCGACCGCGAGCATCTCGGCCAACGCGCTCAATTGTCGCGACGACTTCATCCCCGAGCGCACCGCGCTCCTCGTCGAGCATCTCCGGCGCTGGCAGCGCTGGGCCACCACCGACGACGCGCCCTTCGCGGGGCGCTTCCGCGGCGCGATCGATCTCGCGCACGTGGGCCTCGTCGGTCACTCGCGCGGCGGCGAGGCGGTGTCGCAGGCGCCGCAGGCCCTGGCCGCGAGCCCGATCCCGGGGCTCGACGTCACCGGCGTGCTGGCGATCGGGCCGACCGACTATCACGAGAACATCCCTCAGGGCGTCGCGTACCTCGTGCTCCTGCCGGCGTGCGATGCGGACGTGAACGATCTCCAGGGCGCGCGGATGTACGACCGGGGCCTGCGCGACACGGACACGTTCGCGCGGAGCCAGCTGCTCTTCGTCGGCACGAACCACAACTTCTTCAACACCGAGTGGCGCTTCGACGACAACATGGGTCGTCTGTCGGTGTGCCCGTCGAGCGCGCGCATCTCGCCCGCGGCGCAGCGCGCAGGCCTCGAGCTCTTGCTCTCGGACTGGCTCGCGAGCGCGAACGCGCCGAGCGCGCCACCTGCGTACGTGCGCACCGACGCCGAGCCGCCCGCCATCTTCCAGGCGTGGTCGGGGACGAGCCTCGACCTGCGCTTCGCGTACTCGGCGGCGTCGCGTCGGACGATCGACGACTTCAGCCGCGCGGGCTTCGTCACGAACACGCTCGGCAGCGGCAACACCTTCTCGGGCTTCACCGCGGCGCTCGACTGTACGGGCGGCTGCGCGGGCAACTACGTGGGCGTGCGCGGCGCGGCGCGGCTCGCGTGGGACGGCGCGCCCGCGAGCGCGAGCTTCGGCCTCGGCAGCTTCGACGCGTCGGGCGACGAGGCCATCGCGGTGCGCTTCGCGTCGCGCGCCGCGACCATCAACGACGGGCTCACCGAGCAGGTGTTCTTCCTGCGCGTGCACGACGCCGCTGGCACGACGGCGGAGGTGCGCGTGCCGGACGTGGGTCGCATCGCGCATGGCTACGGCGCGTTCCGTCCGCTCGAGGTGCTCACGACCGTGCGCGTGCCGACGGCGGAGCTGCGGCGCGTGGCGCCCACGCTCGATCTCGCGCACCTCGCGAGCTTCGAGGTGGCGATGCCTGCCCCCGAGCAGCCGCGCGGCTCGATCTGGATCGCCGACGTCGAAGCCCACCACGCACCCTGACGCCTCGTGCGGAATGCAACAACGCAGGACCGTCCCGGTCTGGGCGCGGATCATGCGGAATTGCGCCGAGAATGGCGCGATCCCCGAGAATGCAACAACGCAGGACCGTCCCGGTTCTTGGCTCGTGCGGAATGCAACAACGCAGGACCGTCCCGGTTTTGGCGCGGATCATGCGGAATTGCCTAGAGAATCGAGCAATCCCTGAGAATGCAACAACGCAGGACCGTCCCGGTTTGTGGCTCGCGGTTCGTCCCGGTTTGTGGGTCGCGGTTCGGGGGATCAGTAGCGGGCGAGCATGGTGACGAGGCGGGGCCACGCGGGGCCGAGCGCCGCGTCCATCATCGGATAGAGCACGCCCTCTTCCTTCGCGTTGTGCTGCTGGATCAGCATCATCAGCGAGTCGCCGTGATCGCTCATCGCACCGAGCTCGCCGCGCTCGGCGAGCGCGCCCATGCGATCGAGCAAGGTCCGCATCTGCGCATGCTCGTGCTTCATCACGGCCACCGGGCCCATGCCGCGCATGCCCGTCGCCTCGTCGAGCGCCGGGAACACGACCTCCTCCTCCATCGCGAGGTGTCGCCGCATCGCCGCGTCGAAGGCCTTCCACTGCGCGCGCGCCTGCGTGTCGTCGCCTTCGTCCACGAGCTCCTCCACGCGGGCCCACAGCGCGTCGCAGCGGGCATGATCGGCCGTGAAGAACTCGCTCGCGCCCGTCTCCAGATTGGGTTGCGTCATCGATTCCTGCCGTTTGTGCTCTCGCCTCGTCGGGCGAGCCGCAGGCACTACGCACCCTCGCGCGCACATCGAGTGACGAGCATCATCTTCCGCCGGTCGGCCGTGTGTAGGGTCCGCGGGTGACCGTGCCCGCCCCCGACGAGATCGTCGATCTCTCCGAGCTGCCCGCGCCCGAGCCCTTCGAGGAGCTCCTCCGGCGTGGGGCGAGCCTCGCGCCGGGGCAGGTGCTGTGGGCGCTCCTTCCGCGAGATCCCATCCACGCCAAGCCCCACCTCCACGCGCGCGGCCTGTCGTTCGAGGTCTTTCCGCGCGAGGACGGTCGCGCGCTCCTGCGGCTCTGGCGATGAGCGCGTGGGAGCTCCGATGAGCACGATGTCGGGGATCCGACCGGAGCAGGGCCCGCCGCTCTCGGTGCCGCTCTCGTTCTTCGCCTTCGCGCCCCTCTCGCTCGTGGTGACGGGCGCGCTGCTCGTCGCGCACGGGGTGACGAGCGAGGCGAGCGCCTACACCCCCACGAGCGTGGCGCTCGTGCACGCAGCGAGCGTGGGCCTGCTCCTGCCCGTCATGCTCGGCGCGCTCTACCAGATGCTGCCGGTGGTCGCGGGCGCGGTGCTCCCGGTCCCGAGGCTCGCGCACCTCGCGCTCGCGCTCTGGCTCGCGGGCGCCGCGAGCCTCCTCTATGCGCAGGCAGCGAGCTCGGGCGCGGCGTTCGCGCTCGCGTGGCCGCTCCTGGGCGCCGCGATGCTCACCTTCCTCGTTCCGGCCGCATGGGCGATCGCGCGGAGCGAGGCCCGCACCCCCACGGCGCGCGGGCTCGGGCTGGCGCTCGCGGCGCTTGCGCTCG
>JAIBCE010000163.1 GCA_019694315.1 Sandaracinaceae bacterium
CGAGCGGCCGCCCCGTGGTGCTGTGGCTCGGCCACGAGCTCGCGCACCACACCGCGACGCTGCACGCCTACTACGAGAGCGCCGCCGCGGTGGTGGGCCTGGTCGCGTTCCTCCTGCTCGCCGTGCTGCTCGTGCAGGCCGCGCGCATCCACCGGCGCCTGAGCGCGCTCGTGACGCACATGGAGCGTCTTCGCGAGGGCGATCTCGACGCGGCCCTGCCCGCCGACGCCGGGCACGACGAGCTCGCGGTGCTCCGCGGCGCGATCGCCGACGCGACCGAGCGGCTGCGCACGGCGCGGCGCACCCAGGAGCGCCTCGTGTCCGACGCGGCGCACGAGCTCCGCACCCCGCTCGCGACGATGAAGGCGGCGATCGAGGTGACGCTGCGGCGCGAGCGCACGCCGGCGGAGCTGCGCGAGACGCTCGAGCACGTGCGCGAGGAGGTCGATCGGCTCACGCAGCTCTCGAGCGCGCTGCTCGATCTGGCGGCGCTGCGGGCCCGCGAGCCCGAGCGGGTGGATCTCGATCTGGTCGAGATCGTCGACAAGGCCACCGCGAGCGCGCGACGCGCCGCAGAGGCGCGCGAGGTGGCGCTGGACGTGCGCGGTCCAGGCGAGCTCCCCGTGCGCGGCTCGCCGCGCGAGATCCGCCAGGCGCTCGACAACCTCCTCTCGAACGCGATCTCGCACACCCCCTCGGGCTCGCGCATCGAGGTGACGATCGAGCGTGCCCCGCACCGCGCGCGGGTGATCGTGCGCGACGGCGGAGAGGGCATCCCGGAGACGGAGCGCACGCTCGTGTTCGAGCCATTCCACCGCGGCCAGAACCGCGACGCGAGCGTGCACCCGCGCGGTCAGGGGCTGGGCCTCGCGATCGTGCGCGACGTGGCCGTGCGCCACGGGGGCCGCGCCTACGTGGTGGACGAGGCGCGCGAGGGCGCCGCGATCGCGTTCGAGCTCGCGACCGCGGAGTGACGCGCGCCACTCACTGATCGAAGTGCTCGACGAGGCGCGAGAGCTCGCTCGACATGGTGGCCAGGCGCACCGTCGCGTCCTGCATCCGTTGCGCGCGCTCGGTGGTGTCGTCGGCGATGTGGCGCACACCCGTCACGGCACCGGCGAGCTCGCCCGCGCCCTCGGCCGTGCGCGCCACGTTCCGCGAGATCTCGCGCGTGGTCGCGGTCTGCTCCTCGACGGCGCTCGCGACCGTGTTCTGGAATTCGTGGATCTGGTCGATGATGCCGCCGATCTGCGTGATCGCGGCGCTCGCGCCTTGGGTGTCGCGCTGGATCGCCTCGATCTTGCCGCTGATGTCCTCGGTGGCGCGCGCCGTCTCGCGCGCGAGGTTCTTCACCTCGCTCGCAACCACCGCGAAGCCCTTGCCGAGCTCGCCTGCGCGCGCAGCCTCGATCGTGGCGTTCAGCGCGAGGAGGTTCGTCTGCTGGGCGATCGCGGTGATCACCTTGATCACCTTCCCGATCTGCGCCGAGCTGTCGCTCAGCTTCGCCATCGTGGCGTTGGCCTGCGCGGCCACGTCGACCGCGGTGCTGGCCACGCGGGCCGCAGCGGTGGTGCTCTTCGAGATCTCCGCGATGCTCGCGCTCATCTCCTCGGTCGCTGCCGCCACGCCGGTCGCGCCAGCGCTCATGGTCTCGGTGACGCCCGAGGCCGACGCGAGCTGCGCGGAGGTGCGCTCCGCGTTGCTCGACATCTGCTCGCTGCCGTCGGAGAGCTCGCGAGCGGCCACGGCCACGGCCGCCGTCCTCTCGCGGATCGAGGCCACCACCCGGCCGAGCTCTCGTGCGCGCTCTCGCTCTCGCTCGAGGCGACCGAGCCTCGTGACGGCCCCGGACAAGAGCGTGGTCACCGCGCGCAACGTCTCGAGCCGATGCGCCGACGGCATCACGCGCGTGGGCGCGAAGAAGTCGATCGCCCCGATCGTCTCGCCGTCGTTCTCGAGGGGCAGACACACCGCTGACACGAGCCCTGCGCGTCGGGCCGCCGCCGCGCGCAGGAAGCCTGGGAGCTCGGTCACGTCGGGGACGAAGACGAGCTCGCGGTCGCGCCACGCCCGCCCAGGCAGGCCCTCGCCGCGGTGGAAGCGCGCAGCCTCGGTGGGGAGGCGGAAGTCGTCGCCGATCTCGCCTGCGCTCGCGCAGAAGCGCAGCACGTCGCCGTCGTGTCGCCAGTACGAGCCGAACAACCAGCCGAAGGCGGAGCGCACACGCTCGAGCGCCACGCGGATGGCCTGCTCCACGCTGGAGGCCTCGCCCACGGCCGCGAGCACCTCCACGATGGCACGAGCGTTCGCACGAACGTCGTCGAGCTCGGCGCGCAGCGCGTCGGCGTCGTCGCGCGCGCCCCGCGAGGGCGAGGGCGTGGTGCCCGGTGAGGGTGTGGGCATCGACATCATGTTCGTCCTCCTCACGAAAGGCGCGCGGGCGCCGGCGGCACGAGGCTGAGCGGCTTCGAGCGATCGCGCGTGGAGCCTGTCGCGCGCACGGCGAGCGCTTGGACGACGAGCGCCACGAGGGCCACGGAGGCGAGCGGCAGGATCGAGGCGAAGGGGCTCCCGAGCGCGCTCACGCACGCTGCACCGAGGTTCGGGAGGAAGAAGCCGCCGAGGCCGCCGAGCGCGCCGACGACACCGCCCACGGCACCGACCGACGTCGGGAAGTGCGCGGGGATGTAGCGGAACGTCGCGCCCATGCCGATGCCCATCGCGGCGCCCGCGACCACGATCAGCACGAACGCGACCGCGAGCGGCGGCGCGCTCGTGATCGGGATCAGCGAGAGGAACACGCCGAGCAACGAAGCGCGCAGGACGCGGCGTGCACCGTGGCGATCGGCGAGCATCCCGCCCACCACGCGCACGAGGCTCGCGGTGACGGCGAACGCGGTGGCGAGGAGACCCGCCGTCGCGAGCGGGAGGTGATAGCCGTCGACGTACACGTCGGTGAGCGCGAGCGCCGTCGCGACGAACACGCCGAAGGTGGCCGTGTAGTAGAGGCCGAAGCGCAGGGTCCGCATGTCCGCGAGCGGCGCGAGCAGCGCGCGGAGCGGCGTGGGCACCGAGGGGCGCGGAGCCGACGGTGCGAGGAGCGCGTGCCCGATCGCGGCCATCACGAGGAGCGCCGCGTACGCGCGGAACGCACCACGCCAGCCCATCGCGCCGAGCAGCAGCGGCATGATGGCCGTGGTGAGCGCGGTCCCCACGTTGCCCGCGCCGAAGATCCCGAGCGCGGTGCCCTGCACGGCCGACGGCGACTGCGACGCGACCGACTGCGCACCGACCGTGAACGAGGTGCCGACGATCCCGAGGACGAGCCCCGCGAGCCCGATGGACGCCGCGCTCGAGCCGAGGCTCGCCAGCCCCGCGCCCGCCGCGCCGAGCAAGAGCACGGCGGGGTACACGCGCTTGGCGCCGAAGCGATCGGTGAGCAAGCCCACCGGGATCCGCATCACCGAGCCGACGAGGATCGGCAGCGACTTGAGGAGGTTCGCGGTGGCCGGAGAGAGGTCGAGCTCCGCAGCCAGCGCGCGCGACGAGGGCCCGAGCATCACCCACGCGGCGAAGGCGATCGCGAAGCACGCAGTGTCGACGGCGACGACGCGCCAGGGGAGAGCGAGGTGGCGACGTGGTGTGGTCATCCCGGCCCCATCGGTAGGTTCCGAGAGCGCCTCGATGACCCCGATCAGCCCGAGCGTGCTCGTGTGAGCGAACCGATCCGCGTGCACCAGCGTGCGTGATCGCAGCGCGCGTCCGGTGTGTATGACCCTCCCCGCCGCCCGACGTGAGGTCGGACCCTCTCCGTCTCTCCCGGCCCAAGCCGCCGAATGGTCGATCAGGGGAACTGGTAGGGCTCCTCCGCGTAGGCCATCGCGCGCACGTTCTCGAGCACGCGGCCCATGTAGATGCGCCAGAAGAGCTGCCCGAAGAGCCACTGCGCGGGGAAGGCGAGCGGCGCGAGGAACCACGGCGTGGGCGCGTGCAGCGTGTACGTGTAGTCGACGCGGATCTCGTCCGGGCCGAGCGCCGTGGTCTTCCACTCGCCCACGAGGCGATCGAAGCCGAGCATCCACGTGCGGAAGTCGGCCACCTCGATCACCCAGTGGTCGTTCTCCACGCGCTCGATCACTCGATCGCTCGAGACCTCCCCGCCACCGAAGGTCCACGCCTTGGCGGCGAACACGCGCTTCTTGGCGCCCACCTTCCCCCAGTCCGCGTCCTCGGTGCAGTGCGTGACGCGCGGCATGACGCCGAAGCCCGTGTGCACCTTGGACACGTCGCAGAGCATCGGGGTCTTGAACGCGCGCTCGAGCGAGCAGCGGAAGATCGTGGAGAGCGAGACGCGGGTCTTCATGGTGCCTCCAGCCGCGCGTGCGGCGTGTGAGCCTCACTCTGGAGCGCCGGACACCCCTTCACCATTCGCGTTCTCGATCGCGCAAATCGCCCTCTTTCGTGGGCGTTTCTCGCGCACACACGGATCGGTCTCCAGCTTCTCGATCGGACGCCGCTCGCTTCGGTATCGTCGTTCGCATGGCCCCTCCGCGTCCGAGAGCTCCTTCGGCCCGCGCGCCGCGACAGGCCCGCGCCAAGGCCACCGTGCAGGCGATCGTCGAGGCCACCGGCGACGTGTTCGGTGCGCACGGCTTCGACGACACCACCACGAGCCGCGTGGCCGCGCGCGCGGGCGTGAGCGTGGGCTCGCTCTACCAGTACTTCCCCGACAAGAAAGCGCTCATCGCCGCGTACTTCGAGCAGCGCGTGCGCGAGGACGTCGAGCTCGCCCAGAACGTCGCGGCGCGCGTGACGGGGACCTCGCCCGAGGAGATGCTGCGCGTCACCACCGAAGAGATGGTCGCGCTCGTGCGACGAGACCGCGCGCTCTACCGCAGCGTGGTCGAGGTGCTGCCGCTCATGGAGCAGACCCCCGAGGTGAAGGGCGCGCTCGCGCAGGCCCACGCGCTGGCCACGATGCAGCTGCGCGCGCACCCCCAGATCCTGGGCGATCGAGACCCCGAGCTGCTCGCGCTCCTGCTCCTTCACTCGGTGCGGAGCCTCCTCTTCCGCGTGATCGAGAGCGCGCCCGACAAGCTCGACGATCCGAGCCTCTGCGCGATCCTCGTCGGCGGCGTGCTCGGCATGCTGGGCCTGCCGCCCTCGAAGGAGCCCGCGAGGGACGTGCGCGCATGACCCACGCGATGGAGGACGCGGCGCTGCGGCAGGCAGAGCTCCTCGCCTCGCTGAGGGCGCTGCCGCTCGGCGAGCGACTCGTCGCCGCGGCCACGCTGTCGCTCGATCCTGCGCGAGCGAGCGACCTCGCGGCCATCGTCGGCGCAGCGCTGCCGCTCGAGGAGATCGATGCGACCGTGGGCGACGCCGCGGCGCGTGCGGCCGAGCTGCTCGCCTCGCGCGCCCGAGACGACGCGTCTCCGACGACGCGCCGCGGAGTGCTGCCCGAGAGCCTCCGGCTCGCAGTCTTCCTCGGCCTCGCGCGCGCGAATGCGCCGATCGAGCGGAGCTGGGACCTGCTCTTGCCGTACGACGCAGGCGCGAGGCTCGCCCAGGTGCGCGAGTGCCTCGAGGCGTTGCCTGCGACGCGACGCGCCGCAGCCGTGATCGGGGCGGCCGAGCGCGTGCACCCGGCGTGGGCGGAGAGCTACCTCCTCGGGCTCCTCGTCGAGGTGCCCGAAGCGCCCGTGCTGAAGGCCCTCCGAAGACGCGCGGGGGTCGCGCGACCCAAGCACGCCCTCGAGCAGAGCCTCGTGTCCCTGGCGGCGGAGCACCCCGCGATCGCCGCGCTGCTGACGCTCGATCCGAAGAAGGTCGGCCGTGCGCCCAGGCCGCCGGCGCGCCTCACCTTCACGAAGATCGCGACGCCGCGCGTGCAAGAGCTCGACCCGCTCGTGCGGAGACAGCTCGGCGCGATGCTCGAGACGGCCACGCGTGATGGCGACGACGAGCTGCCGCGGCGCATCGATCGCTTCGAGGTGCGCGACGAGAAGGGCCGTCACGTCTACGACGTGCTGCTCCTCTCGGGCGACGACGGGCCGGTGTACCGAGCGGGAACGACCCGCCGCGTCGCGTACTTCGCACAGGGAGGCGTGGAGGACGGGAGCGCTCCGCCGAAGCTCGCCGCCGCGCTCACGCTCGCGATGCACGAGTGGCGCAGCGATCGCGCCGCTCGCTCGCCGCGCGCGAGCACCTCTGATGACGGATGCGTGATCGGTCTGACGCATGATCCAGGCCCGAACCGATTCGGAGCGCCCTCCCCGAATTCACGGCGGGCACCGTGAGCAGGCACGCGGCGCGGACGCACGCGCGGAAGTACACCGCGCGCGATGCAGCTCAACGATCTCCTCTTCTGGGTGCTCACGGCGTTCGTCGTCGTGATGGTCGTGCGCATGTTCCTCGCGTCCAGGAACCGAATCTCCGCGTCGGAGGCGCGCGCGAAGGTGGACGCGGGCGGGCTGCTGCTCGACGTGCGCAGCCCCGGCGAGTTCTCCGCGGGAGCGCTGCCGGGCGCGAGGAACATCCCCGTGCAGTCGCTCGGCTCGCGCCTCGGTGAGCTCCCCAAGGGCAAGCCCATCGTCGTCTACTGCGCCTCGGGCATGCGGTCGGCGAGCGCCCTCGGCCTCCTCAAGAAGAATGGTTTCGACGCCTACGATCTCGGCCCTGCCTCGCGCTGGTGAGCGCGCGCCGCACGGCTGCGGCCTCGGGGCCGCGCCGTCCAGAACCTGATCGGTGTGCGATCCGGACGCCGCAGCGCGGGCGCCTCCGCCCTGGGAAACCTGCGCTTTTCAGCTGAATTCGTGCGATCGCCACGTCGCGGGCCCTGCCCGAGCGGGAGGCACGTGCGTTGCGACGTGGAGGGGCATGTCCACGTCGTCGCCGTCACTGGGTCTGGGTCTGGCCGCGGGTCTCGCGCTCTCGCTGAGCGCGCTCGGATGCGCCGAGAACGCGGGCACGCCCGTCGAGGCGTCCGCGCTCTGCGCCGAGGTCGCTCGCGTGGTGTGCGAAGCAGACGCGCGCTGCTTCGACGGCTCGATGACGCGCGCCACGTGCCTCGAGGCGCAGCGCGACGCGTGCGAGCCCACGGTGGGCGCGCTCGCCGACGATCAGCGCCTCGCCTACGACCCCGGCCGCGCGGGCGCGTTCCTCGCGTCGCTCGAGGAGAGCGCACAGAGCTGCTGGGCGCGCCCGATCGATCACGACGCGTTCCTCGCGATCTTCGAGGGCACCGGCCAAGAGGGCGCCGACTGCACGCCGAGCGGCACGAGCGCATCGGCCCTGCGCATCTCCGCGCTCTCGTGCGCCGATGGCAACGCGTGTCGACTCCACCTGCGCGTGGACGGCTCGCCGGAGGGCGTGTGCGAGGCGCGCAACGACGGTGCGTGCTCGCACCCGCTCGACTGCGAGGCCGGCAGCTACTGCAGCCTGCCGGGCCGCTGGCAGCCGGGCGCGTGGGGCGAGTGCCGCCCGCGCCGCACCAACGGCTGGGCGTGCACGAGCGACCTCGAGTGTCAGAGCCTCCACTGCGACGGCGTCTGCGCGGCGATCACGCCCGACCAGATCGCGCTCGAGGTGAGCTACACGGAGCTGGTCGAGGCGAGCGCGCCGGCGCTCTACCTGCGCCTCGGCGAGTCGTCGGGCGCGCGTGTGGACGCGATGGGTGGACCGTCCGCCGCGGCCTCGGGCGGGACGGTGAGCCGCGAGGCGGAGGGCGCGATCGAGGGAGACACCAACGCCGCCGCACGCCTGACCGACGGCTCGTACCTGCGCGTGGCCACGCCCGCGTCGCTCTCCGACTCCGAGGAGCTCACGCTCGAGTGCTGGTTCCGCGCCGATGACACGAGCCACACCGCGCCGCTGCTCGAGATCGAGGGCGAGACGATGCCCGCGGCGCACGTGTGGCAGTTCGACTCGGGCTCGAAGATCTTCGCGAACTTCGTCGGCGCCGACGAGCACGGCCACACGGTGATGTCGGACGCGGACGCGGTGAGCGCCGACGCGTGGCACCACGTGGTGGCCACCTACGACGGGATGCACGGCACGCTCTACCTCGACGGTCACCGCATCGGAGAGACCGCGATGAGCGGCGGGCTCCTGCTCGGCGACGACTTCCTCGTGGGGCACCGGAACGCGATCGGCGAGGGCGAGGCCGCGAGCTTCAGCGGCGCGATCGACGAGGTGGCCGTGTACGACCACGCGCTCAGCGCGGCGACGATCACGCGACACCACAGCGCGGGCACGGACGGCCCCGTGACGAACACGTTCCCGCTCTTCGCGTGGCTCCGCTGAGCGCCCCGGCCCCCGTGCGACACTGTCACCGCTGACGATCGAGGAGCTCCATGACCCAGGCCCCCCAGCGTCGCCTCCGCCGGTGCTCGTATGCCGGGCTCCTCGTGCTCGTGGGCATGGCCGCGTGCGCGCCGGCCGACGACGACCTCGGCCTCGCGGAGCACGAGCTCACCGTGTGCGCGGACGGGCCCACGCTCGAGGGCATCGACGTGAGCTCGTGGCAGGGCACGATCGACTGGGACGCGGTGGGCCGCTCCGGCATCGACTTCGCGATCGTGCGGATCGGCGACGGCACGTACCACGACCGTCAATTCGAGCGGAATTGGAGCGAGGCGCGGCGCGTGGGCCTGATCCGCGGCGCCTATCAGTTCTTCGAGCCCGAGACCGATCCCCTCGTGCAGGCGAACCTCGTGATCGATGCCGTGGGACGCCTCGGGCCGGGCGATCTGCCGGTGACGATCGACGTGGAGGCGCCGAGCCCGGGCGTCTCGCCGGCCACCTACACCGCGCGCATCCACACCTGGGTCGATCGCGTCACCGAGGGCACCGGTCGGAGGCCCATCGTGTACACGGGCCGCTACTACTGGGACCCCTACGTCGCGAGCTCGGACTTCCGCGATCTGCCGCTCTGGCATGCGCAGTACACGAGCGCGTCGTGTCCGAACATCAACGATCGCTGGAGCCACTGGACCTTCTGGCAGTACACGAGCTCGGGCTCCATCGCGGGCATCGGTGGGCGCATCGATCGCGACGTGTTCAACGGCGATCGCGCGGCCCTCGAGCGGCTGGCGGGGATCGAGCCGGATCCGGACGTGGACGGCGACGGCGTGCCCGGCTCGCGCGACTGTGACGATCACGATCCGCGACGTTTTCCGGGCAATCCGGAGATCTGCGACGGCGTCGACAACGACTGTCGGGGCGGCGTGGACGAGGACGTGCACCGCGCGTGCGGCACCGACGTGGGCGAGTGCGTGCGCGGCACCGAGACCTGCGAGGCGGGTCACTGGGGCGCGTGCCTCGGTGGTGTGGAGCCGAGCCCCGAGGTCTGCGACGGGCTCGACACCGACTGCGACGGAGAGACGGACGAAGAGCAGGTCTGCGAGATCGAGGAGGCCGCGTACGAGGCCGCGCTCCTCGGGCCCGACGCGAGCTCCGACGTGGACGGAGACGGCTCGGCGGATGCGTGTGCGCGGCGCGGCGAGCGCCTCGAGTGTCTGCGCGGCAGCGCGCATGGCGCGAGCGAGGTCCTCGTGGGCCCGAGCCTCCCCACGCGCGAGGGCTGGGGCGATCGCGACCACGCGCTCGCGCTCCGCATGGCCGATCTCGACGGCGACGGCGACGCCGATCTCTGCGGGATCGACAGGGATCGCGTGCGCTGCTGGAAGAGCGAGGGGCGCACCTTCGGCGAGCCCCTCACGGGCCCGACGCTCGACGCGAGCACGACGTTCTTCGACCTCGTGGACGTGACGGGTGACGGCGCGGCCGATCTCTGCACGCGCGACGCGCAGGGCCTCGACTGCATGCGCTCGAGCGGCCACGGCTTCGAGGAGCGCGTGCACCTCGACGCGCTCTCGGACGCGAGCGGCTTCGCGAACGTCGTGCACCACGGCACGCTGCGCTTCGGCGACGTGGACGGCGACGGGCGCAGCGACGTGTGCGCGCGGAGCGCCGAGGGCCTCGACTGCTGGATGGCGCAGGACGGCCGCTTCGGCGAGCGTGTGCGCGGCCCGCGCTGGAGCGACGCGATGGGCTTCGACGACGTGGCGTACTGGGCGACGCTGCGCGTGCTCGACGTGACCGGTGACGGGCTCGCGGACCTCTGTGCGCGCACGCCGAGTGGCTTCCGCTGTGCGGTGGCCGAGCGCGCGGCCGCGAGCGGACGCGTCACCTTCGATCGCGATCTCGCGGGCCCGGCGATGAGCGAGGCGAGCGGCTGGGCGCGACGCGAGGTGTACACGACCCTCCGCACCGGCGACGTGAACGGCGACGGGCTCGCCGACGTGTGCGCGAGAGAGCTCGATCGCGCGCGCTGCTGGCTCGGCGACGGCGCCTCGTTCGACGAGGTGGTGCTCGGCCCCGTGCTCGCCGATCGCGACGGCTGGGATCGCGTGGAGCAGGCGCGCTCGCTGCGCGTCGCCGACGTGGACGGAGACGGCGATGCCGATCTCTGCGGGCGCGACGCGAGCGGCCTGCGCTGCTACCTCGCGGGCGCGAGCGGCTTCGACGAGCTCGTGCTCGGCCCCGCGTTCGCCGACTCGATGGGCATGTCGAGCCCAGCGGCCATCGCCAGCCTGCGCCTCGCGGGCGGGCACCCCGGTGCCTCGCTCCAGGTGCTCATGGGCACGATCGGCTGCAGCGCCTCGCCTGCGAGCGGCCGCGCGAGCAGCGCACAGGTGTGGATGCTCGGGCTCGCGCTCGCCGTGCTCGGCCGTCGCGCACGCCGAGCACGCTGAGCCCTCGTCGGAGCGACGACTCCAACCAATTGACCATTCTCGCGCGACCGAGCCTGACCCAGCCTGGTCGCATGTCGCCTCGCTCACTGACCACGATGCTCCTCCTCGTCTTCGCCGCGCTCTCGGGCTGTCCCAGCCCGTCGGCGCTCGACGCGGGCGGCGACGATGGCGGTAGGCCCTCGGACGACGCGCCCGACGCGCCGCTGGCAGACGCGCCCGACGACGCTCCGCCTGACGCGCCCTCCCCTGGCGTGCTCGAGGCCGACACGTTGCTCCTCGACTTCGGCGACTGGACCTGTGGCTCGAGCCCGCCTGCGGCGCGTGACGTGACCATCACGAACACCGGAGGCACTTCCGTGGCGCTGTCGTTCGTGGTGGAGCGAGCACCCGAGTACTTCGCCGTCGAGGCCCGTGGCCTCACGACCCTCTCACCCGGTGATACGACGACGCTGCGCGTGCAGCCTCAGGCGCTAGCGCCGTTCACGCTGAGCCACTCGGGCGACCGGCGGGCCATCCTCCGCGTCGGGGGCCTCGCCATCGAGTTGCACGTGCGACGCGTGGGCGCGGATCTCTTCGGCGACGGCGCGGAGTACGACTTCGGCGACCTCGACGTCGGCGCCACGCGAAGCGGCGTGCTGAGCGTTCGCAACGTCGGCAACGGTCCCGCGGAGCTCGAGCTCGAGGCCGACCTCGGGCCGGGCTTCACGGTCGACGTGCCCGGCGTGCCCGGAACCATCGCTGCTGGCGCGGAGATCGTGGGATCGCTGAGCCTCGCCGTGGCGCACGTGGGCGCGACCGACGCCGCGATCGCGATCCGCGGGATGGGCAGCGTGTGCGCCTCCAACCTCGAGGCCGAGGCACGCACCACGGCAAGCGCCGTGGGGGCAACGGGATCGCTGCGCGTGCCTGGCGACGTCGTCTTCGACGCGACCGCATGTGGATCGACACCGGCTCCGGTGACTCGCTCGCTGCACAACGCAGGATCGGCCCCGCTCACGTGGAGCGCGACGCTCGTAGGCGGAGCGTCGTCGCCGTTCCGCGTGACGCCGACGACCGGAACGCTGGGCCCCGGGGAGATGGTGACGGTGACCATCGAGGCGCCAGCGATTCCCAGCACGCCGCCGACGTTGCCCTACGCCCTCGAGGATCGACTCGTGTTCACCTCGAGCGCCCCGGGCGACACACCGGCGAGCATCGCGCTGCGAGCGCCCGCCATGGGTGCGTGGCTCGCTTGGAGTGGCAGCCCTGCCTTCGAGCTCACTGCGCCCTGGGGTGGCGCGGCCACCACCACGATCGAGCTCGTCAATGTGGGCGATGGGCCCGCGACGCCGACCATCACGACCTCGTTCGGCGAGCTCACGCACGACCTCGCTCCTGGCACGGTGCTCCTTCCCGACGAGCGAGCGTTCATCCACGTGACCTACACACCCGCGGGCCCCGACAGTCCCGGCTTCGACGACGTGCTGACCGCGACCGCACCCGGCTCGTGCCGCCCACCGGCCAACACCTTCACGTTCCACGCGCGCCCCGCGCGCGAGGACATCGTCGTCCCCGTCGACAGCCTCGCGCTCAGTGCATCGTGTGGGGGCACGCCCGCCCCGCAGTTGCTCGTGTTGCGCAACCAGGGCACCACCACCGAGACCTTGTCCTTCGGCGCACCGAGCCCGTTCTTCGTCTCGGTCGACGGAGTGCTGATCGGCGACGGCACGAGAGACCTCGCGCCTGGAGAGCAGATGAGCATCGAGGTCCACGCCTCCGGTGATCCGCTCGATCCCGTGTCGGTGCGCGAAGGGGACCTCCGCATCGCGACGAGCGACGACAACCGCTACGTGCACCTGCGCTTCGAGAGCACGGGCGCGCTGCTGTCCCTCGAGCCGGTCCACGTCGGCGCCGTCGCCGTAGGCGTGCCGGCGAGCGTGGAGCTGCCGATCTCGAACCACGGAGATCGCCCGGTCGTGGTTCGCGCCGAGGCCGAATCTGGCAGCTATGCGATCGTCACGGTGCCCGCCGCCGTGGCCGGCGAGCCCGGCACGGCCATCGCACACCTCGCGACCAGGGCGGTCCCGAGCGACGGGTTCTCCGAGCAAGTGACCGTGACGGAGTGGAGCGGAGGCACCGCGTCGTTGTGCAGCACGACCTCGCTTCGCACCACCGTGACGGGCGTGGGCACGCTGCTTCCCATCGACGCGCCTGCGATCGTGTCGGTGGGCGACAACCCGTGCGGCGGATTCGCGCCGAGCGGCGAGGTCCTCGTGCACAACAATGGCAGCTCACCCACGACGTTCACGGCGGCGATGGCCCCGGGCAGCATCCTCTTCCGGGTGCTCACTGCGTCGGGAACCATCCCGGCAGGAGGGACCGCAGCCATCGGTGTCAGCGCGACGCCGGTCGGAGCGATCCGCCCTGGGCGCAGGGCGGAGTCGATGCTCGTGACCACGCCGACCGCCACACTGGAGGTGGTGCTCCAGGAGCGCATCACGGGAGCGATGATCGAGACGCTGCCCGCCGACGCATTCGTGGGAAGCGCCGTCGTCGGCAGCGCGAGCAGTGCCGCGGCGCTGCCCGTGACCATCGTGTCGACCTACGCCGATCCCATCGACGCGACGAGCCCGACGCCGAACGGATTCACCGTGGGCGCCACCCACAACGCGCTCGGTGAGCCGACGCTCGCAGCCCGCTTCACGCCTGCGAGCGTGGGCGACGCGAGCGCGGTGTTCGATCTGCAGCTTCGCGGCGGTGTGCCCAATTGCGGCGGTGCCGGCCGCATCACGCTGCGTGGCACGGGGCTCGCGCCGACCGCGCCTGCGGTGTCGATCCCGGCTTCGATCGAGATGAGCCAAACCTTCTGCGGAGACACGCCCGCGCCCGTGACGTTCGAGATCGTCAACCGTAGCTCGACGATGACGCTGCCGTTCTCCGTGACGCCGCGGGCCGAGTCCCTGCTCACCGTGGAGCCAGCGAGTGGCATGTTGGCTCCGCGAGGGCGGCGCACCATCACGGTGAGCTCGGTCGCCATCCCTGCCACCTACGTCCCGACCTCCTTCGAGGAGCTCACGCGAGACCGCGGGCTCTTCGCTCGACCGCTCGACGAGCACCTCGAGGTCGTCGTCGGCACGACGCGCGCGGTCGTGCCAGTGAAGATGTCGGTCCTCGGCTACGCCTACATGCCGGAGCGACTGCCCGGCTCGACGGCCCACTCGGCGCGCTTCGTCTTGCGGAGCACGCCGCTCTTCGAGTCGCCGGTGACGCGTATCGTCGTTCCATCGTATGTGTGGAGACGCGACGTGCTCCCGCCGACTCCGCCCGCCGGCTGCACGTTCACGGCGGTGCCGCTCTCTCCGCCGGGTGGCCCGGAATTCGGCCTTTCGTGCGGCGCGGCCACCGTCGTCTCGTTCGCCGCGCGAGAGGCGTCCGCCGACAGGCCGTTCTGCTCGCCGACCACACCGCCGCTGATGCTCATGGTCCCTTGACCTGCGCCTCGCTCGGGAGGCTCGAACGACGAGCGAGCACCGTTCAGCGCGCTCGCAGGGCCGCGCGACGGGACACGAGTGCCGCGAGCTCCGCGCGCGAGCTGGTGCCCGTTCGTGCGAACACGCTGCGCAGCTGGTTCGCGACCGTGTTCACCGAGACGTCGCGTGCGCGCGCGATCTCGACGTTGGATGCGCCGGAGAGCGCCAGCATCGCCACCTCGAGCTCGGCCGCGCTGAGGTCCGTCTCGAGCTCGCGCTCGACGTCGGCCACTGCGAGCGCGCCCTCGCGCTCGGCCAGCTGCACGCGGCGACGGAGTCCGAGCTTTCGCCTCGCGCTCGCGAGGGTCCAGCCCACGGTGCCGGTGGAGAGGCCCATCGCGTAGGCGATCTGCTTGTTGCCGAAGCCCAGCCGCGCGAGCTCGGCGAGACACCGCTCACGTGGCGTGAGCTGGAACCAGCGGGCGCGCGACGGAAGGTTCGGCATGGCGTGCACGAGGCGCGCGCCACGCTCCTCGCGCTCGACGAGCGACCAACGGCCCAGCGTCATCGGGGTCCAGCCCTCGAGCGGCTGCGTGCGTCGCTCGACCCGCGTTCGCGCTCGGTCCATCGCTCGTGCCGCTCGAGCCAGCCCCGCGCGGGCTTGCGGCTCACGCGCCGCGCCGCTCGCATGGAGCACGCGACCGCCCGGCGTCAGCACGGCCTCGCCTTCGGCGTCACCGAGCCGTCGCCTCAGCCGATGCGCAGCGCCGAGGTGCGCCGCAGCTCTCTGCCAGGCTCGTGCGTCGTGTCGTGCGACGACCCCGGCGCTGCCGAAGGGCGCGGTGACGAAGAGGACGCTCCCCTCCAGATCGTCCGCCATCACGCCGACCGAGTCCGCGATCCCATGAGGCGCCGCGATCGTGTTCCACGCCCGCACGGCCTCCGGGCCGAGACGCTCGAGCTGGCTCAACAACGTGGTGAACGACGTGCCCCGGAACACGGCGTCGTACTCGGCGCGGATCTGTTGCTGGAAGAGGTCGCTGACGACACGCACCGCTGGGTGATCGGCGCAGCGCACCTCGACCCCCTCGACGCTGCGGAGACACACGAACAGGCCGAAACCCGCCTCGAGAAGCGGCGCCGCGGCGGCGTGGACACCGTCGAGCCAGCTGTCCTCGCTCGGAGCCGACGCATAGGCCTGCTCCACCAGGAGCACCAGATCGGCAGTGGGCGACATGCGAGGCTCCCGCGCGCTCATCGACAGAGAGCATCGTTCACGGGCGAGGCGGCGCGTCCATGATCAATTCGTTGGGTGAGCGATCCGCCCCGTCGCGGGGGTCCGCAGGCAGGGGCTCACGCGCCCGCGCCGAGCCAGAGCCGCACGTCGAAGCGCTGCAGCTCTTCGTGGGGTCGCACGGCCACCGCCACGTAGAGGGGCACGCCCGGCGCCACGGGCGGCAGCACGAAGATCTTGCGCTGCACGACGAGCTGTCCCGCCGGCCACGACGACGCCAACGAGACACGGCCGTTGATCCGCGGCGTCACCGTGACGTCCTCGCCGTCGTAGTGGATGCGGATCGGGAGCTCGAGCGGCACGCCGCCGGCCTCTGCGCGAAGGGACACGTCGAGGTGCAGCTGCCCGCTCGAGAGGATGCCGCCCCGGCTCTCGAGGCCGAGCTCGAGCCACACGGAGCACTCGCCCGCCGGCGCGGCGCAGCGCAGCTCCGCAACCCCGCGCTGCGCCATGACCGAGGCCACCTCGTGCACGGGTGGTCGTGCCGGCGCGAACGACGACGGCTCGGGGCTCGCCCCGCTCGAGATCAGCTTGAGCACCACGCGCAGCGCGACGGCCGCGCCGAGGGCCAGCACCACGAGCGCGACGACGATGGCCATTCCCATGTGCCGATGAAGCCCTGTCGTGGCCGATCCAGCAAGGTCCGACCCGCACGCCCAACAAACTGCCCATGGGCTGCGGATCGTCCCTCGCTCAGGGCCTCACACACGCGACCCACGCGACGTCGCCGTCGTTCTCGATGGGACCGTAGCCGCTGAGGAAGCCGTTGGCCGCGCAGTAGCGGGTGATCGCGGCGTTGCAGTGCGGGCCGAAGCGGATCGTCATCCCGTCGCAGCCCGAGAAGTACGTCGCGAGCTCGGTGAAGGTGGTGGGCCGCGTCTCGGCGTTGCGGAGGCACGTCACGGTCGCGACGCCGCCGGAGATCTCCACGGGACCGAATCCGCTGGCGTAGCCATGCATCGCGCAGTGGCGATGAATCGCGGCGTTGCACGCGAGGCTGTGCGACTCCATCACGCCGTCGCAGGGCGCGAGCAGCGTCGCGAGCGTCGCGTAGGGCACGTCGATCACGTCGCCGATCACGCAGGTGCCGTTGGCCACGTCCCCGTCGTTCTCGATCGGGCCGAAGCCGCTCGTCGCGCAGCCGAGCGCACGACACTCACGATGGAACGCGGCGTTGCACGAGGGCCCGAAGCGCTCCGTCGATCCGTTGCACGCCGCCACCTGCGAGGAGAGCGAGCTGAACGTGGAGAAGCGCAGGCTCGCGCGGAAGCCCTCGTCGATCCGACCATCGCAGTCTTCGTCGGCGCCGTTGCAGCGCTCCGGCGCGCTCGGCTCGCAGGGCCCCCACTCGCAGCCGCCCTGGCAGTCGTGGGTGCCCTCGCTGCCGCACGACGTGGTGCAGCTCTCGCGTCGTCCCACGCTGCACGCGAAGCCGTCGTCGGCCACGCCGTCGCAATTCTGATCGGCGCCATCGCACACCTCCGCGGGCGGCTCGCACGGCCCGAGGCTGCCTCCGCTGCAGCGCGAGTGGCCCGTCGTGCCGCAGCCCGTGGTGCACGCGACCTCGTCGCCCTCGACGCACTCGCCGGCCGCGTCGATGGGCGCGCTCCACGCGTCGGGCAGCGCGGGGATGCCGCCATCCGGATCGGGCAGGCGCATCTCGCAGCCCCGGCCGGGCACACAGATCTCGTTGGCGCGGCAGCGCGAGGCATCGGCGAATTGGAAGCACACACCGTCCACGCAGCGCGGCGCCTCGCAGGGTGAGCTCGCGAGGCACTGGTCGTCGCGCACGCAGCCCGCCGTGCCGCACGTGACGCCCGTGCAGTCGGGCACGACACAGTGGCCTCCCTCGCACTCCGTCGCGCGGGGATCGCCCATCGGGCACGCGATCTCCGTGCAGCTCGCGCTGAACGTGAAGAGCACGATGTGGCGGCCGGTGACGCGCACCGTGCGCGTGCGCCGCAGCACGGCGCGACCC
>JAIBCE010000164.1 GCA_019694315.1 Sandaracinaceae bacterium
ATCGCGGCGCTCTCGAGCTCCACGAAGCGCACGCCCTCGTGCGCGTGCACGACGGGGCTGGCGGCCCACGCGACGTGCGGTGAGCGTGTCTCGTGGTGGGCCCGCGCCAGGGCCTCGAGCGCCGCACAGGCGGCGGGCTCCGACGCGCTCGGCGAGCTCGAGACGACGACGCACGGAGCCCCGTCACGCTCGCGTCGCGCGGCGTGGCGATGGAACGCGCCAGCGCGCGCGATCGCGTCGGGAGCGAGGTAGCGCCCCAGCCAGGGCTCGGACATCCGGCCGATCCTCGTCGTGCGCCGTCCTCATGTAAAGCGCCGAGGGTGCGCTCGCGCGGTCTGCTCGCGTGCGTTCCGTCAGCTCCCCAGGAGGCGCGGGCCGCCGCTCGAGGGCCCGCTCCCGACGGGGCGATGCAAGATCACCTCGCGACCCGCCTGACGCCCGAGCGCGTGCCCCTCGCTCAGACGTTGGTAGCGCGTCGTGCGATGGATGCGCGGGTGCCGCGCTCGGTAGAAGCGCTCGAGCGCGGCGTCGCCGACCCACACGAGGCCCGTGCCGCGCAGCACCTCGCGCTCGCTGCCGAGCTTCTCGCCGAAGCCGCGGATCACCCCCGATTGAAAGGGGATCCGCTCACGTCCGGCCAGCCGACGGCCCCTGCGGGCCTCTTGCCAGAGGCGCTCCGCGGTGGCCGTGAGAAAGGCGAAGACGTGCTCGGCGAGGGCCACGTTCGCGCGCGTGCCGCACACCTCGAACACCACGCCTTCGCGGCCGCTCGTCACGACGTACGAGGGGATCTCGATGACCTCCACGAAGAAGTAGGTCGTGAGGAGCGAGACGATCTCGCGCTCGACGGCGGTGCGACGACGCGACGGATCGCCCAGGTGTCGGACCTCGTAGCCGGTCTCCCGCAGTGCGCCGAGGTTGTGTCGGAGCATGAGCTCGTGCGCCTTGCGCATGGCCGCCTCGGCCTCGTGCTGCTCGCTCGAGCCGGCGAGCGCGAGCAGCTTCTGCACGCGGTCGAGGATGCGGCTCGTCTCGTCGGTGCCAGCGGTCGCGTCGACGAGGCCCGCCGCGCGCGCGTCGATCCCCCGCTCGCGACAGACGCGCGCGAACGTGGGCCCGTGCGCGCTCTCGTCGAGCACGCCGAGCGCCTCGTGCACGAACTGGTGCGCCATCTCGTGCTTGAGGACCTCCACCACCTCCGTCCAAGGACGCGTCACGACCAGGCGCCGCGAGATCTCCAGACGTCGGCTCGCGCGGTGCCAGGCCCCGAGGCGGCTCTCGCTGTCGGAGAGCGCGATCAGGGGGGCGCGCAGCTTCTTGGCGAAGTGGAGCTCGTTTCTCCAGGAGAATTCGCGGGCGAGACGGCGGATCAGCTCGGCTTCGAGCACCGCCGTGAGCTGCGGAGGAAGGGTCGGCATGCGCGGCACGGATGCTATCAGCCGCCCCTCGCACGAGCCCGGCGACGGCTCTGCGACGGGACGGTCACGGACGGCCCAAGGTCGTCGGCCCCACCACGCTCGGAACCCCCATGACCCGCCCCTGGCACCCCCTGGCTCACGGCGCGATCGCCCCCGTCGTCGCGTGTCTCGCGCTCTTCGGCGCGGGCCTGTTCCTGTTCACGAGCGTCGAGCCCTCCGCGGCGCCCCTCTTCGTGTGGGAGCTGCTCACGCTGGCGGGCATGACGATCGTGGTGAGCCAGCGCCGCTTCCGGGAGCGCGCAGGCGTCTCCGCGGGACTCTTCGGGGTCGTGGCGTGGGTGCTGAGCGCCATCGTGTTCTTCGACCTGCTCGAGGGCTCGACCCTGGCCGTCGTCGCGTGGCTCGCGTCCTCGCTGGGCATCGCCCTCGCCGCCGCTGCCGCGGCCGAGCATCCCGATCGCATGCGCGACACCGCCATGCCGTCGGGACAGGTGCGCGGCCTCGCGCTGACCGTGATGATCGGAGCGCTGCTCTGGGCGAGCCGCATCGGCGTCGTGCCGGACCAGGCTCGGGTCGTCGCGCCCAGCACCACGCTGGGCTTCGTGGAGATCCCCGCGCTCCCGACGCTCGTGCGCGAGCGACTGGGCTCGGCGGGCGAGGAGCCGATCGACGTGGAGGTGAGCTCGGTGGCGCAGCCGGGAGGCAGCGCGCTCGCGCGCGTGTCGATCGCCCGCGTGGTGCCGCAGCCGGACGTCGCGGCGCGCACCCTCGAGCCGTGCGAGGTCGAGGTGGGTCCCCTGGGCCGCACCGTCGAGGTGCGTGAGAGCGAGCAGAGCTTCGAGGTGCGCTGGCCGATCTCGCCGCACGGAGAGACGTTCGGCGGCTGTGCCTACGAGCGCGCCTCGCTCTCGCGGCTCGACGACGACGCGGTGCGGCCCGCCCGGCCCACCAGCATCGCGTGGTCGCTCGTCATCGCGCCTGTCTACGGGCTCTTCGTGTTGCTCCTCGGGTGGCGTCATCGTCGTCGTCACGCGCGCGTCTCGCGCAGCCCCGAGGTCCGCGTCACGAGCCCAGGCCTGGCCGTGATGCCCGATGGATCGCCCGCCGTCGTGCCGAGCGAGATCCCGATGGGCACGAGCCTCGTCGCGCTCCGCATCGCCGATGTCCGCCCGGACTACCGCGCCGACGCGCGCCTCTCCATCGAGGAGCTCGAGCTCGGGGAGAAGAACGCGCTGCTCGTGAGCCTCGCGCGACGCATCCGCACGCTGGAGCTCCTTGCGCTCGCGGGCACCGCGCTCCTGGTCTCGGTCGTGGTCGCCGTGGCTCTCGCGGGTGGACCGCTCGGCTTCTGACCGCGACGCCCGATGTCGCCTTCGGAATCGATCGAAGCCCCGCGGGTGAGGCACCGCGCTTGACCCCTCACAGCGCCGACGGGACGATCGCGGAATGACCGCCATTCCCGTCGAAGTGCCCTTCTTCGCGCCCGTTCCGGTGGGCCACCGCGTGACGCTGCTCGGCATCGAGACTCGCAGCGTCGGCCTCTTCGGTGGCGGCCCCGGGGCCTGGGAGCGATCCCCCTACTTCCTCGTGATCGACGAGAACACGCGCGTCATCTATGCCGACTCGATGGCGCGCCTGCACGTGGAGGCCACCTACGAGTCGCTCCGCTTCCTCGACGACACGGCGAGGGTCTCGCAGTCACAGCCGCCCCTGCGCGGGCAGGTCGTCTCGACGATCGCCCTCTCGGATCACGGCGACAGCGTCTACTTCCGCACGGTGTTGCGCATCGCGCCCGACGGCCTGCAGCCGCACGTCTGACCCGGTCGCTCGCGTCGCTCGCTCTCTCAGCGTGCGAGGCAGCGAAGGCCGGGGGTGATGGCGCGCGCGAGCCGGTCGGCGTCCACCACACCTTCGCCTTCGGCCCAGGCCCGTGCGATCGCGCGGTGCCTGGCGTCACGCTGCCCGAGCTGGTGGCGCACGAGCATCGCGTAGAGACCGAGCTCGGCGCCATCGAGCGCCTCCGCCATTTCCTCGAGCATCGCGCTGGCGCGCGACCGCTCGCCATACGCGCCGCGCAAGCAGGCCTCGAGCACGCTCGCATACGCACGCGTCCAGCGGCGATCCTCGGCACGCGATCGATCGATCGCCGCGCGCGCCCAGAGGCCGAGCCGCGCGCGGGAGAGCGGCCCGATCCCCCCCGCCTCGATCCTCGCCGCGGCCGTGAGCGCCTCCATGCCGAGCGACTGCACGCGCGTGAACTGCGTGCGCACGAGGAGCGACGAGAGGACGCGTGGACGCGCGCGCTCCCAGAGGGATCGCGCCTCCTCGACGCGGCCCTCGTAGAGGCGCACCGCGACGCGGCCCCAGAGATCGAACCAGTGCTGCACCACGAAGCCCGAGACCTCGAAGCCCTCCATCGCGCGCGTGAGGTCTTGCTCGGCGCGCTCGGGGGCGTCGGCCGCGAGCCAGCGGAGGATCATGAGCCCACTGCGGAGGTTCACGAGCGCGTAGTGCTCGCCGCGCGCCTCGCTGATGCGCTCGCGCTCCTCCGTGCGTCGCGCGAGCTCCTCGAGGCGCCCGCCGATCGCGAGCGCGGCGTGGTGGAAGATGTGCAGCGTGGACGCCTCCTTCTGCGTGCCGTGCGTCTCTCCCTCGAAGATCCGGACGCCCCGCTCGAAGCGCTCGCTCGCGCGCGCGAAGTGGCCGAGGTGGAATTCGGTGAGCCCCTCGGCCGCGGCGAGACATCCGCGCGCGTAGGCCCCGCCGTGGACCTCGGTCTCGCGCGCGGCGCTCGCGAGGATCGCGCGCGTCGTGGGCTCCGAGGGCCCGCCTTCGTTGGCGATG
Source organism: Sandaracinaceae bacterium (assembly GCA_019694315.1). Classification (GTDB taxonomy): domain Bacteria; phylum Myxococcota_A; class Polyangia; order Polyangiales; family Sandaracinaceae; genus JAFLCL01. The sequence goes on from JAIBCE010000164.1 coordinate 4,263, forward strand.
AAGGCGGCCCACCACGACATCGACTGGGCGAGGCGCTCGCGATCGCCTGCCTCGAGGCAGCGCCGCAGGGCCTCGCTCATCATGTCGGCCGAGCGGATGGAGTCCACGACCGAGAGCCCGATCGCGCCCGACGCGAGCGCATCGATCGCCCGCAGCGTCTCGGCTGATGCGGGCCGTGCCACACCTTCGGGTGAGCCTGCGTCGAAGCCGTGCCGCAGGATCCAGCGTCGATGGCGCATGAGCGCGAGGAGCGCGCGCAGAGGCGTGCGGCGCACCTCCACGCCACAGCTCTCGAGGACCTCCTCGAGGATCTTCACCCCTTCGCGGAAGTGGCCCACGCGGAGGTACTGCTCGGAGGCTCGGCGCAAGAGCTCGACGCGCGAGGACACCTCGACACCGTCCGCGGCACGGAGATAGTGCTCGGCCGACTCTCGCCCCCGGCCAGCGTTCGCGAGCGCGTCGGCCCGTGCGATCTCCAGCGTGCGGCGCTCTCCGCGGGCACCGGCGTGATGCTCGAGCGCGAAGCCCAGGAGCTCGGCAGCGTGCGCGAACGCGAGCGCGCGCGCGGCCCGATCGGCGGCCTCGATCGCGTGGCGGGCCGCCTCGACGAGCTCCCCCGCACCTCGGAGGTGCAGACATGACCACATGGGGTCGGCGTCGTCGCGACCGACCAGCGTGCGCGCGAGCGCGCGATGAAGACGCTGCGTGCGATCGGGCCCGAGGCGTGCGCGTACGAGGCGCGAGAGGTGGTCGTGATAGGGCTCGATGGCGATCGAGCGCCCGCGCCCAGGCACGGTCCGCACGAGCCGCAGCGCACCCAGCTGGCGGAGCGCGAGGACGTCGGGCTCGAGCCCGAGCGAGGCCGCTGCGAGATCGTGAGGCACGGCGTGCCCGGCCACGCAGACCAGGTCGAACACGGCGCGCGCCTCCGGGCCGAGCGAGGCGAGGCGGCCCAGCACAGCGCGCTCGATCCAGCGCTCTGGATCCCGCTCGCCCTCGAGCGCGCGCGCGTCGTCGTCGCCGAGCGACGACAGCGTCTCGAGCAGGAAAGGGCTCCCACCCGCCGCGGCCACGAGCGCCTCGCTCCCGTCGCTCGCGCGCTCCTCGCGGCCACCGCGGAGGATCTGGCGCGCGTCGCGATCCACGAGGGGACCGAGGACGATGCGCCTCGGCGTGCCGCGCTCGCGCGAGCGCGGGCCAGCCCGTCCCGCGCGCACGAGGATCTCGAGTGGCTCGCCGTGGTCCCCACTGCGATGCCCCACGACCACCATCACCGGAGCGCCGACGAGCGCGGCGTGGAGCTCCTCGAACAGGCGCGCGCCGTCTTCGTCGGCCCAGTGCGCGTCGTCGATCGTCAGGAGGAGCGGCCGCACGCGAGCCAGATCCGAGAGCACCTCCGCGAGCGCGCGCACCGCGAGGCGTCGACGCTCGGGGGCCGACACGGCCGTCGCACGGCGCTCGAGCGGGAGCTCCGTCGCGGTGACGACCTCCGAGAAGACCGGGAACACGTCGGCCACCTCGAGCAGCGCGCGCGGATCACGGATCGCGTCGCGGAGCGCGTCGTCGTGCACGAGCCGCGTCGCGAGGTGGTCGACGATTCCGTCGAGCGCCTGGAACGGCACCGACTCGTGCTCCGAGCAGCGCGCGCGCAGCACCACGACGTCGCGCTGCGCCGCGCGCTCCACGAAGCGATCGAGCAGCGTGGTCTTGCCGATGCCCGCAGGCCCCTCGACGTAGACGATCTCGGGCGCACCCTGCTGCGCGCGCGAGAGCGCGGCCTCGAGCGCCGCGAGCTCGTGCTCGCGCCCGACCCATGCGTGGAGCGTCGCGCTCGCGCTCGCGCCGAGGCGCGCTGCCAGCGCAGCCGCCGACGGTCGTCGCGCGGCGTCGTCCGAGAGCAGCGCCTCGACGAGCGCGAGCATCTCCGCGCTCACACCGCCGCGCGCGGTGGCGACCACGGGGCTCACCCCCGAGAGCTTCTGCCCGACGATCTCCGCGCTCGTGCCAGAGAACGCGGGGCGTCCCGTCACGAGCTCGTAGAGCAGCGCGCCGAGCGCGTAGAGATCGGTCGCAGGGCTCGGACGCGCGCCACGGAACAGCTCGGGCGCGAGGAACGGGAGCGTGCCCGCGAGACGCTCGTGGGAAGGGCCCGCAGCCTCACGCGCGAGCCCGAAGTCCAGGAGCACGGGCGTGCCGTGCGCGTCGACCCACGCGTTGGAGGGCTTGAGATCCCCGTGCAGGATCCCGAGCGCGTGCAGGTGCTCGAGCCCGCTCGCGAGCCCGGCGGCCACGCGCGGGATCGAGGCCGTTCCTGCGCGCTCGACCCACTGCACGCAGTCCATCCCGCGCACCAGCTCCATCGAGAAGAAGCACTCGCTCGGCCCCACGAAGAGCTCGTGGAACGCGACGAGGTTCGGGTGGGACACACCCGCGAGCACGCGGAATTCGCGCTTGATCGCGAGCAGGCCCTGCGCGTCGGTGTCGTGCGGGATCTTGAGCGCGACGCGTCGTCCCTGTCGTCGATCGAGCGCGCGCAGCACCGTGCCGAAGCCACCGTGACCGAGCACGGCCTCGATCGCGAAGCGCTCGGCGAACGGGCCGAGGGACGCGATCTCGAGGGGGCGCTCGGTCACCACGCTCCTAGGATCGGCCTCTCGCCGATCCATGGATAGCCCCTCGTTGCCAGCGGCTCCGAGGCCCGAACCGAGATCCCGCCGAGCGTAGCGCGAGGCGCCCAAGCGGGGCTGGGGCCCCGCGCGGGAGCATTCGCGTGAGCGAATGGAGCGGGAGGGGGCCCCGCCGCGCGGGGGAGGGTCCGCATGGACCCTCCAGGAAACTCCCCTCACGCCAGCGCGGGACCGCTCGTCACCATGCCCTCGGGGGGCAGGACCGCGTGCGAGAGCGCGACCACCTCGACGAGCACCGTCCGGTACACGTGATCGAAGGCCTCGAGATCGGGGCTGTCGCCGGCCTGCTCGATCGCCTCCTCGAGGTGGTGCTGGACGAAGTGCACGAGCGCCGGCTGCGTCATCGCCACCACGTCGTCGGTCTCCATCACCTCGGCCGGGTCATCGCGACGCAGCGCCTCGTCGGCGTCGAAGGTCTCGATCGCCAGCGCGAGCTGGGTCTCGTCCACGTGCGACAAGCGCGTGGGAAAGGCCTCGCGGAAGGCCAGGTACACGGTCACCACGAGGAAATAGCCGAGCGACTGCGCGAGGTCGTCGTTGCGGTCGGAGACGCGCTCCGCGAGCCACTGCGCGAGCGGCGGCTGCTTGCGATCCATCTCGCGATAGGCGGTATCGAGCGTGCGCTGGAGCGCGTCGCCGTCGTCCTCGAGCTGCGACTCGACCGCCGTCACGACGTCCTCGTCGATCACGGCCCAGCGGGGAACCGGACGAAGCGCGGCCTTGCGGAGGAAGAGCACGCGGCGACTCTAGGCCGAAGGCCGAGAGGGCGCACGTGCCCGTCGCGAGCCTCGCTCCAGGCGCCCTCGGAGCGTCCGTCAGAGCTCGTGCAACATCGGTGGTCGGTACTGGAGGAAGCGCTCGATCGCGGCGCGGTGCTCGGGCTCGAGGCGCACGAAGCGAACGCCCATCCCCGACCGACTGTCCTCGTCGCGCGGCGTCGCCAGCCACGCCACCCGTCCCCGCGTCGTCACGGTGTGCCCGCCCGGCAGAACGAACGACACCTCGAGCTCGCTGCCCACCGGCAACGGGCGGATCGTCGACACGAAGATCCCTCCCTCCGAGATGTCGTTCGAGAGGCCCGCGTAGAACTGGGAAGCACTGTGGAGGCCGATGTCGACCTCGAGATCCACGCGCGTCTGCCCACGTCGATCGCTCGCGGCGAAGGTGCGGTGCTCGCCGCTCGTCGCGTCGACGAGCTCACCCCGCGCATCGGCCACGAGCTCGACCGCACGACGACGTTGCCGTCCGCTCTTTCGATCCATGAGGAGGAGCGGCGGCAGCTCCTCGTCACCCGCCTCCGGGAAGAGGGCCGCGGCGGGCATGCTCGATCGACTGGGATCGAGCGGCGCCTCCGACGCCATCGTCAAGAGCGTCTGCACCTCCGGCGGCGGTCGGCTCGCCACGAGCGGCACCGGCCGCACCGAGGGAGGTCGCGGCGGCGGCTCGATCGTCCTTGCGACCACCGGCTCGTCGACGTGCACGGGCGGATCGAGATCGAGGACCGTGGCGCCCGCCTGCGACGCCAAGACGCGGACCGCGTCGAGCTCGGCCTGCTCCTCGGGCGGCAGCGCCTCGGCCATCGTCGGCACGTCGCGCGCTTGCACCGACGCGCCGCGCACCGTGAACGTCTTTCGCCTCGCCGGCTGCGGCGTGGGGCGGGGCTCCGCGAGCTCGCGCTCGAGGCCGGCCCTCACGGGATAGAGCACCGCGAGGCTCGCAGCGACCAGCTCACCCGCCGCGTCGAGCTGCGAGCCCGACGCAGGCCCGTGCACACGCGCCAGCACGCCCGAGAGCACACCGCTCGCCGCCCGCAGCTTGTCGAGCACACTGCTCGCCTCACCGACCTCGCAGCCATAGAGGGCGCCGACGGCGCTCGCGAGCTCGGCGGCGAGCTGGGTCGCCATCGCATCGCCCGCCCCCGCGACCGGCACCACGTCGAGCAGCGCCATGGCCTGCGCGAGCTTCTGGCGCGCTTCTCGAGCCGCGACGACGCCGGCGTTGCGAAGCTCACGCTGACGCGCGCGCTCTTGCACGACCCCTCCCGCCACTGGCTCGCCGCCGGCTCACGCGTCGCTCACTCGTCGTAGAACATCGGAGGACGCTTGCGGATGAACCGCAGGATGAGCTCGCGCCCCTCGGGATCGAGGCCCTCGAACTGGATGCCCATGCCCGGCACCGTGTCGTCGGCGCTGAGGTCCATCGGGTCGCGCACGAATTTCACGATGCCGTTGACGATCTTGTCGAAGCCGCCCGGAAGCGTGATGTGCACCAGCATCGGCGTACCGCGCGGCTGGATGTTGTAGGTGGCCGCGAACACACCGCCCTCGGAGATCTCCGTGGAGAAGCCCACGAAGAAATTCGACTCCGTCGTCGCGCCGATGTTGACCTCGATCTTCTCGCGGTTCTGGTTGCCGCGGTACCCCGCGGCGACCGGCTCCCCCTGCTGGGGCTGCGCGTTGGCGCGGGGCTGCTGGAACGCAGGCTGCGCGGGCTGCTGCTGCGGCTGCTGCGGCTGCTGCTGGTACGCGGGCTGTGCATACGCGGGCTGCTGCACCTGCGACGGCGAGGGCTGCTGGAACGCGGCCGGCTGCGCATACGCGGGCTGCTGGAATTGCGATGGCGAGGGCTGCTGGAAGGCCGGCTGCGCCTGCGGCTGATACGCGACCTGCGAGGGCGCGGTCTGCTGGAACCCCATGCCCTGCGGCTGCGCCGCGGGACGCTGCTGCGGGGCGGGCTGCGGATACGCCGGCTGGGGCGCAGGAGGCGAGTAGGCCTGCGTCTGCTGACCGTAGCCGGGCTGGCCGTAGGCCTGCTGGTGGTAGGCCTGCGTCGCCTGTCCGGGCTGACCGTAGGCCGGCGCGACGACGGGCGCGACGGGCGCAGGGGCGCCGACCATCGGCGCGCTGGCGGGAATCGGCGCGGCCTGCGGGCGCATCGAGGGCACGGTCGTGAGCGGATAGAGGAGCGACATCGAGGTCGCGAGCGTCTCGGTCGCCGACTGCACCCCACGGTGCTGTCCACGCACGTCCTGGAGCAGCGCGAGCGTCTGGCCCACGAGACCGAGCGCTCCCTTCACGGCATTCTTTCCGTCGAGCTCGTTGGTGGCCCGCTCCGCTTCGAAGAGCTTCCCCACGGCCTGCGCGAGGTTCTGCGCCACGGCGAGCACGTCCTGCGGGATGTTCGGATCTTCCTGCAGCGACGCGAGCGATCGTCCGAGGTTCTCGCGTGCAGCCTTGGCGGTGGCGGCGCCCGAATAGCTCATAGGAGCCCGATGCTAGTACATCGTGTGGAAAATCGAATCCGCTTTCTCCGACGCCTCCGGTCGTGACCCCAGTCGCGCGACGACGTGGGGGATCGGTGCTAAGTCGCGGCCGTGGAGATCCGCGGGATCACCAAGGCCGACTGGGACCACATCGTGTCCGTGCTGGACCGCTGGTGGGGCGGTCCGTCACGGGATCTCGCGCACCCCATCCTGTTCTACGAGCTCGGGCAGCTCGCGCTCGTGGGCATCGAGAACCACGAGCTCATCGGCTTCCTCCTCGGCTTCATCGCCGATCCCACTGGCGCCACGGCCGCGGCGGATCCGGCGGGCCCGGCCGAGCGCACGGCCTACGTGCACATCGTGGGCATCCATCCGGATCATCGGCGGCGCGGCGTCGGCAAGGAGCTCTACGAGGCCTTCCTCGAGCAGGCGCGCCTCCGCGGGGCCACGCGCGCCAAGGCCATCACCAACGTGGGCAACGAGGGCTCGGTCGCCTTCCATCGCGCGATGGGCTTCGACGTGACCGAGGACGCGAACTACGCGGGCCCCGGGCGAGGACGCATCGTGTTCGTCCGACACGATCTCCGCGGCCCGAGCCACAACGAGCAGTAGCCCGAGCCGGTGGAGGGGCTCGCCGCGACCACGCCGTTCGTGCCAAGGTCTCGGCGCGCCGCGGTGGCGCCCTCGTCCCGGACTCCCATGCTCACCACGCCCGTTCGCACCTCCGTCGCGCTCGCCTTCCTCGCCTCGACCCAGCTCGCGGGCTGCTGCTTCAGCGCGTTCGCCGACGGCTTCCAGCAGGGCTTCAGCACCGAGATGGAGTGCCAGCCGCTGATCGACACGGTGAACCAGGCGAGCGGCGCCGTGATCGCCGTGCCCGAGACGCCCGAGGGCGGCTCGCAGGCGCAGTTCGACGCGGAGTACACGGCGCTCGCCACCGCCTACGAGTCGGGCGCGAACCTCCTCGCAGGCGTCGCGCTCACGCAGCCCGCGCTGGTCGCTCCGCGCGACGAGCTCGTCGCCCTCTACCGCGAAGGCGCCGGTGGCATGCGCGCGATGCCTGGCCTCATGGCGAGCGCCACCGCGTCGGGCGATCCGAGCGCGCTCAACGCGCACGTGCAGCAGTTCAGCGACTTCGACGCGCGCGAGGAGCAGATCGTCGCGCGCATCAACGCAGCCTGCAATCGCCAGTGATCGCTGCGCCCCAGGGCTGATCGCCCCACCGAGGAGGCTATGGCCACGAGCAACCGCACGCGCGAGGTCGTCGACCGGGCCAAGGAGGTCGGCGCCGCGACCGTCACCGTCGTCGGTCAGGTGGGCGCGAGCACCGCGACCGCGGTGGGCAGCGGCATGAAGAAGGGCCTCGCGAGCGCCAAGGCGCAGATCGATCGCGCGAGCGAGCACGTCGAGGCCGAGAACCAGCGCTGGGAGACGCGCAAGGAGCAGACGGACATGCCGGGGATCGGCGCGACCGATCCGCTGGGGGATCTCGCGATCCGTCTCGATCGACAGGCGGACTTCTTCCGCGAGCTCGCCATCGACGCGATGCGCCCCGGCGTGGTGCGCGGCGCGATGATCGGCCTCGTGGTGGTGCTCGCCCTCGTCACCGCGGGCCTCGGCGTGGTCGCGATCTTCCGCGCGTTCTCGGGCGATGGCGCGATCGAGGGGCTCGCGGCCCTCGCAGGCGCCGTCGGGGCGGCGGGCCTCTCTACGGGTCTCGTGGGCCTCATCGTCGAGCGCGGACGCGCAGCGGTCGCCCACGAGGCGCTCTCGCGCGCCGAGCAGGCCGAGGCGCGGCTCTGTCGCGTCGCGGAGCTGATCGCCCTCGAGAAGCACGACCCTGCGGCCCTCGTCCGCACGCTCGCGCGCACGAGCGACGGTCGCGCCCCGGGTGGCGCACGCGAGGACACGATCGCGTGAGACGGGTCGCGACCTCGCTCGCGATCGGCACGCTCGCGGCGCTCGTGCCCGGCTGTGGCGCGACCTCGCCCCGCACCTCGGCGCACGCGTCGCCGGAGCACACGCCCGAGCCGCTCGCCAGCATCGCGTGGCGCGACGCGAGCGCCGACGCGTTCGAGGAGGCCGCTCGCACGCATCGCCTCGTCTTGCTCTCGCTCCAGGCCGACTGGTGCCACTGGTGCCACGTGATGAACGAGACGACGCTGCGCGATCCGGCGATCACCGCGCGTCTGGCCGAGCACTTCGTCGCCGTGCGCGCCGAGGCCGATGCACGCCCGGATCTGGCCGATCGCTACGGGCTCTGGGGCTGGCCGGCCACCATCGTGCTCACGCCCGAGGGCCGCGAGATCGCGGCGATCCGGGGCTTCCGCGACGCCGAGGCGCTCGCCGCGATCCTCGACGCAGCGCTCGCCGATCCGCGCCCGATCGATCTCTACGCGACCGAGGCGCCGCTCGGAGCAGCCGCCACGTTCTCCGGTCTCGACGACGCGGTCGCCGCCGCGCACGCGCAGCTCGACGCGACCTACGACGAGGCGCACGACGGCTGGGGGACGGGGCAGAAGTATCCGTTCACCGCGCCGGTGCTCGAGGCGATGCTGCGCGAGGCTCCATGGCCCTCGCGCGCGGAGCGATCGCTCGCCCGCTACGCCGAGCTGGTCGATCCGGTGTGGGGCGGCATGTACCAGTACTCCGAGCAGGGGGACTGGGCGCACCCGCACTTCGAGCGCATCGCGGTGATCCAGGCCGGCGCGCTCGAGGCCTTCGCCGAGCAGCATCGCCGCACCGGCGACGACGCGTGGGTGAGGCCTGGCCGCGAGATCGCGCGCTTCGTGCGCGACTTCCTCGTGGCGCCCGACGGGGGCATCCGCGCGAGCATGGACGCAGACCTGCGCATCGACGGGCAGCCGCCCGTGCCGGGCGCGGACTACTTCGCGCACGACGATGCGGGGCGCCGCGCGCTCGGCCTGCCGCGGATCGATCCCGCCGAGTACGCGAGCACCCACGGTCTCGTCGCCGCGGGGCTCGCGCGCTTCGCGATCACGCTCGCGGAGGGCGATCCCGAGCGAGCGTCGTTGCTCGCGATGGCCGAGCGCGCGCTCTCGGCCTCGCTCGTGTCACACCGCGAGCCCACGCGCGGCCTCTTCGTGCACGCGGCCAACGACATCACCTCGCAGTTTCACCTCGCGGATCAGGTCGCGATGCTGCGGGGCATGCTCGCGCTCCAGCACGCGAGCGGCGATGCCCGTCATGCGCGTGACGCACGCGCGCTCGCGGACGCGATCGAGGCGACCTTCTGCGCGCCCGAGCGAGGGTGTCGCTCCACGGCGCGCCTCGACGACGAGCACGAGACCGTCGCCGCGCTCGGCGGGCGCGTGTCGCTCGAGGAGAACGGTCGTCTCGCGCAGAGCCTCGCGGCGGTGGCCGATCTCGCGAACGAGCGGGGCTACGAGGATCGTGCGCGCGCCTACCTCGTCGCCGCCGCCACGCCCGAGGCGATCCGCGTGCAGGGCCGGATCGTGGGCGATTTCCTCCTCGGCGCGCACCTCGTCACGCACGCCCGCGCGGTGGCGCACGTGATCGGCCCCGCCGATGATCCGCGCACCGACGCGCTCTTCGAGGGGGCGCTGCGCGCGGCCGATCTGCGCGTGCAGGTAGAGCGCGTGGTGCCTGGCGAGGGCCGCTACCCCTACCCCGGCGAGCCCTCGATGTTCGCCTGCGGCCTCGACGCCTGCGCCGCGCCGGTCACCGCTCCGGCAGACGTCGCCCCCGCGCTGCGCTCGCTCCTCGAGTGATCACTCGGCCTTGGCCTCGGCCTTTGCGCGCTCGTCGTCCTGTCGCGCGAGCTCCGCCTCGACCTCGGCCTCGGCCGCGACCACGTCGGGATCTGCGGGCGCCTCCACGCGTACGCGCGGCAGGCTCGCGGCGCCTCCCTTGGCGCGCTCCACGGCTTCGACGAGCGCTGTCGCGCGCTGCGTGCCGATCACGACCGTGCGCTCGGTGCCGTGATCGTCGTACGTCACCCGCACGCACTCGGTCGACGTGGGTGGCACGAAGGAGCGCTCGAAGAGCCGGCCTCGTCGCGTGAACGGGATCGCCTCGACCTTCTTGATCGACGCCATCGCGAGGCGCGGGCCCAGCATCCCGATCTCCTCGCGCAGCTCGTCCTTGGTCACCGCCGTGCGCGCGACGCCGAAGAACACGCCGAGGAAGCCCAGATAGAGCACCGCGCCGAGCCCCACCGCGGCCGCGGCGAAGAGGCTCGTCGCCACGAGACCTCCTTGCAGCACGCTGGCGGTGATCGCGGCGATGCCGCTCAGCGCCCCGAAGAACGGCAGCGCGAGCATGCGACGCGCGATCTGACGCTCGAAGAAGAGCGCCTGATCGGCGCCCATGAACTTCGACTCGTACTCGTCGCTCAACGGCCCTCGTGCTCGCCGTGCTCGCCGCCGATCAGCGGCTCGCCTGGAAGTCGCCCGAGAACTCGCTGCCGAGCAGACGTCCGTCCCACACGCCGGGGCGGAGCGAGTTCGGGCCCGCGATCGGCGTGGTGCCTCGCAGCGTCATGAACGAGAAGCCGAGGCGCGCCTCGAGCAGCTCGTTGATCGCCTCGCGGATGAACGCGGTCGTGGCGCTCGTGCACACGCTCATCACGGTGCCACCCACGCCCGGGTAGTCGATGGAGTCCTCGGCCGCTGCCGCGAGGCCCATGCAGAAGCCGTCCGCGATGCTCGCGAGCGCGTCCTCCACGCCCACCCAGCGGCCATCGGAGACCTCGTACACGACGGTGTCGACGATCCACATGATGAGGCCACCGATCGAGATGCCCACGTCGTGGCGCTCGATGTTGAACTGGCCGCACGTCGCCGCCGCGTTGAACTCGCCGGGCTCGAAGCGCCAGTCCTCGATGTCCGTCACGTCCGCCTCGATCGGCATCGAGCGGTACATGAAGCGCACGTGGTTCCACGTGTGCGTGCCTCGATACGAGTCGGTCACGGCGCCCGGCGTGAGCACCATCGTCTCGTCGACCTCCCACGTGGCGAGCACCGTGTTGAGATCGGCGATCGCGCGGAACACCGGCGGTGCCCACGGCGGCAGGTAGTCGGCGACGTACGGCTCGACGAGATCACACAGCGCCGAGATGACCCAGGGCGGCAGGCCGAAGTCGACGGCGGTGCAGGTGGTCTCGCCGCCGAGGTAGCGGAACGGCGCCTCGACCGCGTCGAGGAAGTCGCTGAGCCACGCGGGCAGCGCCTCGCGCACGCGGAGCGTGGAGTGCATGTCCCACGTGCCCGTGAGGTCGGGGTTCTCGATGTCGCAGATCGTGCGGCCGCGGCACCGACCGGCCTCGCACACCATGTCGGTCGGGCAGTCGTCGTCGCCCACGCAGGCGTCGCCGCCAGGTCCGGGCTCGCAGATGCCCATGTCGTTGCACTCGAGGCCGATCGGGCAGTCCGTCGTGCTCACGCAGCGGCAGAGGCCGTCGGTGCAGACGAGCGGCGCCGCACACTCACTCGCGGTCGTGCAGGGCACGGGGATGCGCGGGTCGGGCGTGCAGCGGCCCGCGATGCACACGAAGCCCGTGCCGCACTCGTGGTCGAACTCGCAGACAGCGCCCGTGGGCGACGGCTGCACGCACACGCCCTCGCGGCACTCGCCGGGCGCGGGGCAAGGGCTGCAGTCGGTTCCGTCGCCCGGCGGCAGATCCGTGGGGGGCGTCATCATCTCGGGCGGGAACACGCAGCGCGGCACGCCCATGACGGCCGCGCAGATGGTGCCGCCGGGGCAATCGCCGATGCCCTCGCCGCACTCGGGATCCGGCACGCCCGCGTCGATCGTCATGCCGCTGTCGCGCGGCCGGCGGATGCCCCCGCCGTTGCCTGCGTCACAGCCGGCTCCGAGGAGCGCGATCGCCGTGAGGGAGAGAAGGACGACCGAGCGGAGCGAAGCGAAGGACGACTGCATGCGGGCCTCCAGCGAGCCCCTGGAGGGTAACAGGATCGGCTGGTCGCGAGCACGCACGTCCGCGGCGCGACGGCACGTGGCGAGCCGTCCGGGCCGAGATCTCGAGCGGGCGCAGCCACGCCCCTCCGGCGACGGAAACGAAATCGCCCTCCGAAGAGGGCGATTTCTCGTTTGGCACACCCGGGATCGAACCGGGGACCCCTACCGTGTCAAGGTAGTGCTCTACCGCTGAGCTATGTGCCAGTGAGGGCGCGCTTGGTAGCGCCGGTGCTTCGGGGTGTCAAGCGAGCGCGCGCCGCGGAGCCCCGGCACGGCGAGGTCGCGCTCTGCGGATCGAGAGTCCGAGGAGACGCGAGGATGCAGAGGCTCACGCGAGCCCGCGTTGCGACGCGTACCTCCATGTTCCTGTTCGATGGGGAGCTGAAAGGGACTGGCTCGCGCCTCTGACGGTGCGTCCGTGAGGCACGGGGTGGTCGCGCTCTGCGGATCCGAGATCGCGATCAGACGCGACGATGCCGAGGCTCACGCGAACGTCCGTCGCGGCGCGTGCCTCCATGTTCCTGTTCGATTGGGAGCTGAAAGGGACTGGCTCGCGCCTTTGAGGATGCGTCCGTGAGGCACGGGGTTGTCGCGCTCTGCGGATCGACGGGCAGATCAGACGCGAGCATGCAGAGGCTCACGCGCGGTGGCGTCGCGACGCGAACCTCCATGTTCCTGTTCGATGGGGAGCAGAAACAGCCTGGCTCGCGCCTTCGACGGTGCGTCCGTGAGGCACGGGGATGTCGCGCTCTGCGGAGGGCGGATGCGAGGGGCAGATCAGACGCGAGCATGCAGAGGCTCACGCGAGCCCCGTCGCGGCGCGAACCTCCATGTTCCTGTTCGATGGGGAGCAGAAACAGCCTGGCTCGCGCCTTCGACGGTGCGTCCGTGAGGCACGGGGATGTCGCGCTCTGCGGAGGGCGAATGCGAGGGGCAGAGCAGACGCGAGCATGCAGAGGCTCACGCGAGCCCCGTCGCGGCGCGTACCTCCATGTTCCTGTTCGATGGGGAGCAGAAACAGTCTGGCTCGCGCCTTCGAGGGTGCGTCCGTGAGGCACGGGGATGTCGCGCTCTGCGGATCGAGGGGCAGATCAGACGCGACGATGCAGAGGCTCACGCGCGGTGGCGTCGCGACGCGAACCTCCATGTTCCTGTTCGATGGGGAGCTGAAAGGGACTGGCTCGCGCCTCTGACGGTGCGTCCGTGAGGCACGGGGTGGTCGCGCTCTGCGGATCCGAGATCGCGATCAGACGCGACGATGCCGAG
>JAIBCE010000165.1 GCA_019694315.1 Sandaracinaceae bacterium
GCTGCGGCGCTGCGGCGCGAGGCGGTCGAGCGCGCGCGGGCGGCCGCGGAGGAGGCGCGTCTCGCCGCCGAGCAGTGCGCTGCGGACCGCGCGGTGAGCCGTCGCGCGATCGAGGCCGAGCACGGTGTGGAGCCGCCCGCGATGCGACGCGCGGCGCACGCCCGCGCGCTCTCGGGCGCACGCGCGCGGCTGTCTCTGCTCGAGCGAGATCTCGGAGAGCGACAGGCCCTCGCCGCTCACCTGCGCGGCACGCTCGAGACGGTGACGGCGCGGCTCACGAAGCTGCGCGCCGACGAGGTGCGCGCGGCGCAGGGGCTCGAGCGCGCGCTCGCCCTGCACGGGCTCGGTCTCGACGAGCTCCGCGAGGCAGAGCGCCTCGACGATCGCGACCTCGCGCGATGGGCCGCGGAGCTCGATCGCCTCGATCAGCGCCGGGGTCGACAGCGCGCGATCGTCGAGGAGCGCAGGCGGCGCCTAGAGGACGAGGCCGCCGCGGTGCCTCCGGAATTGCCGGCGCGCGAGGAGCTCGAGGCCGCGCGCCGCGACGCGGAGCGCACACGCGCGCAGGCCGAGCAGATCCGTGCCGTGGCCGAGGCGCGGCTCGCCGACGATGCAGCCCGGCGCGAGGAGCGAGCGCGCCGCGCCGAGGCGCTGGGGGCGCTCCGCACCGAGGCGCAGACGTGGGAGACGCTCGCGCGCCTCGTGGGCTCGGCCGACGGAAAGAAGCTGCGCCTCGTCGTGCAGTCGATGGCCCTCGACCTCCTGCTCGCGCACGCGAACGAGCAGCTGCGCGCGCTCGCGCCCCGCTATCGGCTCGTGCGGCGCACGACGCAGCCGGGCTCGCTCGCGCTCGACGTGATCGACGGGGATCTCGAGGGCGGCGCGCGCGCCACCTCGAGCCTGTCGGGGGGTGAGCGCTTCCTCGTCTCGCTCGCGCTCGCGCTCGGCCTCGGCACGATGACCGCGGAGCGCGACGATGTGGGCTCGCTCTTCCTCGACGAGGGCTTCGGATCACTCGACGAGGAGAGCCTCGAGCAGGCCCTCGAGGCGCTCGATGCGCTGCGTCAGGCGGGCCGCCAGATCGGGGTGGTGTCGCACGTCGCGCGTCTGGCAGAGCGCTTCGAGGTGCGCGTGGAGGTGCGACCCGTGGAGCCCGGCGCGAGCACCGTGCACGTCACGACGGCCTAGAGCACCGATCCGTTTGATTCCCTGAGGAATCAAATGGAGCACCGAATCCATTGATTCACTAAGGAATCAGTGGATTCGGCGCCGCCGCCCGACGGCCACGAGGATCGCGAGCAGCGCCGCGGCGATCCCCATCGGATCACGGCTGGCTCCGCCCACGGCGCAGCGGCAGCCCGAGCCTCCGAAGCTCGTGGGTGGCGAGGCCGGAGCATCGAGGCTGGCGCTGGCGTCGAGGTCCTCCACGCCCGCGTCGATGCCGGCGTCCTCGGGAAAGCACGCAGGGGGATCGACCCACGGGTCGGTCAGCATCGCGGGGCACTCGACACGCGGATCCACGGTGGTGTCGAGACACGCCACGCCGTCGCAGGGCACGCACCGATCGGGGTCTTGTCCGTTCGGACACCCGTCGCCATCGCAGTCACCCGCGTAGAAATTCGGGGTGAACTCGCCCGTGGGCGATTGGAAGCAGCTGTCCAGGGTGATGTCGCCGAGCCGGCTGCAGTCCTCGAGGTACTCCTCGTACACGCAGAACCCCAGGACTCCCGGCGCATCGGGACGAACGCAGAGGCCGTTCCGGCCCATCGGCGAGAGGCTCTCGCAGGAGGGGTGGGCCAGCACCTCGGGCGCCGGGGTGCACGCGCGGATCGTGGAGCACGGGCAGACGTCATCGCAGACGAGCGTCGGGCCCTCGGCGACGCAGCACGTGCTGCCGCTGTCGGCGGGGCACGTCGGAGGCGGGTCCGGCTCGCGGGCGGGACAGACGGCGTCTGGCATGCATGGCGTCGCGTCGATCGCGTTGGGGCAGCCGTCGTCGTCGCCATCGCCAAAGCCCCACGCGTTGGTCAGCACGGGCACGTAGATGCCACCCAGGATCGCGAAGGGACGGTTGCGCGCGTAGGCGTCGGCCCATCGCTCCCAGCTCTCGTCGCAGAAGAGCGCTGGCGGCGGAAACGTGTCGTGGGAGTCGGAGACGCACACGCCGGACGGTGAATACGACTCGGGGTCGATCGTAGGCCGGCGCCCCGAGAGGCGCGTGCACGTGCCGCCGGGGCAATCGCCAGGCTCGTCGCAGAGGCGGATCGTGCTGCACGGCGGGACGCAGGTACCCAGGCCGGACACACAGATGCGATCCGGAGCGTCCACCGCCCTGCAGTCGAGATCGCCGTCGCACGTCGTGTCGGCGTAGCAGCGCAGCTCCCCCGGGCCGCCGACGAGCTGGGCGTTGGTCCACTCGCACCAGCGGCCCTCGGCGCGCGCCAGCGAGGCGCCCACGAGGCTCGCGAGGCCCAGGGCGAGCACGGCCCAGCAGGACGTCGATCGAGGGGCGCGAATTGACAGCCGCATCCCGAGAACGTACCCCAGCGCGCTCTTCGTCGCGCAGCGACGTGATCACGAGGTTCCATCCATGACGATGCCCACCAGCGAAGCCAGGACGCGTCTGTCCGAGCTCGCTCAGCGCCTCGAGGCGCTGGGGAGGTCTCTTTGACGTCGACGGCCTTCGACTCCAGATCGACCGTCTGACCGACCGCACCCTCCAGCCCGGCTTCTGGGACGACGGAGAGAAGGCGCAGAAGGTCTCCCAGGAGAAGGCGGGCCTCGAGGCGACCGTGGGCGCCTACGACAAGGCGCGCCGCGAGAGCAAGGATCTGCTCGAGCTCATCGACATGGCCGAGGGCGACGAGTCGATGCTCGAGGAGGTCTTCTCGCAGATCCCCGAGCTCGAGCGCGCCGTGAAGCAGATGGAGCTCCAGCGGATGCTGGCCGGCACCGAAGATCGCAGCGACGCGATCCTCTCCATCAACTCGGGCGCGGGCGGCCTCGACGCCGAGGACTGGGCCGGGATCCTCCAGCGCATGTACCTCCGCTGGTCGGAGAAGAAGGGCTTCAAGGTCGAGATCGTCGACAGCATCGAGGGCGACGGCGGCCTCAAGAGCGCCACGATCGCGGTGCGCGGGCCGTACGCGTACGGCTACCTCCGCGCGGAGAACGGCGTGCACCGCCTCATCCGCATCTCACCCTTCGACGCGAACGCGCGACGGCAGACCGCCTTCGCGGCCGTGGAGGTCGTGCCCGATCTCGACGACGACGTGGGCGACATCGAGATCAAGCCCGAGGACCTGAAGGTCGATACCTTCCGCGCTGGCGGCAAGGGCGGCCAGCACGTCAACAAGACCGAGTCGGCCATCCGCATCACCCACCTGCCGAGCGGCGTGATCGTCGCGTGTCAGCAGGAGCGCAGCCAGCACAAGAACCGCGCGCAGGCGATGAAGATGCTGCGCGGCAAGCTCTACGAGCTCGAGCGGCAGAAGCGCGAGGCGGCGTTCGAGGAGAACTACGGCGTCGACAAGATGCAGAACGCCTTCGGCTCGCAGGTGCGCACCTACACCATGCAGCCCTACCAGCTGGTCAAGGACGAGCGCACCGAGCTCAAGGACTCGAACATCAACGCGATCCTCGACGGCAGCCTCGACGAGTTCATCGAGGCGTTCCTGCTCCAGAGCGCCGACAAGCGGAAGGCCAAGGCCAAGGCCCCGAGCTGAGGCTCGGTCGGCGGTGTGGTGTACGGTGTCGCGATGCGCCGTACGCCGTGTGTCGGGATGCTCGGGTCGTGTCTCGCGCTCGCGGGCTGTGGAGGCGAGGCCATCGCAGACGCCGCAGCGCTCGATGCTGCGTCCGTGGTCGACGTCCCTGACGCGGGCGCGGGCACGCACGACGCGGGGACACTCGATGCGGGCGGCACACCGAGCGTCCACTGCGCGCTCGATCCGAGCTGCCCCGAGCTGACGATCGAGGGCGACCCGCCCGCGGTGAGTCCCTTTCGCGGCTATGGGGATCCGAGCCTCGAGCGCGACCCGACGACGGGCGCGCTGTGGCTCTCGTACTCCTGGCTCGAGGCGCAGGTCGTCGGCACGGCCGATGCGGACCTCACGGTCGTCACGCACCTCGCGAGGAGCGACGACGCGGGCCGCACGTTCACGTTCGTGCGCGCGATCAACGCGACGGAGGTGGTCGACTCACCGTCGGGCACGGGGCGCGGCTGGTGGTTCCACGAGGTCTCCACGCTCGCGCGCGGCGCGGACGACTGGCGCCTCGTCACGCTCGACTACCTGGATCCGGTGGGCGCAGGGGAGCGCGCGTATCTCCACTTCGCGCGCACGACGGCGGCCGAGCCCACGGGCCTGGGGGACGCGACCGAGCGCTGGCTCGGCGTGTCATCCTCGCTCGCGCCGCTCACGGTGCGGCACGACGTCGCGTCCATCGCGGGCCTCGAGGACTGCGCGGTGCTCACCGAGCCCGCGCTCCTGCACCACGAGGGCACCGACTACGTCGCCGCGAGCTGCGTGGTCGTCGACGCGAGCGGGCGTCACCCCGAGCGGGAGCGCATCGAGCTCTTGCGCGAGACGAGCGACGGGCTCGTGCGTGTCGGGCCGCTCTTCGACGCCGCCGACGCCGCCGGGCTCGGCGTCGATCGGCTCGAGCAGCTCGATCTCTCGATCGCCCGCGACGGGACACCCATCGCGATCGTGACGCCGATCGTCGACGGCGGTGATCCGATGCACCGCGGCTGCGTCGCGTACGAGCTCGAGGATCTCGCGAGCGCGCGCGTGCGACGCGACGCGGACGGACACGCGATCCCACGCGTCAGGATCACGGCCGATGGAACGGTCTTCGGGCCTGGCCTCTGCACCTACGACGCCACCTCCGAGAGCGGCGTGCTCCTCGTGATCACCGACTTCGATCTGTCGATCAGCCCGCCGCGTCTGCGGTTTTCCCTGCGCGCGACCGGCATCCACCCGTGAGCTCCGAGGGGCTCGCGCACCGCTGATCTTCCTCAGGTCCGGGCCTGGGTCCGCCTCAAGCGGCGGGCGCCGCGGACCGATGCCCTTCGACCAGGAGGCGATGCATGGACGCGATGACCAAGACCCTCGTTCAGGAAAGCTGGGAGAGCGTGGAGCCGATCTCGGAGGTGGCTGCGTCGCTCTTCTACGAGGAGCTGTTCCGCCGCGATCCGTCGCTGCAGAAGCTCTTTCGCGGTGACATGCGCGCCCAAGGAAAGAAGCTGATGTCGATGATCGGCGCGGCCGTGAAGGGCCTCGACGATCTGGGCACGCTCGTGCCCGCCGTGGAGGCGCTCGGGCGGCGACACGTGGGGTACGGCGTCCGCGACGAGCACTACGACACCGTGGGCGGAGCGCTCCTGGCCACGCTCGAGAAGGGGCTCGGGCCCGCGTTCACGCGCGATGTCCGCGCCGCGTGGACCGAGACCTACGTGACGCTGGCCGGCCTCATGAAGGCCGCGGCAGCGAACTCGCCCGTGGCCCAGCCCGCGAAGAAGACGCGCAAGCGCGCGGCCTGAGACACACGGCTCACGCGCGCTGGTGCGCTCGGGGCGGTTCACTCCCGCGGCACCGGCGACCTCTGCGTCGGTTCTCTCGCGCTCAGCCCCGGGAGGCCGCTGCGAGCTGCTTCTCGAGGCCTCGCAGTCTCTTCAGCGCGAGCTGCACCTTGCGCGACGCGCTCGAGCGGACCGAGAGGCGCTCGAGCGCGGCGACGGTGTCGGCGAGGCCTCTCCGCTCGGCGGCACCGAACGCGTAGCCGACGTGGTCTGCGCAGAGATCCTCGACGCGCTCGATCAACACGAGGCACTCGCGCTCCTCGTCGATCGCGCCGATCTCCGCGAAGAGCGCGTCGAGGCTCTTCGCGCGATCGCTCCAGCCCGTGTACGGCAGCGCGTCGCGTCGGAACGTCTCGAGGGTGACCGACTGCGCGGAACGAGGTGAGGGCGGCGTGCGACGAGGCATGGCTCGCCACGACGGTAGCCGAAGGTCTCCCCGTGGACCCGTGCGTCACGTGCTAGCCCTCTGCATGCGACCTTCGGTGCTCGCTCCGTGCGCGCTCCTCTTCGCCGCGTGCGGTGCCTGGGCGCCCCACGCCCCGGCGACTGCGCTCGAGCCTTCGCGTCCTCTCTGGGTGCTCGCGCCGCACCCCGACGACGAGGCGCTCTTCGGCGCCGAGCCGATCCGTCGCGCGCTCCGCGAGGGGCGTGACGTGAGCGTGCTCGTGATGACCAACGGCGATCTCGGCTGCGAGCGCGATGGCCACCTGCGTCAGCGCGAGACCGTGGCCGCCATGGCAGCGCTCGGCCTGGCGGAAGATCGCATCCACTTCCTCGGCTACCCCGACGGCTACCTCGACGCGCTCGGCGAGCAGCCGTTGCCTCCGCGCGAGCGCCGCGCGCTCGATGGCTCGTGCGGACTGGGGGCGGGGACCTACGCGTCCCGCGGCGCGGGCCACGCCGACGTGCACACTCGGCGGACGGGCGCACCCGGGCCGTACACGGCGGCGGCCGCGATCGACGATCTGCGCGCGCTCCTCGAGGACGAGCACCCGAGCGACGTCTACGTCGCGCACCCGATCGACGAGCACCCCGATCACGCGACCACGTACGTCCTCCTACGGCGCGCGCTCGAGGTCGCCTCGATCGAGCCGCCGCGGGTGCATCGAGCGCTCGTCCACGTAGGCGGCTGCTGGCCCAACGGCGATCGCGGCCGCGAGCCCTGCGACGCGATCACGGGCGAGCTCGGCACGCCCTATCCGCCGCTCCCTGCGCCGCTCGCCGCGTATGCGCCGAACGAGCACCTCGTGGTCGACGACGGCGGAGCCGAGGCGCGCGCTGCGATCGCGCAGTACCGCTCGCAGCTCCACGTCGAGGTCGAGCACGACTGGCTCGGCACGTTCGCGCGCGGCGAGTCGATCGCGTGGCACGAGACGCTCGTGCGCGAGGGCGAGCGCGTGGTGCGCACGCGCCCGCACCCCGACGACGGCAGTGCGCCTCCGTTCGAGATCGCGCTCGAGGCCACGATCCCCGGAAGTGGTGGCGTCGAGCTCTCGATCGGCGCCGAGTCCGAGCCCGTCCGCGTGGAGCTCACGACGCACGAGATCACGTTCGCGCACGGATCGACCGTGCTCCGTCGCGTGTTCGTGCCCGAGGTCGAGGGCACGCATCGCTGGTCGCTTCGGGTGGATCCGCGCAGTGACGACGCCGTCACCGAGCTCGAGCTGAGGCGCGACGGATCGATCGCCGCGTACGCGATCGATCTCGACCAAGCGCCGGCTCCGCAGGCGCGCGCTGCGGCACGCGAGGGCGCGCGCTGTACGAATCCGAGTATGACGCCCTCCTGAAACGCGGCCTCCCGCCCGATGAGAGCGGGGGCGCGAACGGGCATCTGGCGTCGGGCCTGCTACATAGCGCGCCCTGTTCCGCCCGCCGCTCACGAGCCATGCGTCACTCAGCATCGTCGTCCGCAGACACTCCCCGGTTGGCCCTGGTCCGAGCTCCCGAGCTCCCCACCGACGAGCTCTCTCGCTCGGGCGTTCGTGTCTCGGGCGTCACCTCGGATCTCCCCCTCACCGCTCACGGCTCGCACCGCCGTCGCATCGCGCGACGCGCCGAGCCCGAGCGCACGAGCGCTCCGACCGCGCCGCGCTGGAGCTGGCCCGCGATCGCGTGGCGCACCGCGCTGGCCGCGGCGACCCTCGCCGTCTTCCTCGGCCTCGTGGGGCGCGGTGTGTCGAGCCTGATCCTCGCGCCCGGTCAGCCCACCGCGCTCATGGTGGTGCTCACGTCGTTCGGCGTGATCGCGACGACGTACTTCGTGCTCACGCTCTGGCACGCGCTGCGCTATCGCGAGGTCGCCTCGGCCCGCGACGCCGCCCTCCCGATGCTCACGGTGATCGTGCCCGCCTACAACGAGGGCGCTGCCGTCCGCGTGGCGCTCCGATCGGCGCTGGCGTGCGACTACCCGGCCGAGAAGCTCGAGATCCTCGCGATCGACGACGGCTCCAAGGACGACACGTGGGAGCACATCGAGGCGATGGCCGCTGAGGCGCCCGGTCGGATCGTCGCGATCAAGCAGCCCAGGAACCAGGGCAAGCGCGAGGCCCTGCACACGGGCTTCTTGCGCGCGCGGGGCGAGCTGGTCGTCACCGTCGACTCCGACTCCAAGCTCGAGCCGCACGCGCTCCGCGCGATCGTCTCACCGCTCGTCGCCGATCCCGAGATCGCGGCGGTGGCCGGCCGCGTGCTCGTCCTCAATCGCGAGGAGAACCTCCTCACGCGTCTGCTCTCGGCGCGCTTCTTCATCACCTTCGATCTCGCTCGCGCCGCGCAGTCGCGCTTCGGGGCCGTGCTCTGCACGCCCGGCGCGCTCAGCGCGTATCGCCTCTCGGCGGTGCGCGAGGTGCTCGAGGACTGGTCGAGCCAGACGTTCTTCGGGAGCCCGTGCACGATCGCCGAGGATCGTGCGCTCACCACCTGGCTCCTCCGGCGCGGCTACCGCTCGGTGTACCAGCGCACCGCGATCGTCGAGACGCTCATGCCGACCGATCTGCGCCGCATGGGCCGCATGCTCGTGCGCTGGGAGCGCGGCAACATCCGCGAGGACCTCGTGATGCTCCCCTTGCTCGCGACGAGCTGGCGTCCGCGTGATTAGTGGTGGCCCACGATGGAGATCCTCGTGGAGCTCGCGCAGTACCCGATCGGCTGGGCGGGCCTGGCGCTCGTGATCTCGCGCGTCGTCCACGATCCCACCGCGCTCGGCACGGTCGTCGCGACGATCGTGCTCTCGGCCGTGGTGCAGACGCTCTACACCCTCCGGAGCGAGCGTGCGTCGGACTTCTTCTACGGCGTCGGCTACGCGCTCTTCGCGTTCGTGGGCCTCCAGTGGGTGTTTCCGTACTCGCTGCTCACCGTGCGCGACGGTCGCTGGATGACGCGCTGAGCGGATCTCGGCTCTCGCGTAGGCTCGCGCCGTGCTCGTCCTGACCTTCGGCGCGCTCGCGCTCGCAGCGATCGTCCTCGCCGCGACGCTCGCGCCGGCCGCGAGCACGCTCGAGCGGGCCGTCGCGGCCTCGGTGCTCGTGCCCGCGATGGCGGTGGGGATCGTCTACGCGCTCGGCGCGCTCCACGCGATCACGCCGCTCGCCTGGGCGCTCACGAGCACGCTCGCGGGCCTCGCCGTGGTGGTCGCGCTCGGTCCGTCGTCGCGCGCCACGCTGCATCGGGATGCGGCCGAGCTCCGCGACGCCTGGCGCGAGATCGTGCGCGAGCCCCTCACCCTCGTGATGCTCGCGCCGGCCGCGATCGCGATCGGCCTCTCGACGCTCGCGGCGGGCGCCCTCGAGCCCTGGGCGTGGGACGCGCTCGGCTATCACCTCCCGATCGTCCACGACGCGATGCAGACGCACACGCTGCGCGTCGTGCCGACGAGCGTGATCTACGTGAACTGCTATCCGCGCCTGCTCGACGTCTTCTTCGTGGCGTGGCGGCTCTGCCTCGGCGACGAGACGTGGATCGAGGCGGGACAGCTCCCGTTCACGATCGTCGGGGTCACTTCGATCGCCGCGATCGTGCGCCGCGCGGGCCCCTCGACGGGCCGCTCGCTCGCGCAGGCGAGCCTCTGGGCGGCGCTGCCGATCGTGATGCTCCAGCTCGCGACCGCATACATCGACGTGGCCGTGGGCGCGCTCTGCCTCGCCACGTTCGTGCTCGTCACCTCGAGCCTGCACGGGCGCGCGGAGCTGCTCGCGGGTGTCGCGGCGGGACTGCTCCTCGGGAGCAAGCCCTCGGCGCCGCCGCTCGTGGCCGTGGCGCTCGTCACGCTGCTCGTGCGCGCGCATCGCGCAAGGCGCCTCCGCGCTGGCGTCCTCGGTGCGGCGGTCGCGCTCGCGATCGGCGCGTGGAAATACCTCGAGAACGTCGCGCTCCACGGCAACCCGATCTGGCCCGTCACGCTGGTGCTCGGACCGCTCGAGCTGCCGGGGCGCATCTCCATGGCGGAGCTCTCGGCGAGCAACCTGCCCGAGCCCTACCGCTCCATGGGGTGGGCCGCGCGCGTGGCCTCGTCGTGGACGACGATCGACTCCGATCGGTGGGTCTTCGACATGCGTCTCGGTGGCTTCGGTCCGCTCTTCACGCTCGGCCTCTTGCCTGCGATCGCGATGCTGTCGATCGGTGCCGCCCGGAGCGAGCGTCTACGCGAGCGCCTCGCGCCCGTGGCGCTGCCGCTCGTGCTCGTGGTGGTCGCGACGCTCGCGACACTCGGGGCGTTCTGGTCGCGGTACACGATGGCGGTGCCGGGCGCGTTCCTCGCGGCCGTGGTCGTCGCGTCGAGCGAGCTCGAGCTGCGCTGGCGAAGGGCAGGGCAGCTCGCCTTCGTCGCGCTCGCGCTCTCGGGGCTCGGGCTCTCGTGGCGAGGCCTCACCGACGGCGGCCCGAGCCTCTTCGAGATCCTCGCGCTGCCGCCCGAGGAGCGCGTCACTGCGTACGCGGTCGATGCGCAAGAGGCAGACTGGCGCGCGGCGCGTGCGCGCGTGGGCCCCGACGAGGCCTTCGGCTACGACGCGTGCTTCGGCCTGCCGGGCCGCCTCCGTCGTCGCGACGGGACGGGCCACATCGCCTTCTTCGGCGAGGCGCCGAGCGAGGCCGCGCTCACACGTTGGATCGAGGACGAGCACGTGCGTGTGCTCGCCCTCCACGACGGGCCCGAGGAGGCCGCGTCGATCGCGCGGGCCCACCCCGAGCGCTTCGAGGAGCTCTTCGAGAGCGAGTATCCGGACTGGCAGCCTTGCGTCGTGTTCGTCGTGCGTTGAGCGCCTGTCTCGTGATCGAGCTCAGTCGGGGATGCAGCCGCCGTATCCATGGGGGTTCGTGTACCCGCGCGCCTGGCAGTGCTCGCCCGCAGGGCACGCGTGGTCCACGTCGCAGAGCGGACGGCAGGTTCCTCCCGTCTCGGGGTGGGCAAGGTCGAAGAAACAGGCCATGTCGGGTCCGCAGTCGAGCTGGTCCGTGCAGGTGACCCCGAGCGCGCCGGTGCCTGTCTTCACGCACGCCGGGGTCACCACAGGCACGTCGGAGAGCGTGCTCATCGCCGCCCACGCGAGCTCGGGCTGACACGTGAAGCCAGCGGGACAGTCGTCGCCCAGGACCGTGCACGTCGCGCGACAGACACCCGCGTGAGGCGCCGCGGTGAAGACCCAGCAGCTCTCGCCAGCCTCACAGTCCGAGCTCGTCTCGCAGAGCCGCGTGCACGTGCGAACCGTCAGATCGAGCTGGCCGAGGTTGGTGCACGTCAGTCCAGGGCCGCACTCGTCGGCCCCGATTCTGCCGCCCGCCCTCATGCAGGGCTCACCCTCGGCGAGGGTGCCCGCAGGCACGCACGCGGTGAAGCGATCCACGGGGTCGGCGCCCGCGACCACCTGGCACCGCTGATCGGCGCCGCACTCGCCCGCGACCACGTCGCAGCAGTACTGCGCGGCGTCGGGAAAGCTCACACGCGCCGCCGTCGCGTCGCAGGTGTACGCCGGCGAGGTGCTCTCGCAGTGCGCCGTGGCGGAGTCACCGTCGAAGATCGCCGTGCAGGTGAGTCCGTCGGACGAGGAGGTGACGACGTTCCCGACGACCGTCGCGGAGCTCATGACCGTCCCCGTCTGCGAGAAGACGCCCTGGCTGTCGAGCATCGTCGCCGTGCAGCCGGTCTGGGTGATGCAGGAGTGCGCGCTGAGGGTGGCCTCGGGGATCGAGCAGCTCGAGGTCCAGACATAGGCGCCCGAGATGTCGACACACGCGGGGGCAGCGTCGGGGGCCGTGGGCGCATCGGGCGTCGTGACGCTGGCATCCGGTGCGAGCGCGGCGTCGAGAGCGGGCGTCGTGTCGGGGCAGCCGAGCAGACATCCGACGAGACTCAGTGGGAGCAGGCGTGTGGTGGAACGGGCGTAGCGCATGGGACCTTCTTTCGTTCGATGCAATCGGAGATGGACCCGCACCCGCGCCGTGGCGCATGTGTCGGGCTCGACGTGGCGCTCACGGCGTCGCGACGTCGACGAACCAGACGCGGTAGTCGCGGGGCGATCGCGCGGAGACGATGCTGATGGCTGCGTGCGTACCCGCGACGGCGTCGGCGCCCACCGTCACGCGGAGCGTGGACGTGCGACCGTTGTTCATCAGCATGGAGCTGAAGGACGTCGTCACCGGCATCGTTCCCTGCGCGGTCGCAGCGCTCAGCACCCAGTCACGCCCCGGCACCTCCGACCACGCGGAGAGCCGGAAGTCGACGCTCTCACCGGGCGCGACGTGCTGCGCCGTGGTCGGGCTCGCGGTCACCCCGAAGTACGGGCTCCCGGCCACCGCGGGCACGCACGGATCGCGACCCTCCCTCGCCGCGCGGTTGGACCAGCTCCGCTGGGCAGCATGGCCACCCTCGCGCACGAACTGGAGCGGCGTCACGCACAGATCCGCCACCTCGATGCCGCAGCCGATCCCGAACGTCCACGGGTCCGTCTCGCTCGGATAGGTCTGCCACGCGGGGCTCGAGATCGGGAACGCATCCGTCGCGGCCTCGATGAGCTCGTGCGACGCGAACACCTCCGTGAGCTCGAGGCGCGAGAGCTCGATGGGCGCCGGACAGCTCGCTACGACGGCATACGCGAAGTCGAGCCCACGCGTGTGTGCCTCGAGGTGATACGCCCCGAACTCGACGCAGCTCGTCACGGGCGTCGCTGGCTCCCCACACGTGCCGAGCGAGTCGAGATGCACCGTCGTCTCGGCGGGGACGTAGACCATGAAGAGCGCCGACTCGAGGCCTTCGGGAGGCGTCGGGATCGAGCCATCCACGATGCCGGCCGCGAGGAGCTCCTGGATCTCGAGATCGGTGATGTCGCTCGGTGCGGGGCCAGGAAGGGACGCGCCCCCGCCGACGGTGCCGGCGCCGATGCCGTACTCCGCTCCGACCTCGCGGAGCCACTCCGAGCCGACGATCCAGCTCGCGAAGGCGTCGAGCGCGCCTCGGCGTGCATCGCCCCCGTACGTCACGGTGACGACCGCCGGGTGCGACAGCCTGCGTCCTCCCTGATCGTCGACCTGGAGGAAGGGCTCGTGCGGTGCAGGCACGAAGACGTCGCTCGGTGCGGCGTCGGGCGTTCGCCACGCATCTGCTGTCGCGCTGGATGCGTCGGGCTGATCGAGCGATCCCCCGTCCTCGAGGGGTGTGGGTGCGTCACAGCCGAGGAGCGTGACGAGCAGGGGCGTGACCGTGACGAAGAGCGGCGCGAGCGAGGTCGGTGCGACCGAGAGGGGGATACGAGGCGCTGTCATCTGCCCACGGTCCCACGGTCGTGCTCCGCGCCCTGTGAACGGCTTCACAGCCGTGGTGCGTTGACGTCGATCTCGCGCTCGTCGCTCGGTCGGCCGCGATCGAGCGACTGGACGATCGCGCACGCGACGAGCCAGCACGCAATCGGCGCGAGCTGCACGAGCAAGCGCGCCGCGACGGTGCCGTCGAGCGTGAAGGCCACGAGCTGCTCGGTCCCCGCCACGAGGCCTGCGCCGAGCAGGAGCGCCTGCAGGAGCAGGGTCACGGCGCTCGCGTCGCGTCGCGCAAGCGCCAGCGTTCCGAGGCCGAGCACGATCGGCCACGCGAACCCGAACGACGCGACGTCCGTCGCCGCGCGCGCGAGCTCGAGCACGATCGCGCCGAGCTGCGTGAGCCCCGCGAGCGATAGGTTGTGGTCGTCGTTCGACACTCCGTGGAGCGCGAGGAGCACGTGGAAGGTGGCGAACGAGGCGAGCGCGCCGCCGAGCACGAGCGAGGCCTCGGCCAGGCGCGCTCGAGGCTCGGAGGAGGTGAGCACGTGCGCGGCCGCGAGGGCGAGCACGTGGGCCAGGCCCTCGTCCTTGGTTCCTGCGAGGACGAACGCGATGGCGAGGCTCGCGTGCAGGGCGCGACGATCGGTGCGCGCGCGATCGAGCGTGCGGAGGAGCGCGAGCGCGAGCAGCCCGACGACGAGATCGAGCTGCGCGCTCCGGAGGTGCACCCAGACGAGGGGCATGGTGAGCATCGCGACGGACCACGCGAGCCGACCTCGCGGCGTGAGCAGCACGATCACGAGCGAGAGCGCGAGGCCCACGAGCGCGGCGGCGCCTGCCGTGAGCGCAGGCAGATCCGTCTGGAGCGAGGCGAAGAGGCTCTCGGCGAGCGAGCCGAGGATCGGGTAGCCACGCGGGATGATCGGCGCGTCGGGATCGAGCGCGGCCGCGCGGAGCGCCAAGGGGCCCAGACGCGCCTTCGCCAGCCACACGTGCTCGTCCCAGTAGATCGGCGTGTCCGGGCGGAGCGCGATCGCCAGCACCGCCGCGCCGAGCGTCACGAGCCTCGAGCCTCCGCGCACGTCGTGATCGGCGTGAGGGATCGGCGCCGGAGCGGCCCCTTCGCCGCGCGTCCAGCGTCGAAGCATCGCGTGGAGCGCCACGAGCGCGAGCGCCGCGAGCGGATGGAGCAGCCCCGCGAGGAGGAGCGAGAGACCCACGATCGCGAGCAGGATCGGGCGCGTCACGAGACCGCTCGCGCCCCGAGGCGGGCCTTGCACGAGGGACGCGAGCGGTCCTCCGAGGAGGCGGTCGGCGAGCGCCCCCACGAGGATCGACGCGAGGAACAGGGGAAGGGCGAGGTGGAGCGAGAGCAGGAGCATCAGCGCTCCGTCCCGCACACGAGGCGCGCCTCGTGCTCGAGGCAGCCGACCTCGAGCGCGTCCTCGTGGAGCTCGATCGACGCTGGGGTCGCGCAGATGAGGTCCGAGAGGGCGAGGCGCGCGATGGGCGCGCAACCCGTGCATGCGTCGACGGTCACCTCGGCGCAGCCGTGTCGGCGCGCGAAGTCGCGCAGCCCGTCGTGCAGGCGATGCACGTCTCGCGCGCTCTCGGCCACGTGGCTCGGCGAGTCGGCTCGCACCGCCAAGAGCGCGTACCAGCCCGGCAGCGCGGCCATCGTCGCGAGCGCCACGACGACGGCGACGCGCCTTCGGCGAGGCAACCTCTCGGCGCGCCACCACGCCACGACGAGGGCCGCGCCCACGATCCACGAGGCCGCGCGGAGCACGCTCGCGTCGCCCACGCGCGCGTCGCGACAGACGCCATTGGCTCCGTCGACGACGAGGGCCTCGGTGGTCACGAGACAGCGGGGATCCTGGAGCGGATCGGGGTCCACGGAGGCGCTGTCGTAGTCCCAACTGCGCGTCTTCGCATCGGCCGGCCGTGCTAAGGGGCGCGCATGTCGCTCCGTGCCCTCTTCGTCTGCGCGCCCGTCGCGCTCGCGCTCGCCTCGTGCGGCGGTGCCCGCCCTCACACCTCGATGCGCACGGCCCGCATCGATCGCGCGCGCTTCAACCAGCTCGCGCTACGCCAGGATCTGCCCGTGTTCTGGGCCTCCGACGACGACGACGATGGCGAGCCGGATCCGAGCGAGATCCGATCGCTCCTCTACTACGGTGCCCCGGGGACCGACGCGCGCTACGCGTTCACCGAGGGGGGCGCGTTCGTGCGTGACTTCGACGACGTGCTCGCCCGCATCGAGGCCGAGTCGCGCGCACCCGCGCCGAGCGATGCGCGCCGTGCGCTCGTGCTCGCGGAGCTCGACCACGCGGCCCCCACGCTCGTCGAGACCGACGTCTCGGCCATGCCCGAGGCGCACCGCGCGTTCGTGGGTCACATGGTCCGCGTGGGCTCGCTCGTCGATGCGCTCTACGCGCGCCAGGCCGGCATGGACACGCTGCGCGCGCGCCTCGACCCGAGCGATCGTGCGAGCGCGAGCCTGTTTCGTCGCAATTGGGGCCCCGCGTGTCGCAGCTCCATCACCGAGCGCGACCCCGCGTGCTCGGCGCTCGAGGGTGCGCCGCATCCGCTCGTCGACGTGTACCCGGCGGCGATGCAGGGCGCCGACGACTCCTTCTGCGCGGCGCTCGAGGCGCGCCCCGACGCGGCGAGCCTCGTCGGTCACTTCAGCGTGATCCGCGAGGGCGAGGGTGGGGCCCTGGTGCAGGTGCCCTATCACGAGGCCTATCGCGACCTCATGCAGCCGATCGCCGATGAGCTGCGGGCGGCCGCCGCGGCGATGACCGATCCGAGCGAGTCTGCGCTCGTGGCCTATCTGGTCGCGGCCGCCACGGCCTTCGAGACCAACGACTGGGCGCCCGCCGACGAGGCGTGGTCGCGCATGAGCGCCCGCAATTCGCAGTGGTACGTGCGCGTCGGCCCCGACGAGACCTACTGGGAGCCGTGCTCTCTCCACGCGGGCTTCCACCTCTCGTTCGCGCGCATCAACCAGGGCTCGCTCGTGTGGCAGGACCGGCTCACGCCGCTCCGCGCCGACATGGAGGGCTCGCTCGCGGCGCTCGTGCCCGAGAGCTACCAGGCCCGCGAGGTCGCGTTCACGCTGCCCGACTTCATCGACATCGTCGTCAACGCCGGCGACGACCGCGACGCGTTCGGCGCCACCGTGGGGCAGAGCCTTCCGAACTGGGGCCCGGTGAGCGACGAGGGACGCGGCCGCACGGTCGCGATGAGCAACCTCTACACGGATCCCGACAGCCTCGCGCGTCGTCGTGCGCAGGCGAGCTCGCTCCTCGCGAGTGAGTCGATGGCGATCTACTCCGATGATCAGACCTCGGGCCTCTTGAGCACGATCCTCCACGAGGCCGGCCACAACCTCGGCCCTTCGCACGACTACCGCGCGCCCTCGCCCACGAGCCCCGCCGGCCTCACCGACGACGAGGCCTTCGGCGGCGCGCTCGCCTCGATGCTCGAGGAGCTCAAGGCGCAGAGCTGTGCGCTCTTCTTCGTGGAGCTCCTGCGCGAGCGCGGCATCCTCACCGACGCGCAGGCGCGCGAGGTCTACCTCGACGCGATCGTGTGGGCCTTCGGGCACATCTCGCGCGGCATGTACACGCCCACGGGCCAGCGAAAGGCCTACAGCCAGCTCGCGGCCGTGCAGATCGGCGTGCTGCTCGATCAGGGCGCGATCACGTGGAGCCCCGAGGCCACCGCCGCCGACGGCACGCACACGGGCGCCGCCGCCGACGGCACGCACACGGGCGCGTTCAGCATCGACTTCGCGCGCCTTCCTGCCGCGGTGCGCGAGCTCATGACGACGGTGATGCGCATCAAGGCCACGGGCGATCGCTCCGCCGCCGAGGCCCTCGCGACCCGCTACGTCGACGGCGACCGCGTCCCGCACGCCGCCATCGTCGAGCGCTACCAGGGCTTCCCGCAGGCGAGCTTCGTGTACAGCGTGCGAGGCCTCTGATCCGACGCGAGCGCGCGAAGCCTCATCACCAACGCTGGAGCTCGACCGACAGGTGCTCGCGCGCTTGCGGATGGTGCTGGGCGAGCCCACCTCGAAGCCTGCGTGCTGGACGACGAGC
>JAIBCE010000166.1 GCA_019694315.1 Sandaracinaceae bacterium
GCTGCGCGTCTCCGAGCGGCCCGAGCGAGAGCTCGGCCACGCGCAGACGGAGCGCGCGTCGCTCTCCCTCGTCGGTGGTTGTTGCGAGGCGCGCCTCGAGGACGGCGCGAAGCTTGTCGAACGCGCCGGTCGCTTCGTACGCAGGCTCGAGCAGGCGGCCCACGTCGGCTGCCGTGCTCGGGTCCGCGTCCTTCACGCGCTCGAGGCCGGCGATCGCCCGCGCGTCGCTCGGACGTGCGGCGAGCACCTCGGCGAGCGCCGTTCGCGCCGTGCCCAGGTCGGGCTTGCGATCGAGGTGGATCTCGCCGAGGCGGAGCGTGAGGTCGACCTTGTCGGCGTCGCTCGCGAGCGCGCGGCGGCGCCCGAGAACATCCACCACCTCGTCCCACCGTCCGGCCTGCTCCGCCAGGCGATCGAGGGCCGCGAGGCTCTCGCGATCCGCAGGATCGATCTGCACCGCGCGCCGGTAGAGGGCTGCTGCGGCGCTGGTGTCGCCGAGCTCCGTCTCCTCGAGGCGCGCGAGCTCGCAGAGGAGCATCCAGCGCTCCGCGTCGTCGCTGGCCCCCTCGATGCGGCGCTGGAAGTGCGCGCGCAGATCCGCGTGGCGCCCCGCCTTGCGCAGCAGCTGATCGAGGCCCGTCGTGGCCTCCGCGTCGCCGGGGCTCTCGTCGAGCACGGCGCGCAGCGCGGCCGCCGCGCGATCGACGTCCCCGAGCTTCTCCGCCGAGATGCTGGCCACGCGACCACGGAGCCAGCGCCGCTCCGTGGCCTTGTCCGAGGCGGCGCCGACCGCGGCGAGCCGCTCCTCGTAGGCCTTCACGGCCGCCGCGTGGTTGCCGGTGCGATCCGTCGTGGCCTCGAGCGTGTCGCGCGTGGCGGCGCCGGTCGGATCGACCTGGAAGGCCTCGACCGCGTAGCGCACCGCGAGCGCAGGATCCTTCAGGCGCTCCGACGCGATGGTGCGCGCGGACTCGAGCAGCGCGAGCTTGCTCGTGGGCTCGGTCGTGTGTCCGAGGAGCACGTCGTAGAGCGCCGGCAGCCGCGACCACTTCTCGTCCTTCTCGTAGATCGGGAGGAGCGCGCGCGCGGCGCGCTCGTTCGTCGGCAGTGCGGCGAGCACGCGCTCGTAGGAGCGGAACGCCCGCTGCGGCTCGCCGATCTTCGCCTCGTAGACCTCGGCGGCGCGGAACGAGAGCGCCGCCTTCTGCTCGGGATCCTCGGCCTTCTCGGCGGCGTTCCCGAGCACCTCGGCCAGACCGTCCCAGTCGTTGGTCTCGCCGTAGAGCTGCTCGAGCGCGTCCCAGTCGCCCGCCTGCACGTAGCTCTCGCGCAGCGTGCGGAGGGCACGGCCGTTCTTCGCGTCGATGCGGAGCACGCGCTTCCATGCCTCGGCGGCCTTCGCACCGTCGCCGACCTGCTCACCGTAAAGCGCCGCGAGCTTGGTGAGGAGGCGAACGCGCTCCTTGTCGTCGTCGGCCGCGCTCACGCGGCGCTCGATCACCTCGGCGAGCGTGGTCCAGTCCTTCTCGCGCTCCGACAGCTTCTCGAGGGAGTCGATGGCCTCCTTGTTCGCGGCGTCCGCCTCGAGCACCTGCTTCCAGAGCGGGATCGCGTCGACGGGCCGATGGAGGCGGTCCGCTGCGAGCCTCGCGAGCTCGATGCGGTGCGCCTGTCGCACGTCGGGGTCGCTCGCGAGCGCCGCCTCGGCCGACAGCACGTCGAAGAGCTGCTTCCACGAGCGACGCTTCGAGTAGATCTCCTTGAGCAGGTTGAGCGCCTCGCGGTGGCTCGGCTCCTTCTCGACCACGATCTCGAGCGGACGCGTCGCCTGGTTGTAGTTCGCGAAGCGATCGATCCAGAGCTTGGCGATGCGCATGTAGAGCGCGACCTGCTCGGTGGGATCTTCGGAGGCCTCGGCCTTCTTGGTGAGGACCTGGATGAGGTCGTTCCAGCGGCCCATCCCCTCGTAGGTGCTCGCGAGCGAGTCGAGCGCCTCGCGGTCCGAGGGTCGCAGCGCGAGGATCGCGCTCCACGTGTTCACCGCCATCACGTCGAGCTTCAGCTGGTCGTGATAGATGCCGACCATCTCGCGCAGCTTCTCGATCTTCGCGTCGACCGCGTCCGCAGGCAGCGCGTCCACCTCGGACTTGAGGATCTCGACGAGCGCGTTCCACTTCTGCGAGCTGCGGAAGAGCTCGCGGAGCGCAGGCAGCGCCTCCGCGTTGGTCGGATCGATCCGCTGGACGGCCTTCCACGCGTCGACGGCCTTGTCGGCCGCGCCGCTGGCCTGGGCCGCGCGCGCGAGCTCCACACCGAGGGAGGCCTTCTGCTTGGGATCCTGCGTGATGCGCTGCGCGTCGGTGAGGATCGTGAGGAGCTTGGCGTGATCGCCCGTGGCCGTGAGGTGATCGCGGTAGAAGCCGAGCATGCCCGGGTGGACCGGATCGAGCTTTCGGAGGCGCGCGAAGTAGGGCTCTGCGTCGGCGGGCGCCTTGCGGAAGCGCCAGTGCACCATGCCGATCTGGAGGAGGATGCCCTGCTCGGCCTCGGGCTTGAGGCGCCCGCGGAGCGCGTCGTCGTAGAGCTGGACGAGGTGGTCCCACCGCTCGTGCGCCATGAAGTGCTCGACCAGGTAGGCCATGCCCTCCGGGTGCCCGGGCGAGAGCGCGACCACCTGATCGTAGACGGCCGCAGCGCGATCCTTCTGCTCGAGCTTGCGAGCGATCACGCGCGCTGCCTGGAGGAAGAACGCGAGGCGATCCTCTTTCTGCTTGGTCTTCTCGCCCGACTCGAGCAGCAACGCGGCGAGATCGTCCCACTTCTCGCGAACGGTCAGCGTTCGCGCATAGAGGCGGGTCGCC
Organism: Sandaracinaceae bacterium; assembly: GCA_019694315.1. GTDB lineage: Bacteria > Myxococcota_A > Polyangia > Polyangiales > Sandaracinaceae > JAFLCL01. The sequence goes on from JAIBCE010000166.1 coordinate 2,862, forward strand.
CGGGCGTCGGTCGGGTCGGCCTCGAGCGCCTGCTTGAAGACGCGATCGGTGTCCTTCTCGCGGCCGCGCTTCTTGTACTTCCACACGAGCGAGCCCGCGCTCACGAGGAGCGAGCAGCGCAGCGAAGCCTCACTGGCGGTCTCGGCCTCGTCCACGAAGCGCTTGGCGATCTCTTTCCAGTTCGCCTCGGCCGCCGCGATCTGCTCGAGCGCGTCCTTGATGCTCTCGTCACCGGGACGGAGCGCCAGCGCCCCCTGATAGCTGGTCTTGGCCGCGTCGTCGTCGAGCAGCTCCTCGCGCTGGAGACGGCCCGCCTTCACGAGCAGGGCCGCACGCGCGTCGGGATCCTGGCTGTCGCGCTCGAGCTCCGCGACCTCGGCCAAGAGGAGGCCCACGGCGGCGGCATGCTCCGCGCGGAGCTCGTGCTGCTCGCGGGCGAGGTGCACCAGACGCAGCGGAGCCTCGCCGGTGCGCCCGGGATCGCCGCTCGCGAGCGCCTCGCGAAGATCGCTCACGATCTTCGTGTTGTCGGGGTCCTCCTGCAGTGCGCCGAGCAGATGGGAAACAGTGAGCACGCGGTCTCCTCGCCGTGGTTGGATGCGTGACGAGCACGCCGGCACGAGGCCGACGCGCGAGAGCGTCTAGGGGCTCGCCGACCGGCGGGCCATGAGGGGCCTCCGACGTCGCCCGAAGGTGCGTGGAACGACCTTGGAAACCCCAAGAAAACCAAAGAAATTCGCGGCATTTTCCGCGAGGTCGACCGATGGTACGCAGGGGTCGCTCGGGGTTTCAAGCGATCTATTTCACCCTCATCGGCAGCGCGTGCGGAGGGTCTCGGCGTCTCCATGACATCGGATGCATGCTGCGGGCGAAGACCCCAAGAGCGCCCCGCAGGAGTCCGCGAAACCAGGCGGGTGCGGGCTCACCCCGCCACCTCCCACGCCGCTCGTGCCGTGACAGGCGACGCAGTCGCCCTCGTCGTGACAGGAGACGCAGCTCTGGAGCGATCGTCGAGCCTCGACACCGTGGAGGTTCGGCCCCCGGATCCACACGGCCGACGGCGGGTGGTAGCGCTCGCCGCCGCGGGTGACGGGGGCCGAGAAGGTCGCGAGGCCCAGGCGAGCGTGGCACTCCGAGCAGAAGGTCCCGACGGCGTGGCAGCTCGTGCAGCGGGTCTCGTCGCGCCGCGCCATGACGGCGTGCGTCGTGAGGAAGTCACCGGGATGCACACGCCGCGAGCGCGCTCGACCGTCGTGGCAGTCCGCGCACTCCCGCTCCACGTGGCACTGCGCGCAGAGAGGCCCCGCGTCTGCCGCGATCCAGCGGTGCCTCACGAGCCACTCGTGATCGTGACGCATGCCCGCCATCCACGGAGGTGGGTTCATCCATCCCTCGGGCAAGTTCGCCCGCACGCGCCCATCGGGCAGCGACTCGTGGCAGCCGGTGCACGCGAGGCTCGACCCGGCCTCCGGCGACGTGCCCTGCCCTGGCGCCGCGAGCCCCTCGATCGCGTGACAGCGCATGCAGTCGCGCATCGTCGGCAGCTGCGCGCGCGTGGCGAGCCCGACCGTGCGCGTGCCGGCGTGACAGCCCTCGCAGCCTCCCTCGGCCGTCGCGTGGGTCGCGTGCGAGAAGCGCAGGCGAGGGCTCGGCGTGCGCGACGCCGGGATGAAGATCCGTCCGATCGCGTCGGGTGCGCTGGCCTCGGCCGAGGGCAGGCGTGCGCCGACGTGGCAGTACGCGCAGCGCTCCACGCTCGGCTGCGCGCGATCGGTCTCCGCGTGACAGGGCACGCAGGCCGCCTCGCGCGGCAGGAGGAGCTCGTCGGCGCGCGTGCTCGTCGCTGCGCGCTCGTGGCAGCGCGTGCAAGCGAGCGCGGCGTGCGCGGGGTGCGCGTGGCTCATGCGGAGCGCGATCGTCTGGGCGGGGTACACGAGCACCGAGCGCCCGTCGCCGGGGAGCGAGAGCGGTGGCTCCTGGCGCAGCTGGCCGTGCACCTCCGCGCCCGACGCGAGGCCGAGCGCCGTCGCCACGGCGATCACGAGCCACGCGGCGAGCGCGGTCGTTGCGTGTACCCTCATCGCCATGTGCTCACCGACAAGACCAGCATGCCTCGGAAGCGGTGGCCCGAGACGCGCGAGAACGCGTGCTGCAGCTCGAGCAGCACGCTCGCCTGCTCCGTGATCGCCCAGCGGCCACCGAGGATCGTGCTGATCACGGTGCCGTAGGACTGATCGCGAAGGGGATCGTCGAAGTGCCAGACGCTGAGCTGCCCCTCGATCGAGACGTTCGCGAGGAGCGCGCGGCTCGCCTCGAGCGATGCGCCCGCCACGGGGCCCAGCGCCCCGGACCACGCGAAGCCGCTCGCCGAGATCTGCGCGCCCTCGATCCGCGTCTGCGCGTGGAGCTCGAGCCCCGCGTCGAGATCCTGGTCGTCGCCGCGATCCACGCGTCGTCCGCGAAGCGCGCCACCGATCTCGAGATCCGGGCTCACACGGCCGCTCGCGCCGAGGCGCACCTGATCGACCGGAGCCGCGTCGAACCACGCCCAGATCGTGCTCGGATCGAAGCGCGGCACCTGGTGGTCGACTGACGCGCGGATCGTGATCGGATCGAGCCGGAGCTCGGCCGAGGCCATCGCCGCGATGAGCTCCAGGTCCAGCAGATCCAGCGTGCCCTGCGCATCGAGCCGCAGCGCGTCGACGGGCGACGACGAGAGCGCGAGGCCGGCGCGCCGCAGGAGCTCTCCGCGCGAGTCCCACGCGTAGCGGGCGTCGAGCGACGCCGCGAAGAGCGGCCCAGCCGAGGCGCGGACGGTGCCGCCCACGATCCACGCGTCCCGCGCGGGATCGATCCGCGGGTCGGGGGGTGTGCTCGAGGGCACGTAGCGGTTGCCCTGGAGATCGAAGGGCGAGCTCCCCGCGAGGCTCGTGCCGCGCACCATCGAGCCTCCGTACACCTCGACGCCGAGCTCACGGAGGGGGCGCGCCGCGAGCGCCAGCCCATCGAAGCGCGTGAAGCCCACGGTGTCGACACGGAGCTGGCGGCCCAGGCGAACAGAGCCGTCCAGCGGGAGCCCCGTGATCTCGGCGGCCAGCGAGGGCACGTCGACCCGCGTGTCGGCAGCGAGCGGTTGGTACTCGGTGCGGGCCTCACGGTCGGTGGCGTGCACGCAGAGCGAGCCGTCCACGAGACAGTCGTCGGAGAACCCCTGATCGATGCGGAGCCGTCCTGCCACCACGAGGCGCACGCGCCTGCCGGTGGCGTCGGGCTCCGAGAGCGGCTCGACCAGGCGGAGCCCGAGGTTGCCCACGAAGCGGCGGCGCGCGAGGAACGTCGCCGCGCTCGGCGTGCGCACCTCGTACACCTGGAACGAGAGGTCGGAGTCGACCTCGACGTCCACCGCCTGCGCGGCCCCGGGCCACGAGAGCGTCGCGATCGCCAGCCCGACCTTCGCCAGCGCAGCAGGGCCCACGCGCCCTGCGCGCACGGCACGCCGCGCCTCGGCCCTGTCTCGCACCCGCTCAGCGCTCCGCCGCGCGGGCGCACCGAGGCCGGAGGCTCGCCCCCGAGACGCGCACGATCCGTGGCCGTCGACGCATGTCGATCCAGCGACCTCAGTCGGAGGAGCGCTTCACGCCGAACTGCTGCGAGAGCGCGTCGTCGTATCGGTCGCCGATGCGACCGACCGTGCGAATCGCCGCCTCGACCTCCGACTCGTCGAGGTCCTTCACGCTGCGCTCCGCCACCACGACGACCTCGTCGCCGAAGATGCCGAAGGCTGCGCCCACGATCTCGCGCGCGTTGAGCTCGAGCAGGTGCTTGTAGAGATCCGGCGAGGTCTTGGCGTCGAGGCGCACGCACGGTGAGAGCACGCGGAACGTCCCTCCGGCATCGGTCGCGTGCACGGCCACCACCACCCGGGCGCTGCCGCGCTTGAGCGCGAACGCCTTCGTGGCCGCGTCGCCGGGGATCACGGCGCTGCTCGGATCGAGGCCCAGGTTGCGGATCACGGACTCGATCAACCGCACCGCCTCCGACACGTCCGCGCTCATGCTCTTCGACTCCTCTCGACGGCGCACGCGCGCCGCGCTGGCGATTCGACCCGTGCGGTGGGTGCACGTCAAGCCTCGTTGCGCGATGGCGCGCTCACCCGCTCTGGACGCGGTCGTTGCGTGCGCCGTCCCGAGCGGACAGAGACGGGTGTGCCCGATCGCCGTCCGCGCCCTGCCCCACCCGAGCTCGCTGCCCCCAGCGTGATCGAGGCCGTCATCGAGGCGCTCGTGGCCGAGACGCCCGCGGCCGTGCTCGATGCAGCCCGTGCGGCGTTCGAGGAGCGGGGCGGCGCGTTCTCCACCGGCGATCCGTTCCACGAGGAGCGAATTCGTGCGTTCTCCGACGAGCTCGTGTGCGACGTGCGCATGGCCGACGGGCTCACCCCGGCCGAGCGTGCGCGCGCCATGCCGCACTCCGACGCCGAGGCGGGCTGGATCGAGGCGCTCACCCGCAGCGAGCGGAGCCTCTTCCGCGTCGAGATCCATGGCGCGCGTCCCGTGCTGCGCTGCCTCCTCGGCGGTGCGCTCTACGCGGTAGCGCTCGATCTCGAGCCCCGCGACCCCGCCGCGAGGCTGCGAGAGGGCGACGTCTTCGATGGCCGAATCGCCCCGCTGGGAGGGGCGATCCGCGTGCTGCCGGGCATGGTGTTCCACCGAGAGGAGGCCCACGAGGCGCTCTTCGCGCTCCTGCCTCGCGCCCTCGCCGCGGGCCTCGCGCGTCGCGCGATCCTCGACGGCTTGCTCCGCATGCGCATGCGTCACGATCGCTTCACCAGCATCCACGCGCGCCATCTCTACCGGGCCGATGCGCTCGAGACGCGAGAGATCCAGGCCGCGTCGTGGAAGCCTCTCGCGCGGCGAGGGAAGCCTTCGGACGAGCCCACGAAGCCTTCCGATGGGGCGGCGACGGGTTCCGACGAGCCCACGAAGCCTTCCGATGGGGCGGCGACGCGTTCCGATGGCGCGGCGAGGGCCGGCTCCGACGGGGATCGCCGCGATTGACGCCCGGAGGGGGACGGGGAAGAGTGAGCGCGCCCCAGACGGGGGAAGGATGTCGGACGTCTCACGCGAACAGCGGCGAGTGCCGGAGATCGCTCGTGCTCCACACCCGAGCACGGAGGATGCGACGCACCTCGTCTCGGAGGACGGGCGTTTCCTCGAGGTCGACGAGGCCGCGTGCCGACTCTTCGGCTACTCCCGCGACGAGCTCCTGCGCCTCCGCGTCGGCGACGTTGACCTGGCCTTCGACGCGCACCACTGGCCCTCGCAGTGGGCGACGCTGCGAGCGCGTGGCCTCGTGCGCTTCGAGAGCGTCGGACGTCATCGCGACGGCTCGTCGTTTCCGATCGAGGTGACCGCTGATCTGGTGGAGCACCAGGGGCTCCTCGTCGCGCGCTCGATCGTCCGCGACCTGCGCACGCAGCGCGGCGCCGAGCGTCGTCTGAGCGAGAGCGAGGGGCGGTTCCGCGCGCTCTTCGAGCAGGCGATCGACGGCCTCATGCGGACCACGCTCGACGGCACGATCCTCGAGGCGAACGACGCGCTGGCACACATCGTCGGGCTGCGGCACGGACGCGAGCTCGTGGGCACGAACGTCGAGCGCTTCTATGCCCCGCCCGAGCGACGCCAGGAGCTGCTCGCGGGCAGCGAGGGCTCGGAGAGGCTCCACGCGCAGTTGTGGTGGAAGCGGCGAGGGGGAGACCGCGTCCGCGTGGAGCTCGTCGGTCGTCGAGAGGTCACGGCCGACGGCTTCGTCTTCTCCACGTTCGTCCGTGACGTGACGCTCGCGCACCGGCAAGAACAGGTGCTGCGCGCGCTCTCGGACCTCAGCCACGGGCGCGGGGGCGAGCCACTGACCCGCTTCGGCGAGCGGCTCTCGCAGGTGCTCGACCAAGAGGCCCGGGGCGTCGCGATCGTGCGTGGGCGTGGGGGGCGTCGCAGGGTCACGCACGCGTGGCTGGACACCGTCCCGGTCGCCCCGCCCACGTGGCCCGCTCTGCCCGACGACGAGAGCGCCGAGGCCCTCGCGAGCGCGCTGGGCGTGCTCGACGGAGCGCACGTCTCGGTACCGATCCGTGACGGCGGCCAAGAGCACGGGCTCATCCTCGCGCTCGGTCTCGGCACGCCCCGCGTCGTCGCGCTCGTGCGCGACGCGGTCGCGGCCTTTGCGGAGCGGCTCGCAGGGGAGCTCGAGCGAATGCGGGACGCGGAGCGATTCGCGGCGATCTTCGAGCACGCGCCCAATGCCGTGGTGATCGTGACCCCCGAGCACCTCGTGGTGACCGCGAATCGCCGTGCAGCCGAGCTCCTGGGCCGCCCACGAGAGGAGCTCCACGGCGCCCCACTCCAGCCGTTTCTCGAGCGACCGCGCGACGACGACAGGGGAGTCCTCTATGTCCACCGGGGCAGCGATCGCATCCCCGTGGAGATCAGCGAGTCGGTGCTGCACGACGACGAGGACGAGCTCCGCGTGCTCGCGCTCCTCGACGTGTCGGAGCGCGTCGCCCGCGACGAGGCACGCAGTCGGCTCGAGGCGGAGCTGCGCCGCCAGCAGCGGATCGAGGCGCTGGGGACCTTGGCGGGCGGCATCGCGCACGACTTCAACAACCTGCTCGCTGCGATCCTCGCGAACGCCGAGCTCGCCGTCGCGAGCCCCGTCGAGTCGGGTCAGGCGATCGACGAGATTCGCAGGGCCTCCCACCGTGGCAGAGAGCTCGTGGGTCGGATCCTCGCGTTCAGTCGACGCCAGCGATCCACGAGAGTGGTGGCCGCCCTGGGACCGGTCCTGACGGAAGTGGAGCGGCTCGTGCGGGCCTCGCTCACACCGGGCGTCGACATCGAGCTCGACATCCGCGATCCGTCGATCAGCGCGCGGATCGACGTGACGCAGATCCATCAGGTGGTGCTCAATCTCGTGACCAACGCCTGGCACGCGATCTCACCGAGAGGCGGCACCATCCGTCTCTCGCTCGACGCAGTCGAGGCCTCGTTCGCGCGCATTCGTGTGGCCGACGACGGGTGCGGCATGACCCCCGAGGTTCAGGACCGCATCTTCGAGCCGTTCTTCACCACGCGGCCCATCGGCGAAGGAACGGGGCTCGGGCTGTCGGTCGCGCACGGAATCGTCGTGGATCACGACGGCCAGATCCGCGTGAGCAGCATCCCGGGACGTGGCTCCTCGTTCGAGGTGCTCCTTCCCCGCGTCGCCCCCGAGCCCCCCACCGTGCCCGCACCGACGACGGAACGCCCTGCGCAGCCAGTCCGCGTGCTCCTCGTCGACGACGAATGGAGCCTCGTTCGGCCCATCACCCGTCTGCTCGAGCGCGAGGGTTATCTGGTTCGCGCGTTCTCCAGCCCCACGGCGGCGATGGAGGCCTTCTTCGAGTCACCCGAGGCCTACGACGTCGTCGTGTCGGACCTCCACATGCCCGACCTCGACGGCGTGTCCCTCGTCGAGCGGGTGCGCGCGAGGCGCCCCTCGATGCCCGCCATCCTCGTGTCGGGCAACCACGATCTCGAGCCCGCCCGCGCGTTGCCCGACGTCGTTCGGCTGGACAAGCCCTTCCGCCCCGGCGAGTTGGTCGATGCGCTCGTCCGCGCGCTCGCGCCACGCTGAGCCGCCCCGGGACATTCGTTGTTCGAGCCCGCGTCCCGTGACATGGTGCCGACGCCGCGAACGGCGGCACGAGGGCACGCATGATCGTCTGGGTCACCGGAGGCGCTGGGTTCATCGGCTCGAGCTTCCTCCTCCGACAGGTCCCACGAGCTCCCTCGTGGCGCTTCGTGAACGTCGACAAGCTCACGTACGCCGCCAACCCTCGCTCCCTCGAGGCGATCGCGACGCGCGACAACTACCGCCTCGCGCGCGTGGACATCTGCGACTTCGACGCGCTGGATCGACTGGCCGCCGAGGAGCCGCCGGACGTCATCGTCCACTTCGCCGCCGAGTCGCACGTGGACCGCTCGATCCTCGGACCCCGAGAATTCGTCCGCACCAACGTCGAGGGCACGTTCCACCTGCTGGAGATCGCACGCAAGCACTGGCGCCCGAGCCTGGGCGCGGATCTGCGCGGTCGCGTGTTCCATCACGTCTCGACCGACGAGGTCTACGGCTCGCTCGGAGACACGGGCGCGTTCCGCGAGGACACTCGCTACGACCCGTCCAGCCCCTACTCCGCCACCAAGGCCGCGAGCGATCACCTCGTGCGCGCCTACGCGCGGACCTACGGCCTGCCCACACGGGTGACGAACTGCTCGAACAACTACGGACCGCGGCAGTTCCCCGAGAAGCTCGTGCCGCTGATGATCCTCCACATGCTCGTGCGCAAGCCGTTGCCCATCTACGGCAAGGGAGCGAACGTACGCGACTGGCTCTTCGTCGACGATCACGCCGACGCGATCTGGACCGTGCTCGAGCGCGGCGTGAACGGTGAGACCTACAACGTCGGTGGGCACAACGAGCGCACGAACCTCGAGGTCGTCGACACGCTCTGTGCCCTCGTGGCCAAGCACACGGGCGTGTCCACCGAGGAGTTGCTCGCGCTCAAGACCTTCGTCGCCGATCGCCCCGGTCACGATCTCCGCTACGCCATCGACGCGAGCAAGATCGAGCGCGAGCTCGGCTGGGCGCCTGCCGAGACCTTCGAGACCGGGATGGACAAGACCGTGCGCTGGTACCTCGAGAACCAGGCGTGGGTCGCGTCGGTGCAGAGCGGCGAGTACCTGAAGTGGATCGAGACCAACTACGGGGAGCGAGGATGAAGCCAGGCATCAAGAAGGGGATCGTCCTCGCCGGCGGCAGCGGCACGCGCCTTCACCCGCTGACCAAGGCGGTGAGCAAGCAGCTCATGCCCATCTACGACAAGCCGATGGTCTACTACCCGCTCACCACGCTGATGCTCGCCGGCATCCGCGAGGTGCTCGTGATCACCACGCCGCACGAGCAGGCGCTCTTCGTGCAGCTCCTCGGTGACGGCTCGCAGTGGGGCATGGAGATCCGCTACGCCGTGCAGCCGAGCCCCGACGGCCTCGCGCAGGCGTTCCTCATCGGCGAGTCGTTCATCGCGGGCGAGGCGTGCGCGCTCGTGCTCGGCGACAACATCTTCTACGGGCACGGCCTCCAGGGCCTGCTCGAGGAGGCCGCGCGACACGACGACGGCGCGACGGTCTTCGGCTACTGGGTGAAGAACCCGCAGGCCTATGGTGTCGCCGAGTTCGACGCGCAGGGGCGCGTCGTGGGCCTCGAGGAGAAGCCCGAGAAGCCGCGCTCGAACTACGCGGTCGCGGGGCTCTACTTCTACGATCACGAGGTCGTGTCCCTCGCGCGCTCCCTGCGGCCGAGCAAGCGCGGTGAGCTCGAGATCACCGACCTGAACCGCCTCTACCTCGACCAGCAGAAGCTCCGCCTCGAGAAGTTCGGTCGAGGAGTGGCCTGGCTCGACACCGGCACGCCCGACACGCTCCTCCAGGCCGCGCACTTCGTGCAGACCATCCAACAGCGACAGGGTCTCCAGATCGCGTGCCCGGAAGAGGTCGCGTATCGCAAGGGCTGGATCGGCAAGCAGGAGCTCCTCGGGCTCGCGGAGCCGCTCAAGAAAACGGCGTACGGTCAGTATCTGGTGGAGCTCGCGGGCGAGCGCGCCTGAGCTGGAGTCGCCGATGAACGTGGTCGAGACGGAGCTCCCGGGGGTGAAGATCGTCGAGCCGAAGGTCTTCGGCGACGCGCGCGGCTGGTTCACCGAGACCTACAACCGCGAGCGCTACGAGGCGATCGGCATCGCGCTCCCGTTCGTGCAGGACAACCTCTCGCGATCGAGCCGCGGCATCCTGCGTGGCCTGCACCTCCAGTGCCCGCACGAGCAAGGGAAGCTCGTCTGGGTGCCCGAGGGAGAGGTCTTCGACGTGGCCGTCGACGTCCGCGTGGGCTCCCCGAGCTTCGGACGATGGGTGGGGGTCACGCTCTCGAGCGACAATCACCGGCAGCTCTGGATCCCGCCGGGCTTCGCGCACGGCTTCCAGGTGACGAGCGAGCACTGCCTCTTCGCGTACAAGTGCACCGATCTCTACGCGCCCGAGGCCGAGCTCGGCGTGGCCTGGGACGATCCCTCGATCGGCATCGCGTGGCCCATCCGCGAGGCGATCCTCTCGGGCAAGGATCGCGCGAGCCCGCGCCTCTCCGAGATCGATCGCGCGCGCCTGCCGCGCGTGGGCGCGGAGGCCTCGTGACGACGCTGCTCATCAGCCCCGACGGGATGCTGGGGCGGGCGTTCGAGGAGACGCTGCGTGGCGAGCAGCTCGTGACCGTTCGCTTCCCCGAGCTCGATCTGCGGCGGCCCGAGACCCTCGCGTGCATCGAGGCGCTGCGGCCTGCGCGGGTGATCAACTGCGCCGCGTACACCGACGTGGACGGCGCGGAGTCGAACGAGGCGCTCGCCACCGAGATCAACGGCGATGGCGTCGGGCGCCTGGCCGAGCGCTGCCGGGCCATCGGCGCGACGCTGGTGCACTTCGGCACCGACTACGTCTTCGACGGCCAGGGCAGCGCGCCCTACCCCGTCGATGCACCGCTCGCGCCGCAAGGGGCCTACGCGCGAAGCAAGGCGCGCGGTGAGCGGCTCCTCGTCGAGAGCGGCGCCGAGCACCTCCACGTGCGCACCAGCTGGCTCTATGCGCCGTGGGGCAAGAACTTCGTCCGCACCATCGCCCGCAACGCGCGGATTCGCCCCGAATTGAAGGTCGTGAGCGATCAGCGCGGGCGTCCGACGAGCAGCGAGCACCTCGCGCGGACCACGCTCGCGCTGCTCGATCGCGGCGCGCGAGGCACCTTCCACGTGAGCGACGGCGGCGAGTGCAGCTGGTTCGACTTCGCGTGCGCGATCGTGCGTGAGCTCGGCCTCGAGGCCCAGTGCACGGTGCGCGCATGCACGAGCGAGGAGTGGCCGACGCCCACGAAGCGTCCCGCCTACAGCGTGCTCGATCTCTCGAAGACCGAGGCCCTGCTGGGCCCGATACCGCCGTGGTCGAGCCACCTCCGCGACGTGCTCGCGCGGCTCGATCCCCTCTGAGCCCGGCTCGTTCCTGGGCTGGCCCGGGCTCGGCCGGGCGCGATCGGTCCGCTGCTCACGTCGCGAGCTCGAGCAGCTCGGCGGGGGCGTCCGGATCGTCGCGGTCGACGACGGCCCAGAAGCGGCCGTCGTCTACGCCTGGCGTGCGAGGCGCGAGGCCCTCGGCCTTGCCCAGGTAGGGTGGACCGTCGTGCTCGCGGAGTCGGGCCCAGCGCACCTCGTCGCCGTAACGCGACATCACGCCGAACGCGACGCCCGCGACGACCCCGTCCTCGATCGCGTCGGGAGACGCCTCGGCGCCAGCGAGGAACGCCACGCGATCGTCGAGCGCCGTGGCGTCCGTGAAGGTCAGCCGCACCCCGCCGATCTCGCCGAGAACGTAGCGCGTGATCGCCTCGAGGACCGGCGTGGGCCCACCGGCGAGGAGGTGCTGGAGGAGCGCGGTGGCCGAGAGACGGGCCACCGCGTCGACGGGGGGGATCTCGCCTCGCGCAGCCCCGTTGCCGCGCTGGAAGAGCAGCAACTGCGCGCCCATGCACGCGGCGCCCTCGAGGTTGAGCTCGCTCCCCGAGAAGCGCGTGTCGTCGCGGAGCGTCGCGTAGAGCGCGGGGGCGGGGAGGATCCGTGCGTGGCCCTCGGGGTCGACGAGCACGAAGCGCTCGCGCACTGGCAGCGAGCCCGAGCCCACCACGAGCAGGTGCTCGGCGCCGTCGAACGTGACCGGTACGCAGGCCTCGAGGTCGAGCTTGTGCTTCTTGTTGCCGAGGCGCGCCTCGAACACGCGGCGCCCGCTCACCTCGTGATCGAGGGCGATCGCGCGAACCTCGGGCACGCTGGGCCACGGGTCCACGAGGGCGAGGTGCGAGGTGTCGTCCTGCGCGAGCACCAGCGCGGGCGTGCCCTTCACCGTCGCCCACGCGAGGCCGGACGCCGCGCGGACATGCGCGCTGCGATCGAGCCCCTCGTCCGCGCCCGCCGTGAAGAACAGCGGCCGCCGCGACACCACCACGGGGCGCAGCGACGCGTCCTCGCGGCCGCGCACCACACGCACAACCGGCACGCTCACGACGGCTCTCGCGCGGCCTCGGCCGCGTCGTGGGGCATCGGCTCGATGCCCATGCGCGTGGTGATGATCTCGTGCGCCAGGTAGCAGAGCGGCGTGAGGAGGATCGCCACCGCGATCTTGTAGAAGTACTGGGTCGTGGCGACGAACGCGATCTCGCCCAGGCCGCGGCTGCCGATCATGACGCCGAAGGTCACGACCGCCGTGTCGACCACCTGGCTCAGCAGGGTCGAGCCGATCGCGCGTGCCCAGAGGTGCTTGCTCTGCGTGACCCGCTTGAACACGGCGAAGGTGTGGATGTCGACGAACTGCGAGATGAGGTAGGCCGTGAGCGACGAGAAGATCAGGCGCGGCGCCATGCCGAAGACGGCCTGGAACGACTCCTCGGGGATGAAGGTGCCGGGCGAAGGCGGAAGGACCCTCGCGAAGGCGATGAGGGCAAAGGCCAGGACGAGCATCCCCATGCCGATGCCGGTCATGAAGCGCGCCCCGCGCTGGCCGTAGTACTCGTTGACGATGTCGGTGAGGATGAACGCGACGGGGAAGGTCACGGTGCCGGCCGACATCTCGAGGCCCGTGAGGACGAAGTACTTGCCGGCCACCAGGTCCGCCACGAGCAGCGAGGTCACGAAGACCCCGACGAGGACGACGTAGATCTGCTGGCGGCGATCGAGCTCGAACGGCATCGCCCCCGTCCCTAAGGGAAAGCCGAAGACACCGCAAGGTCCCTTCGATGTCGGGACGTTGCCTCGCGGATCCCCGGTTGCGATGCCTGGGCGTCGTGCGATGGTTGCCCCCCGCTGGCAGCCTCGACTTTCCCGAAGCATCGGGCGGTCCCAGGATGTTCGGCCCTCATCGCTGCCACGTCACTGGCGCGCAGGCCTGTACGAGCGAGCATGCCCGAGATCAGCGAGACCACACTCTGGATCGGCTTCTTCGTCTTCCTCCTGACGGTGCTGTCGATCGATCTGCTGGTCTTCCACCGCAAGACGCGCGTCGTCTCGTTCAACGAGGCGCTCCTCTGGACCGTGACCTGGGCGGTCTTCGCGCTCGGCTTCGCAGGCGTGCTCTACGTGACCCCCAACATGGGGCCCCTGCGCGCTCAGGAGTTCCTCACGGGCTACGTCCTCGAGCAGGCGCTGTCGGTCGACAACCTCTTCGTCTTCGTCCTGATCTTCGCGAGCTTCGCCGTCCCCGCGGCCTATCAGCACCGCGTGCTCTTCTGGGGCATCCTCGGGGCGATCCTCCTGCGAGGCGCGTTCATCCTCGCGGGCGCGGCGATCGTCCATCGCTTCGAGTGGGTGCTCTACCTCTTCGGCGCGTTCCTGCTCTACACGGGCGCGAAGCTCTTCTTCAAGAAGGACGAGGAAGAGGAGGAGGAGAACATCGAGGAGAGCCGGCTCGTGAAGACCGTGCGGCGCTTCCTCCCCGTGACCGCCGGCTACCGCAAGGAGGCCTTCTTCGTGCGCGAGAACGGGGCTTTCATGGCGACGCCGCTCTTCCTCGTGCTGATCGTGGTCGAGGTGTCCGACCTCATCTTCGCGGTCGACTCGATCCCGACGATCCTCGGCGTGACCCAGCACAGCCTCATCGTGTTCACGTCGAACATGTTCGCGATCCTCGGGCTGCGCTCGGTCTACATCATCCTCGAGCGCCTCCTGCCGATGTTCCGGTTCCTCGAGCGCGCCATCTCGATCATCCTCGTCTTCATCGGGGTGAAGATCCTGATCCGGCACGAGTGGCTGGGCGCCATCCACATCGGCGAGGGGCTCTCGCTGGGCATCGTGATGACGCTCCTCGTGGGCTCGGTCGTCCTCTCCAAGATGTTCCCCGAGGCGAAGGAGCCGGAGGCCAAGGAGAGCGACGAGACCAAGGACGCCGAGACGCGGGAGAAGCCCGAGACGGCCGAGAAGCCCGAGACGGCCGAGGAGGCCGAGCCGGCCGAGAAGCCCGAGACGGCTGAGAGCGGGCCTTCCGACAAGACCACGGAGCGCGAGGGCGAGCCGAGCTGATCAGCGGGCGAGGACGAGCCTCGCGAGCGTCGCGAGCACATCGAGCAAGGCCTCCGGGCCACCCTGACTCCCGGTGCAGACGAACTCCTCGCCGCGCGAGACGCACTCGCCTCCACGGACCGAGCCTCCGCGATCCTGAACGAGCCGCAGCGCGGCCTCGTCACGGATCGCCGAGGAGAGCGCCAGGCGCAGCACGGGCAGCGGAAAGCGCGTGCTCTCGAGGCTCGTGCAGGGCCGCAGGACATCGCGCGCCAGGATGCTCCAGGAGGCCTCGGACGCCGCGAACGCCTCGCCGATCACCCGCTCGCGCACCTCGACGATCTCCAGGCGCAGCG
>JAIBCE010000577.1 GCA_019694315.1 Sandaracinaceae bacterium
GAGCCCGGATCGCACGAGCGAGAGCGCAGTCTCGGCGCGAGCGACGTGCGCGCCGCCGGCCGGTCGCTCCGCGCGAGCGCGGCCTCGCGATCGGCGAGCCCCTCGAGCCAGCCGAGCGCGGCCCGCACCGCGCTCGAGCCCTGCTCTCCCCGCTCGTCCACCGCGACGATCGTCCCGTCGTGGAGCGAGAGCGTGACGAGCGCGCGCACGCCGGGCTCCACCTCGACGTCGAGGACGAGCCGCGTGACGCTCGGCTCACCCACGCGCAGGGGGCCAGCGTCTCGCGCGAGCGAGGCGAGCGCGGCGCGCCACGCTCGGAGGCTCGATGCGCTCACGTCCCCTCCTCGTGCGCGAGCTTCTCTCGCTCTCGCGAGAGGGCCTGCCGCAGGGGCAGGGGAACACGTCCGAGATCGAGCGAGAGCGCCTCGTCGAGGAGGCCCTGCGCCACGTCACGCCGCCCTTCGCGCGAGGTAGCCTCGGCGCGGCGCAGGAAGGCCCGCGCGACGGCGCGCACGGCGTGGGGCGTGCGCTCGACGAACGCACGATCGATCTCGATCGCTCGACGAAACACGACGAGGGCCTCGGCGCTCGATCCGCGCGCCTCGAAGATGCGGCCCTTGGCCACCCACGGGCTCGCGAGATCGCGCGCCCGAACGATCGCGCGATCGAGACGTCTCAACGCGCGCGCCTGCATCCCGATGCGAGCCTCGAGCTCCGCGATCGCCACGTGGAGCGCGGCGATCGTGCGTGCCCACCACGGGCTCGCAGCACGCGAGATCACCGGCGTGATCGCACCCTCGGGGACGTCTCTCTCGCCGCGCAGCTCCATCTGCGCACGCACGGCGCGGAGCGCGTCGTC
The DNA here is from genome assembly GCA_019694315.1 of Sandaracinaceae bacterium. Classification (GTDB taxonomy): domain Bacteria; phylum Myxococcota_A; class Polyangia; order Polyangiales; family Sandaracinaceae; genus JAFLCL01. The sequence goes on from JAIBCE010000577.1 coordinate 860, forward strand.
GATGTCCACGGCGAGCGCGGGGCCGCGATCCGTCGTGCGCAGACCGCGCAGGAGGCGCACCGCGCGGGCGTCCCCGAGCCAGCCGAGGGAGCGCACGAGCGCGCGATCGAGGGCGAGCGACCCCGTGCCGAGCAAGCTCGCCAGTGGCTCGAAGTCCTCGCTCGTCGCGATCGGGCCGATCGCCTCCACGGCGGCGAGGCGCGCGCGCGGATCCTCGGCGCGCATCGTCTCGCGCAGCTCCGGGAGCACGGTCACGTCACCGTGCAGGCCCAGCATGCCGCCGAGCACGGCCCGATCCGCGGGCGTGTTGCTGCGACGAAAGGCCTCCGCGAGCGAGGCGTGCGCGCTCGCGGTGTCGATGCGCCCGAGCGCGCGGGCCGCGTCGAGCGAGACCGATCGCTCGCTCGACCCGAGGAGGGCCCCGAGCGTCGCTCCCAGGCGCGGATCGCCGACCGTGCGGATCGCAGCGAGCCACGCGGCCCGCGCCCCGCGCACGTCGTCGGCCGCGCTGCTCGCCTCGAGGAGCGCCGTGAGGTGCGCCACGACCCGATCCGACGCGCTCCGCAGCCTGCTCCCGAGGAGCGCGCGCGTCTCTGCGTCGAGGACGCAGAGCGGATCACGTTCGAGCTCACCCTCGTAGTAGCGAGGGATCTCGGCCTCGAGGCGCGAGAACGTCTCGGTCGCGAGGGCGTCCTCGGCCGCGAGCTCGGCGAGATCGGCGATGCCCAACCGCGCACGCGCGCGCCCGAGATCGAGCGCGAGATCCTCGTCGCGGAGCGATGCGAGCGCGTCGTCGATGCGCGTGCGGATCGCGTGCTCGGACTCCTCGCCGAGCACCGCGAGCCTTCCGAGCGCGGCGCGCCTCTGGCGCAGGCTCCCACCCCGCACCACCGCGAGCAGCGTCTGCACGTCACCGATCCGATCGATGCCTCGCTCGCCCTCGCCGCTCGCGACGTGCAGGCGATGCAGGAAGCCGCCCTCCACGGGCGCGCGCGCGGCCAGCTCCTCGGGCGCCTTCCACGGGCCCGGATCCTCGCGCCGCGGGTCACGCGCGATCGCAGTGAGCAACGCGCGCGCGAAGCCGAGCTCGTCGTTGGCCGGCACCGACAAGGCACGCGCGATCTCCGCGTCGTCCGCGCCCGTCCCTTCGCGAAGACGACGCTCGAGATCGGTCACCACCTCGATGGTAGCGGATGCACCTCGGGAGCTCCCAACGATCGGCCAGCGGCCTCGCGGTCACCCGAGCTCGAGCTCGTCCGGATAGTCCTCGTCCGCCACCTCGGCCGGCCGCGGCGGCAGCTCGAGCTCCGGCGCGTCCTCGTCGAGACCCTCTTCTCCTTGATCACGCGAGGGCAGCGGCTCGTCCGAGTCTCCGAGATCGATCGGTGTCGAGTCGTCCTCGCCGGATCCCTCGGTCCACGACTCGGCCTCGCCCTCGTCGAGCTCTGCATCCTCGTGGACGGGATCGTTCTCGCTCGTCTCCCAGCTCTCGGTCTCGACGTCCGCGATGGGATCGATCTCGGCCTCGGCCGCTTCCTCGGCGTTGGCGTCGTCGAGGCCCACGGTCTCTTCCTCACCGGGCTCGGCGTCGAGCTGTGCAGCGGGCTGCTCCTCTCCCGGCTCGCCGTCGAGCTCAGGGAGCGAGATGTCGTCGTCGAGCGCCAGCTCGCCCGCCTCTTCCTCTGCCGCGCTCGGGTCCTTCGGGGGCCGCTCGCTCTCCGACTCGGCCTCGTGCAGCTCCGATTCGCTCTCGTGGCTCACGAGCCGCTCCCGCGCAGGCGCGCCGTGACCTTCTGCAGGTCCTCCCACACGGGCCGCTTCATCTCCGCGTTCCGCAGCAGATACGCAGGATGATAGGTCGGCATCACCGGCACCCCGCGGTGCTCGCCCCAGCTCCCGCGCCAGCTCCGCCCCGCCTCCACGCAGCCGAGCCGCTCTGCGGCGCAGCGCCCGAGGGCCACGATCACCCGAGGACCGATCGCCGTGAGCTGACCTTCGAGGAAGCGGCTGCACGCCGCGGACTCGTCGGGCAGGGGCGTGCGGTTCTCCGGAGGCCGGCACTTCACCACGTTGCAGATGTAGACCGCGTCGCGGCCGAGCCCCATCGCCGAGATCATCTTGTCGAGCAGCTGTCCCGCCGCGCCCACGAAGGGCTCGCCCTGCTTGTCCTCGTTGAAGCCCGGCCCTTCCCCGACGAACACCAGCTCCGCCTCGGCCGAGCCGCGCGAGAACACGCTCTTGGTCCGCGTCTCGTGGAGGCGACACGCCGTGCACGCCGCAGCCTCGCGCGCGAGCGAACCGAGCACCGTGAGGCGGCCCGGATCGGCCGATCGCACGATGGGACCCGCCGCAGACGCAGCGCCCGACACCGCAGGGGCCGAGACCGCGGCCGAGACCGCAGGAGCCGACGGCGCAGGGCCTGCCGACGCGGCGTCCCCCGCAGGAGCTTCGATCGCCGCCGTCGCACGGCTCGGGGCGCGCGCCTTGCGGGCTTGCGCGAGGAGCGCATCGAGATCGGC
>JAIBCE010000578.1 GCA_019694315.1 Sandaracinaceae bacterium
TCCCTGGTCTGAAGGGCTCTCCCTGGTCTGAAGGGCTCTCCCTGGTCTGAAGGGCTCTCCCTGGTCTGAAGGGCTCTCCCTGGTCTGAAGGGCTCTCCCTGGTCTGAAGGGCTCTCCCTGGTCTGAAGGGCTCTCCCTGGTCTGAATGGCTGTGCCTCGTCTGAAGCGCTGTGCTGCCTCGTCTGAGGGGCTCGATCAGCGCTCGAGGCTCCACAGGCAGTGGAACGCGGCCCCGCGCGCGTTGCGCTCCACCGTCACGCGCACCTTCGTGCGACCGCCGGCCACGAGCACCTCCTCGATGGCGACCCGCAGCGTCCGGATCACGAGCTCGGGCGCACCGGGCCACTCGAGCGCGATGCGAGCCGTGCCGTGACCCGAGAACTCCGCGTGCACACGGCCCTGGTTGTAGGTCTTGCCGAAGAGCGTGGGCCCGCGGGTCATGAGGGCCTCGTCGGAGGTGAAGCGCAGGAGCACGCGCCACACCGTGCCGAAGGCGCGACGCGAGCCGACGCGAGAGACCTCGTCGTTGAGCAGCTGCCAGTCGCGGCCGGTGGCCTCGCCTGCCGCGCGGGCAACCGCCTCGATGATACGGATGGGCACCCAGTCGAGCGCGTTCGCGTGCGCGTAGCGATCGGCGTCCTCGGGGGGCAGCTTCGAGAGCGCCTCGCGATACGCGGACGGCCCGATCATCTCCTCCAGCACCACGCGCGTCTGGAGGATGATCGCGCCGTAGATCGCGGGCTCGGTGACCTCAGACATCGGGTGCCGTCATGTTCGGGCGTGCCACCGAGAACGCCAAGAGCACGCAGCCCCGATCCGAAGCGGTCCAGCTCAGAAGCGACCCAGCGCCGCCACCCCGCCGCCCTGAGGGCTGACGGTGGGCAGGAGCATGAACGCGCTGTCGCTCGGAGCGGCCCCCGTGCCGCTGCCCTCGGTGGCGTAGAGGACGATCGCGGCGATGCCACCCGCGAGCGCCACGCCGAACGAGATGTCGGCGACGAGCGCGAACGCCTCGCCCTCGTCGGCGGCCGCGAGCGTGGGCATCGCGTCGAAGTCGCTCTGGCGCGAGAGCGCCATGAAGCCGAACACGGTGCCCGACACGAGCCCGACCGCACCGACCGCAGTCAGCACCCACACGGCGGTCGACGGGCCCGCAGGAGCAGCGGGAGCCTCGTCGCCCTCGCCGCCTTCCTCGGCCGCCTCGTCACCTTCGGCGCTCTCTCCGGCCTCGGTCGCTTCGGTCTCGTCCGTGGCGCCCTCGGCGGTCTCGTCGGCCGTGTCCGTCGCAGGGTCGGTGGTCGTGGTCGTCGTGGAGCCCGTCGTCGCCGTGCCCGTCGTCGTGGTGCCCGTCGTCGTCGTCGTGCCCGTCGTCGTCGTGCCCGTCGTCGTCGTGCCCGTCGTCGTGGTGCCCGTCGTCGTCGTGCCCGTCGTCGTCGTGGAGGTGCCCGTCGTGGCCGTCGGCGCCGGCAGCGCGGCGATGCGTGCCTCGATCTGCGCCCGATCGCGGGCGTTCGGGCTCTCGCGCAGGTAGCGCTCGAGCGTGGCGCGGGACTCCGCACGAAGGCCGCGCCGCTCCTGGGCAGACGCGACGCCGAGCAGGACCACCGGGTTGGGGACCTGGAGGTACGCCTCTTCGAACGCCGCCTGTGCCTGCTCGAACTGGCCTGCGTCGAAGAGCTGCTGACCGCGCGTGTACGCCTCGCGCGCACGCGTGCGCTGCTCAGCCGTCGGCGCGGCCTGCGCATCGACGGACGCGGGCGCGACACAGACGAGCGACACGATCACCACGGCGAAGAGGGCGACGAACGACTTCATGGGGCCTCGACAGTCTGCGCGATGCCGTCTGCGCGAATCACACGGATCGGATCGAATCGAATCACACGCGAATCACACCGCGCGAATCACAGTGCGCGAATCACACCGCGCGTGCGGACCACACGCGAGCCATCAGTTCGTCTGCTCTACGCGGAGCAGCTGCTGCCCGATGAACACGTAGTCGCCGTGCGCGAGCTCGCGCTCGCCGTGGATGCGCACGTAGGTGCCGTTGCGGGAGCCGAGGTCGTGCAGCGTGAAGCTGCCGTCGCCCGTCTGGTCCAGGCGGGCGTGGCGGCCCGACATGTAGATGTCGTCGGGGAAGTTCATCTCGTTGTCCTCGCGCCCGATCTGGATCGAGGTGTCGCGGGCGCAGTGCAGCATTCCGTCGGTGCCGCCCCGCAGGACCTGCACCACCCGGAACGCGCTCGGGCGCTTGGGCGAGGAGTAGAAATACGTCTGATCGGGCTCGGGGCCGGAGCTGTCCTTGGGCGTGACGTCCACCCGGAACACCTGCTCGCCGCAGAGGAACTGCTCGCCGGCGGCGATCTGCGCCTGGCCGCGCACGCGCACGTAGACGCCGTTGAGGCTGCCCTCGTCGCGCACGACGAGCTTGTCGCCGCGGTAGATGAAATTCGCGTGGCGCGGGCTGATCCACGTGTCGTTCGGGAAGGGGATCTGCGCGTCGGTGCGACCGGCGACGTGCTCGGTGCCCTGGAGGAGGTAGCTCAGGCCGTCCGCGCCATCGGTGCCGCGGATCAGGATGAGGCGAGCCTTGCCGGGCGCCTGCATCGAGCCGAAGTACTCGACCTTCCGCTCCAGCGCGGCGTCGGGCACCGTCGTGCCGCACGCGCCACAGAACTTGTGGCCCGGCGGGACGGGGGACGAGCACTCCTTGCACGTGTAGTACCGGCTCTGCTCCACGGACTCCTCCTGTTGGCCAGTCGGGGCGACCGACTGCTGCGATTCCTCAGCGCTCGATTCCTCGACGCCCTGCCCCGCCAGCTCGGGAGGCACGGCCGCGACCGTGATCGGAGGCTCCGTCGCCTCCGGGGTCCCCGTCAAGTCTCCTTCCGAGACGAGCGGGGCCGACTCGGCCGTGTCGCCGTCGAGCGAGAAGGCGGGAGGCGCGATCGACTCGCCCTTCGCAGCCCACAACGACTTGCCACAGCCTGGGCACCACGACGCGCCGATGGGCGCGAACGTGTCGCAGGCGCCACAGGCAATGCCGATGCGCTCTTCCACGTCGGGAGGTCTTGTATCGAGCGGCGCGCGACGCGTCAACGCGTGCGTCCGTGACATGCCGCGGAGAGGGCACGGGCCCGCACGGCCACGGCCGGATCGGCATCGGCCGCGAGCGCGGCCACCTGCGCGCGCAGCGCCTCGTCGGCCCAGGCCTCGTCCGTCCCCTGCTCGCCCCTGCCCACCCGACCCAGCGCCTGAGCGAGGTCGAGGCCCGCGCTCCGCACGAAGGCCGCCGGATCGCGCAGCCCCTCGACCGCCGCGGCCGTGGCGGTGGCGCGGTCGGAGGCCGACGCGAGCGCGGGCGGCGAGGCGAGGTGCAG
>JAIBCE010000167.1 GCA_019694315.1 Sandaracinaceae bacterium
GGCGCCGGGCCAAGCGGAGGCGCCCCAACGGGCAGCTCGGCGGGCGCGGGCGGCGGGGGCGCGTACGAGGAGGGGGGCCTCGGCGACATGGGCTCCGAGGCCGCTCCTGCCACCGACGTCGAGTGCGTCCGCGATTTCTTCGCGCGCGAGTGTGGCGGCGGTGGGGGTGGTGGCGGAGCGACCGGCGAAGGCGGTGGGGGCGGCGGAGCCTTCACGCTGATGGTGCTGGGGAACGTGTGCGTGTCCCACGTGCTCGGGGCAGGCGGCGACGCCGCGTCGGGCGGGGGCGGCGGGGGCGGCGGCGGCGCGCTCGCGATGATCACAGGCTCGACGTCGGGCTGCATGCCCACCGGGGCGATGGACGGCGGCGCAGGCGACGGGACCGGCGGCAACGGTGGTGCAGGGCATCTGTTCCTGGGTGGGGTCGAGCTCCCCCAGATCACCTTCGACGCCTCGCAGCTGATCACGCGCGAGGCCAGCTACGAGGTATCAGGGCTGGCGGCACCGGATCACCGGATCCGCGTCGAGCGGGTCACCGAGGCCGGCGCCTCGATGCTCATCGAAGCCTCGAGCGGCGCGGACGGATCGTTCTCGATCCCCGTCACGCTGGAGCCAGGCCTCAACCGGCTGCGTATCACGCAGCTCGACGCGGACGGCTCGCACGCGATCCGCGCCTTCAACGGCAACCACGTGGAGCTCGAGCGGCGCGACGGTTTCGTTCGTCAGCTTCCGGTCGGTGGTCTGCTCGACGTCGCCTACGTGCCGTGAGGATGCGGTGCTGAGCCCGGCCGAGCAACGCGTCACCGAGACCATTGGCCGCCTCATGGAGTTCTGGGGCTTCAAGCGGCACATGGGGCGGCTCTGGGCGCTGCTCTACCTGAGCGAGCGGCCGCTCGCGGCCAAGGAGATCCGCGACCGCCTGGACCTCTCCGTGGGGACAGTCTCGATGACGCTGGCGGAGCTGCAGCGGTGGGGCGTGGTGAAGGGCGTTCACCAGCCAGGCGTGCGCGCCGAGCTCTTCGAGGCCGAGCTGAGCCTCTGGAAGATGGTGTCGCGCGTGTTCCGCGAGCGCGAGCTCTTCGAGGTGACGGAGGCCGTGGCGTCGCTCGAGGCGGCGCTCGCCGACCTGGGTCGCGAGGCGTCGAGCGAGCGGACGAGCCTCCAGCGCTCGCGCATCGAAGCGCTGCTCGAGGTGGCCCGGCTGGGCAAGGGACTGCTCGAGGTGCTGGTGTCGACCGGCCGCGTGGACGCGTCGGAGCTGGCCCGGCTCCTCCTCGGGAACGCGTCGTCGGCGCCGTCGAGCCGCGGCTGAGAGCTGCAGAAAGAACAGTTTCTCGAAGGGAAACCTGCAGACTCGACTTCGCAGAAGATGGATTATGTCCACTGCGAATACACGGCGGGAAGCCTCGCTGGGTGGCGACAGCCGGCCGGTCGAATCAGCGAACCGCGAAGACGAACAGCGTACCGGTGTTCGAGATGGCGGCACCGAGCCCGTGGTCGAGCGCGACCTCCGCGGCGAAGCCATGGCCGTCCTCGAGCCGCCCCACCTCGCGACCTCGGCCCAGGGTCAACGCCACGAGTCCGCCTTCGGTCTCCCCGTAGACCACGAGGTCGCCCACGACCTGGGTCGCCGTCGGCGCGCCGCGGCGCACGGGGGTCGCCCAGAGCCGCTCACCGTCGCGCGCGCGAACGGCGACGACCCCGTGGTCGCCCGACGACAGGATGAGCTGTCCGCTCGGTGCCGCGCTGATGCCCGTCACGCCGGTCCACTCGTTGCGGAGCCACCGCACCGAGCCGCTCGACGGCTCGAGGGCATAAAGGCCCCCCGCGAACGACGCCACGTAGACCGTCCCGTCGATGGCGAGCGGCGTGGTGTCCACGTCGGTGAACCGGAGCTCGTCCGAGGTGTTCGGGGCCAGATCGGCCGCAGTATCACGCACCCAGAGCACCCGGCCGTCGCTGGGATCGAGGGCGACGGCCGCGCCGTCCGTGAAGCCCGCGAGGAGGCGCCGATCGGAGAGCGTGAGCCCTGCGTGCTCGGTGACGTAGAAGCCCTCCGGGGCTTGACGCTCGTAGCGCCACAGCGCGTCGCCCGACGCGCGATCGAAGGCCTCGATGACGTCGTTCTCCGTCGCGATGTAGACCGCGTCGTCGGTGGCGAGCGGGGCGTCCCCGAGCGCGCCCCGCATCTCGGTGCGCCAGAGCAGGCTCCCGTCGTGTGCGCGGAGCGCATGGAGGAAGCCGTCGTCGCTCCCGACGTAGACAGTCTCACCGTCGAGACTGAGCGTGGGCTCGGCTCCGATCCCGCCGCCGGCCTGATACATCCACACACGGCCGCCAGCCCCGTTCAGCGCCCAGACCTGTCCCGCGCTCGATCCCACGTACATCCGGTCATGCGCCCCGTCCAGGCACGGCACCGAGCGCTCGATGGGCAGGTACGGCCCCTCGAGATCAGGGGCGAGACGCCTCGACCAGCGAGGGCTCAGCCGGCCCCCCGAGTCGAGCGAGGGACCGCGGTCGAGCCGCTCCACGTACTGAGCGATCTCGGGCGTCGCGCCGCCGCAGCCCGAGAGGGCCGCGAGCACGAGCAGCGCACCGACGGATCGCGAACGACCCAGAGCGTGAGTCACTTGACTCACGCTCTTCCTTTCTTCCCGGAGGGTCTGGCCGCAGACCCTCCCACTCGCCGAGTGAATCGGCGAGAGCCGCCCTCCCGCCGATTCGAGCCCGCGCCACTCGCACCGATCGACCCGAGCGACACGTGCTCTCACTCGCCGCCGCCCTCGCCTGCGCCGCCCTCGGCGCCCTGCTGGCGCTCTTGGAACTGCTGGATGAGGCGCTGGAGCTGCTCGGGATCGATCTGGTCAGCGCCGATCCCGTCGCCCGCTTCGGGGCCACCGGGCAGGAGGTGCGCACCCGGCGAGGTCGCGCTCGACGGATCGAGCTCACGAAGGCGAACCTCCGCCTGCGAGAGCAGATACGGGAAGCGCGGCTCCGAGGAGTCCTCCACGGTGTCGGCCCGCAGCGCGTCCACGAGCTCACGAAGCGCGGTGCGCGCCTCGTCACGCTCGCCGCGGGCCAGCATCAGCCGGGCGAGGTGGTAGTTCGCGACCTGCTCGTAGGCGTGGTTGTCGAGGTTCCCGAGGCGCTCGTAGGTGGAGCGCGCCTCGTCCGCGTGGCCAGCGGCTTCCTGCGCGAAGGCAACGCCCTCGAGGGCCTGCCAGGCGATGGTGCCGGAGCGACCGCCGTTGCGATCGAAGGCGGCCTGGTACATCTCGAGCGCCTCGTCGTTCCGACCCAGCGCGAGGAGAGCGCGCGCCGCACCGAGGCGCGCCACGCCCGCCGCCGGCTGGTCGGGATACTGACTGATGACGGCCTGGTACGCCTCGAGCGCCGCCTCGTCGCGGGCGCTGCGGCTGGGGAAGGTCTGCTCGGGCTCGGCGTCGTCCTCTTCGTCCTCCGAAGGCTCCTCGGCGTCGGCCGCCACGATCCGCGCCGAAGCGATCTCGACGGCGTCTTCGAGCAGCGTGCCGGCCGCCGCGCTCGTCGAGTCCTTGTGGTACTGCCAGCCGAGGAAGCCCACGATCGCGAGCGCCGCGACGCCCACCGCGATCCAGCCCATCTGCTGGTTGTTCTCCCACCAGCGGCCGGCACGAAGCGCGGCGCGACCCAGCTCCGACTCGTTGAGCTGCGCGACCGGATCCTCGGGCTGCGCCTCGACGGAGTTGGCGTCGGGCTCGGGCTCGGGCTGAGGCTGCGCGCTGGCGGCCGCGGCCTTGCGCTCTTCCTTCTTGGCCGCCTTCACGACGGCCTTGGCCGCCTTGGCCGCTGCGAGGCGCGCGCCGGCCGACATGCGCCCAGCCTTGGTGGCGGCGCTCTCGGCGCTCTCGCCGGGGGCACTCTCGCCAGCGCTGGAGCCCTCGGACGACTCGCTGGACGCGCTCGCCTCGGGCGCGCTCTCTTCGTCGCGCGCCGCGGCCTCCGGAGCGTCGGTCTCGCCGGAGTCGGTCGTTTCGTCGCGCTCGTCGTCGCGCTTGTCGTCGTTGTCGGACACGCAGAACCTCGGATCGGTGGCACCCTCGCGTGGACGCGAGTGGGCGAAAAGGCGCGGGATATTACTGGCCGAGCCCTCGGAGTCAACGCCGCTTCCGACTGGCGCCCGCGCGTGTCAAAGAGCCCGATGCCCGCGCCCCGTCCCTCGCGCCACCCCGAGCTCCTGGCCAGGGGGCGCGTGCTCCTCGCCACGCTCAGGCCGGTGATGGGGCCCGCGGTGATGGGGCTCGTCTTGACGGGGCTGGCGCTGATGGGCCTCGTCCCGTCGGCCCACGCCTACGACCGCCAGGTCGGGCTGTTCGCGACGGCGGGCTATACAGGCATCGTGGGGGACACGCCCTACCCACCCCACGCGGTCACCGCCGGCCTGGGGGTGGGGTTCGGGCTCGACGATGTGTGGGAGCTCCGCGTGCGCACCGACTACGCCGCGCATGTTCCCAATGTTCATCGGATGAGCCTCAGCGCGGATCTCGTGTATCTCGTCGACGTGCTGAGCGCCGTGCCGTACCTCGGCATCAGCGCCGGAGGCGCCCTCTCCGTCCTCGACGCCTCGCTCGGCTTGGGCGAGCTGCGCGGAGACTTCCTCGCCGGCGCGCTCGGCGGGCTCGACGTGCTGCTCGGCCGCGAGTGGACGTTGGGCGTCGAGCTGCGCCTCGCGTGGGTGCTCACCGACTTCGATCGCGAGCCGATGCAGATCACTGGGCTCGCGAGGCTGCAGGCGCTCTTCGAGCTCTAGCCACGCAGGCTCTCGGGTCTAGGTCTAGATCGAGCGGTAGGCCGAGACATCTCGCGTGGCGAGAGCTTCCTGCGCCTTCGCGTATGCGCTCGCGCGGACCCACACGAACGCGACGAAGGCCAGCATACCGAGCGAGATCCACTGCGAGGTCGCGAGCCCGAAGTAGATGCCGCGATCGTCGGCGCGAAGGAACTCGAGGCCGAAGCGCAGGAGCGCGTAGAGCGCGAACGACACGCAGAAGACCTGTCCGTGGAACTGCTTGCGCGGGTTCACCACACCGATCGCGAGGAACGCGATGAGCAGCGAGCCGAGCGACTCCATGAGCTGCGTCGGCCACACGGTGAGCGATGGAAGCGAGGGATGTGCGAGCAGCCCGTCGCGCCACTGCTGCTCGCTCGCCGGTGACCACGCCGGAAACGACACGGCCAGCGGGTGGTCGCTCACGAGCCCGAAGCAGCAGCCCCCGAACCAGCAGCCCAGACGGCCGAAGAAGAGGCCGAGCGGCAGGATGAGCCCCGCGAGATCGAGCGCAGGCAGACGCGGGAAGCCCTCCTTGCGGAAGATGTGCATCGCGTAGCCGACGGCGCCGATCATGCCGCCGTACCAGGTGAGGCCGCCCTGCCAGAAACGAAACGCCGCGAAGCAGTCCTGCTCGACCGGATGACAGACCTCGGCGGCCGCGTCCCAGCTCCCCTGCACCCACTCCGCGGCGCACTGCTCGCGGGTGATGTGCCAGTCGACCTGCGTGTAGTCCGTGCAGAGGTGCACGTAGTCCATGAGGTAGCCGTCGAAGAGCACGTGCGCGAGGCGCGCGCCGGCGACGCCCGTGATCACCGAGTAGAGGGCCACGTCGATCAGCACCTCGTGATCGAGGCGGCTCTGCTTGCCCCATCGCACGGCGAACCAGGTGCACACCACGAACGCCGTGGTGAGCATCGTGAAGTACGCGGGAAGATCCTCACCGAAGATCGACCCGAACGAGGGGATCACGCCGTCTCCGCGCCGGGCTCGTCACTGGCCTTGCGGTCGTCGCCCGACTCGCCGGGCGCACTCGCGTCGTCGGGCTCGCTCGAAGGAGCCTCGGCCTCGGGCTCGGCCTCGCCCTTCGCCTCCGTCGGCGCAGCGTCCGCGCCCTTGTCGGCGTCGCGCGCCACGGGCTGGGCTGCGGGCGCGGGCTCGCTGCGGAACGAGTCGAGCACGAGGAGCGCGACGCCCACCGCGATGGTGATGTCGGCGACGTTGAACGTCGGATAGTCGAAGTCCCACGGCTCGTAGTGCACGTGGATGAAGTCGACGACGTAGCCATAGCGGATGCGGTCGAGGAGATTGCCCAGGGCGCCCGAGGCCACGAGCGGCACGCTCCACGCGAAGAGACTCCCGCCGCGTCCCTGGAAGAAGAGGAGGAAGAGCGCGGTCACCGCCACCGTGGCGGCGATGCCGAAGACCACGCGTCGCGCCGCAGCGGGAGCGCCGCGCATGAGCCCGAAGGCCGCGCCACAGTTCTCGGCGTACTCGAGGTCGAGCACGTCGGCGATGAGGACCTGGGGCTCACCGCGCAGACGCTGGTAGGCGATGTAGCCGTCGTTCTCTTCGCAGAGGGCGGGAGGCTCGCCCATGCGCTCACGCGACAGGTTGTTCTCGGCCCACGTCTTGGTGCCGATGTCGAGCGCAGTGAGCGCGACGGCGGCGAGGATGGCGGCGACGAGGGCCTGCATCGAGCGGCGCTGCAGCGGAGCCGCTCCCGTGGGCTTGTCTGCGGCCGCATCTGCGGCCTTCTTGTCGTCACGGGCGTCGTCGGGCTTCGTCATGCGCGGTCTCGTCGAAAGGCGGCCCTTGTAGCACCGCCGGGCTGGCCTGCGCACCCCGCAGAGGGCCGCAGGAGGACGAGGCTAGAGCCCTGCCCAGGCGAGGCGCGCGCGCATGCCCAGCTCGCTCGTGAAGCCGACCTCCGCGTCGGAGACGCGGCCCTCGCGATCGACGAAGAGGGTCGTGGGGAACGCGGAGATGCCGAGCTGCTCGGCGAGCCGGCCGTCCTCGTCCACCGCGATGCGGAGGTGATCGAGGTCGTGCTCCTCGGCGAAGCGTCGAACGTCGTCGGCGGCGCCCGACTGCGAGGCGATGACGAGCACGTCGTGGTCTTCGGCCAGGGCGCGGATGGTTGCGTCCTCCATGCGGCATACGCCGCACCAGGAGGCCTCCATCTGGACGAGCGTCGGGCGCTCGCGAGGGCCCGAGAGCGAGATCTCGGAGCCGTCGAGCAAGGTCAGCGTGGCGTGCGGCAAGCCCTCGGCCGCGACCCCGTGACCTCGCCACCACTGGATGCCCAGCACGAGCGCGACGCCGATGGCGACATCGCGCGCGAGGCCGAGGCGCTTGGCGCGCGAGGTCTCCGCAGGCTTGGGAGACGCGTCGCTCGGCGCGGGACGCGGTGCCGCGTCTGGCGTCGCGCTCGCTCCTGCGTCTGGGGTCTTCGGGGACTGCGCTGGGAGGCTCGGCTCGCTCACGCAGGTGGTATAGCGCGTGGCGCCCGGCTCGCTCCGGGACGGACGGAGAGGTCCCGATGCGCGTCGAGAAAAACGGGGTGGTGACGACCTGGGTGCTGGATCGGCCACGCCAGAAGAACGCCGTCGATCGAGCGACGGCCGAGGCGCTCGCGGACGCAGTGCGCGCGTTCGAGGCCGACGAGGAGGCGCGCGTGGCGGTGCTCTTCGGAGACCACGGCGTGTTCTGCGCGGGGGCGGACCTGGGGGCGCTGGCGCGGGGGACGCCGAACCGCGTGGCGCTCGACGGTGACGCGCCGATGGGGCCATCGCGGATGGTGACGCAGAAGCCAGTGATCGCGGCCATCGAGGGGCACGCGGTCGCGGGTGGGCTCGAGCTGGCCCTTTTCTGCGACCTCCGTGTGGCGGCCGAGGACGCGGTGCTGGGGGTGTTCTGTCGACGGTGGGGCGTGCCGCTGATCGACGGAGGGACGGTGCGCCTGCCGCGCATCGTGGGCCTCGGGCGTGCGCTCGATCTGATCCTGACGGGCCGCGCCGTGACCGCGGCGGAAGCCCAGGCGATGGGGCTCGTGGATCGTGTGGTGCCCACGGGAACCGCGCGCCAGGCGGCTGAGGAGCTGGCGAGGACGATCGCGTCGTTTCCCTGGACTTGCGTGAAGAACGATCGACGCTCGACGTACGAGGGCCTCGACCTCGACCTCGCGTCGGCGCTGCAGCGCGAGACGGAGCTCGGGATGGAGACCCTCGCGAGCCCGGAGCTCGTGGAGGGGGTGATGCGCTTCGTGTCCGGCAAGGGCCGCGGCGGCAGCTTCGAGTAGCTCGCCGCGAAGATCCTCGAAGCCGTCGATCAGTCCTCGGGCGGCCTCGGCACGCTCGTGGGCTCGCGGTGCGTCTCGCCGCGCATCACGCGGCGATTGAGGTCGGCGAGGTGCCGTCGGACCTCGACGGAGAAGGCGCCCCGCGGCCAGCGCCGGAGATAGGTGCGCAGCGCCGCACGCGCCTCGTCGATCGATCCCATCGCCTCCGCGCACTCGGCGAAGAGGAGCAGGCCATCGTCCTGGAGCTCGCGATCGACGTTCTGCTCGGCCACCTCGGCCGCCAGGTCCTTGGCGCGCGCGTCCTGGCCGAGATGGCGCAGCGCACGCGCGAGATCGAGGCGCACCGCCGGCGTGTGCGGGCCGTCCTCCCGCAGGCGGAGCGACTCCTGGAACGCCTCCGCGGCCTCCGCGTAGCGGCCCGTGCGCACGAGATCCGTCCCGTTCTGGTAGGCCTGCACCGACAGGTCCTCCTGGAACTGATCGATCGTGTCGCGAAAGAACGCCGCCTCGGCCGCCGAGAGCTGCTCGCGACGGACCGTCGGATACTGCTCGACCGCCTCCTCGCGGCGTCGCTCACGGATGAGCCGATAGAACTGCGCGGCCTGCGCCTCGGCGTGTGCGCGCCCCTCGGCGCGCTGCGTCTCTTCGCCGAGCTCGCGCTGGAGCTGCTCGACCTGCCCGTTCAGGTGCGAGACCTGATCCTCGATGTCTCCGACGCTCGCGTTCTTCGCGAGCCAGAGCCCGAGGAAGCTCAGCGTCGCGAACAGGATGTACGCCACCCAGCTGTTCAGCGTGAAGCGTCGCTCGTAGCCAGCCTGGCGCTTGGCGATCGACTTCACGTCGGCCGCGAGGGCGCTGAGCACGTTGCTCGTCTTGATGACGAGCGCGCGCGACTCGATGATCTCGCGCTTGATCTCGCGGATCTCGTCGTCGACGTCGGACATGGGCCGGCACGCCTAGCCCTTCTCGGGCGGCTCCGCAACTGCCGAAGGCGCGAAAAAACCGATGTGAAACACGCGCCCGGGCGCGCGCCGCCGCCAGCTTCGCTTGACGCCCAAAACGCCTCGCCGTACAAGCCCGAGCCATGCGCGCGACGACGATCTTCCGCGGTCTGATGCTCGGTCTCTTCCTCGTGGCGATGCCCCTCGCGGCGTGCGGAGGAGGCCCGCGCAACTACACGATGCGCGGCACCCAGCGTGACCCGGGCTCGGACGCGCGCCTCCAGATCGAGACCCTCGACGGCGGCAACCACCTCATCACGCTGACGGCGACGAACGTGACGCCGGCCGATCGTATCGGCACCGGAAACACCGTCTATCTCGTCTGGATCCGCGGCGCGAACGGCCAGGCCTCGATGGAGAGCCAGCTCGCGTACCAGCCCGACCAGCGCACGGGCCGCGCGACCATCACCACCCCACAGCGCCACTTCACGTTGATCGTGACGGCGGAGCGCGACGCCACGGCGGCCACCCCGAGCGAGAACGTGGTCCTCACGCAGGAAGTCCAGCTCTGAGCCAGCGCCGGCCCCGTCCGCGCCAGCGCTGAGCCGTGTCCGGCGCTGAGCCCGGGCCGAGCCAGCGCTGAGCCGAGCCGAGCCAGCGCTGAGCCCGAGCCGTCCCCGTCCCCCCCCGCTCCATCGCGGCACGCGGTCGTCGCCGCGTGGTCTGCTTCGCACAGAGAGAGAACGCCATGTACGAGATGTCCGATATCCGCAAGAACTTGAAGGTCGTGCTCGACGGAGCGCCGTACACGGTCGTCGAGTTCCAGTTCGTCAAGCCCGGCAAGGGGCAGGCGTTCACGCGCACGCGCGTGCGCAACCTGCTCACTGGCAACGTCGTGGAGCGCACGTTCAAGTCGAACGAGTCGCTCGAGAAGGCGGACGTCGAGGAGCGTCAGTATTCGTTCTCGTACAAGGAAGGCGACTCGTACGTCTTCATGGAGACGAAGACCTTCGAGCAGCTCCACATCTCCGCGCAGCAGCTCGGCGACGCCGTGAACTTCATGCAGGACGGCATGCTCGTCGACGTGCTCTTCTGGAACGAGAAGCCGATCGGCGTGACGCCGCCGACGTTCGTGGAGCTCAAGGTCATCGAGACCGAGCCCGGCTTCAAGGGCGACACGAGCACGAACACGCTCAAGCCGGCGAAGATGGACACGGGCGCGACCGTCATGGTCCCCCTCTTCATCAACGAGGGCGAGGTCCTGAAGGTCGACACGCGTACCGGCGAGTACGTCGAGCGCATCCGCACCAAGTGAACGTGCCGTGACCCGATGAGCGAGGACGACGTTCGCTTCGAAGGGGACGGGGTGGTCTACGACCCCCTGCCCCGTCCGCGGACGGAGCCCCTCGTGTGGGTCCGAGGGCGGGTGACGTGGGTGGGTGACGGGCAGGTGCGGATCGACGGGCACCTGCCCTTTCATCACGTCGTGGGCTGGCCGGACGCAGACGAAGGCCTGCTCGGGAGGTGGGTCGAGGTGCGACTGTCCCCGAGCGCCTCGGCGGTCGAGCGGGTCGTCCACGCGCCACCGCTCGCCCCGTTTCCGAAGACGGGTGGAGACTGGCTCGCGCTCCAGCGTGACGAGCGCGCCGTGATCCGTCGACTCGAGGCGCGGGCCAAGGGCCTCGCGACGATCCGACGCGAGCTCAGCCGCCAGCAGTTCCTCGAGGTCGAGACGCCGCTCGCGGTGCCGAGCCCCGGCTTGGACGTGCACCTGGCTGCGTTCGACGTGCACGGCATGCGCGCGCCGCGGTGGCTGATCACCAGCCCCGAGTACCAGATGAAGCGCCTCCTCGCAGGAGGCCTTCCACGGGTCTTCCAGCTCGCGCGGTGCTTTCGCAAAGACGAGCGCGGCGACCGGCACGAGCCCGAGTTCACGATGCTCGAGTGGTATCGAGCCTTCGAGGGCTCCGACGCGCTCATGCGGGACACCGAGGAGATCGTGGCTGCGCTCGCGAGCGCGCTGCGCGGCACCACGACCCTTTCGATCGACGCGCTCGGGACGCGCTCGGAGGGTACCGATCTCGTGCCGCCGTGGGACCGCGTGAGCGTCGACGAGGCGCTCCGTCTGCACGCGGGCACGAGCCTCGCGGAGATCCTCCCGGACGAGGAGCGCTTCTTCTTCGTGTGGTCGCACGAGGTCGAGCCGAAGCTCGGCTTCGAGCGGCCCGTGTTCGTGGTGGACTGGCCCGCGTCGATGGCGTCGCTCGCGCGCCTGCACCCCGATCGGCCTGCGTTCGCCGATCGCTTCGAGGCGTACGTGTGCGGCGTCGAGATCTGCAACGGGTTCGGCGAGCTGATCGATCCGATCGAGCAGCGCGCGCGGCTGGTCCGCGATCAGGAGGAGCGACGCGCGCGTGGCCTGCCGGTGTACCCGCTCGACGAGCGCTTCCTCGGTGCGCTCGAAGAGGGCCTTCCTCCTTGCGCCGGGAACGCGATGGGCGTGGATCGCGTCCTCGCGCTCGTGCTCGGCGCCGCGAGTGTCGCGGACGTCATGGCGTTCGGGAGCGACCGGCTGTGAGCTGCTCCCTCGTTACGGACGTCCCGCGGCCCAGGAGACGCGTCCCAGCCGAGGCTTCGCGTAGCCTAGGCGCGTGACGGCCCCGCTGGGGATAGCGCTGCGAGCTCTGCGGGCCACCTTCGCGGGGACCTGTTGGCTCCTCTTCGGCGCCGCCTCGAGCGGCTGCGGCGGTGCCGCGTTCCACGGGATCCGACACGAGCCGCCGGCGATCGACACGGTCGGCGCCCGTGAGATCTGGATCGCGACCGACACCACCGACACCGTGTCGCGGCGGATCGCGGAGCGCCTCACCCACGCGCTGGGCGACCTCGTGCCCGCGCAGACCGTGTCGGTGGGCCGTCCCCCCGAGGCCGACGTCGTGGTGCTCTCGCTCGCGATCCGTCGCTCGGTCTCGCATCGGCCCGCGCTCGTGCAACAGCCCGTGTGGAGCTGTGATCCGTCCGGCGTCTGCTACGCGCGCGACATGCCCCGCGTGCTCGACGTGCCCGAGGTGCGCGTGCTCGTACGGGTGAGCGCGCACGCCTCGAGCGGGCGGCTGCTCCTTGCGCCGCGCATCCTCGACGAGTCGCGCGCGGGCGACGACGAGATCAGCGCCGAGACGAGCCTCGTGGCCGTGGTGAGCGCGAGGCTGGCGAGGCTCTTCCACGAGACGAACGAGGAGGTCGCGCTGGCCGTGGAGTCGCCCGACGACGAGGACGCGCGGAGGGCGCTCCAGGCAGCGCTCGCGTCGCCCGATCCCGACCGCTGCGACGCGCTCGCCGCGCGCGCGGAGCGCACCCCCGAGCGTCGCGCTCGAGCACGCCTGCTCTTCGATGCGGGGCAGTGCCATCGCGCGCTCGCGCTCGCCCCCGACGCGCCTCTCGCCGAGCGCGCCCTTGCGCGCGCCGAGGCGCTCCTCCTCGCCGCCGTCCGCGGTCAGCCCTCGGCCCTCTACGCGCGCGCGCTCGCCGAGACGCGGGCCGCGCTCGCGCAACGACGCCCCAGCATCGAGCAGGGGCCTCCTGCGACCCCCGATCCGCCTCCGAGCTACCAGTGACCGCGCGTGAACGACGGAGCCCGCGAGCGACCGCTCAGAGGCTCACGTAGAAGAAGCTCAGGCACATCTCGTCCTCGGTGCCCTCGCCCCACGTCGTCGTCGTGTCACGCCCCATCGAGCTCCACTCGCACGTGATGCGCATCTCGTCGGTCGAGCTCACGCGGAACGGCGTCTCGTACCAGTACGCGAGCTGCCAGTTGAAGTCCCAGCGCGGCACGTCGATCACGCACTGCTCGGTGGCCCCGCTCACGAGGCTCACGGAGAGCGAGGTCCCGAGGGTGTGCATGTGGGGGAAGGCGCCGTACACGCGCGGGCTGATCGAGCCCAGGGCCGAGAGCGACTGCGAGTGCGTCGACGAGTAGCTCTCGGTGCGCGGCGGGATCGCGAACCCCGAGTGGATGATCGGCACGATGTAGGCGGGGATCGCGCGGGCATCGGTCTGCACATCGACGCGTGTGCGATCGGAGCCGGTGCCGCCGAGCACGTTGTAGTGGATCTGCACGATGAGCGGGCGCGTCGTCGGGATCTCGACGCCCGTCCCGCGCGGGAACGTGGTGGCACCCCCGCCGGGAGCCCACAGGACCACGGGGAACGCGTCGACCGTCGCGCTGCCGAAGCACGTGTAGCCAGGGCCCGCCTCGGCCGCGTCGAGAGAGCGCGCGCGATCGCCCTCGGCGTCGCTCGTGGGCTCGTAGACGATCACGTGGTGCACGATGGAGCGGTTGCCGGGGTGCACGTCGTAGCCCGTGACGTAGCCGCCAGGGGAGTCGACGATGAAGCAGCGATAGTCGTCGCTGCGACCACTGTCGGGCGTGTAGTCGACGCCGATGTCGAGCGTGCTCACCGCGCCCGTCAGCACGGGCGGCGGGACGATCATCGGCTCGGGCGTCGTGGGATCGCCCTCTTGCATGCCCTGCGCGACCCAGTCGGCGAAGGTCGCGAGCTCCGCGTCCGAGAGCCAGCGCGCGTCGCGGTACGTCTGGCACGAGCCACTGTTGTCGGCGAGGTACGGCGGCATGATGCGATCGCGCGTGACCTCGACGAGGCGCGAGCCCCACGAGGTCGCTTGCTCGTAGCTCGTGAGCGCGAAGGGCGCGACGCCACCCTCGACGTGGCACGACGCGCAGTGCTGCGCGAGCACGGGGCGCAGGTTGCCGTAGTAGGTGACGCCTCCCGTGGTCGGAGCGTCGGT
This sequence comes from Sandaracinaceae bacterium, assembly GCA_019694315.1. GTDB lineage: Bacteria > Myxococcota_A > Polyangia > Polyangiales > Sandaracinaceae > JAFLCL01. The sequence goes on from JAIBCE010000167.1 coordinate 13,856, forward strand.
GCCTGGGGTGACGTACGCGTCGGTGCCGGGCGCCACGAAGGCGTCCGTGCCCGGCGCGACGAAGGCGTCGCGCTCCGAGCTCGGGCCCGCGTCGTCGGTGCCCGCGCCTCCATCGCACGCCCCGAGGACGAGGAGTGGAGCGACGGCCACGAACATCCGGTACGAACGGCGCGCTGAGAGCATCGAGACCTCCGAGCGGAAGAGCCTAAACAGAATCGGGCGGGGAGTGGATGGTTTCGCGGAGCGAGGCCCCCGTTCAGCTCGCCTCGAGCTGGTCTGCACGCGAGGACGGCGCGCCCCGCGAGCGCCCCCTTCGTGTTATGGGACGCGCGTGCGTTCGTTCGCCGAGCTCTCGAAGACCCTGGGGGTGCTGGTCGCGCTCTGGGCCGTGCTGGCGGCGGTCGGCGTCGTGACCGGCGCGTTTCCGACCGACGCGGCCCCGCGGACGGGCGCGGAGGACGACGCCGCCACCGCGACCGACGGCGGTGTGCTCGCCCCCGAGGACGCCGCGACGGAGATCGCCGAGGACGACGCCTGGACGCCCGAGGACGACGCCGGACGGCTCTCGCAGCTCGCCCTCTTCGCAGTGTGCGCCGCGGGCGACGACGTCGTGTGGACGCTCGGGGACCTCGCTGGCGACGCCGTCGACGAGCTCGTGGTGGGCTGCGCAGACCACGTGGAGGTGCTCGCGTGGGCAGGCGATCGCCCGAGCCGCATCGCGCGGTTCGTGCCGTCGCTCCCCGCACGCGCGCGCGGGCTCGCGGTGGGAGACGTGGACGCCGACGGTCGCGCCGATCTCGTCCTCGCGAGCGATCAGGGCCTCTTCCTCGTGCTTCGCGACGAGCACGGCGGCTTCGGCACGGCGCGCGTGCTCGCGCCTTCGACCAACGGCGCGGTCGCGCTCGGCGAGCTCGACGCGAGCCCTGGCCTCGACCTCGCGGTCGTGCATGGCCAAGACCCTCGCGCGGAGCTCTGGATCTATCACGGGGGCCCCACGCCCCAGCGCGCGTCGAGCACGCCCGCCCCGCTACGAAGCAACGCGCTCGCAGTGCTCGACCTCGACGGCGACGGGCACCTCGACGTGGTGGCCGCGGGCGCCGAGCAGGTGCTGCTCGCCTTCGGCGACGCCCGCGCCGGCGTCGCGCGCACCCGCTCGCTCACGCCCGGGGCGCGGGGCCTCGCCCTGCTGCGCGGGCAGAGCTTGATCCTCGAGCGCGACGACGCCCCCGGCGTGCTGGCTCCCTCCCCTGCCCTCGCCGAGGCTGCCGAGCACGCGCCCGCGCCCGGCCTCGATCCAGCGGTGCGCGCGCTCGCGGCGACGAGCGGCGGTCTGCTCGGGGCTCGTCACCCCGATCTCGTGCGCTGGGACGGTGAAGCGCTGCACGTGATCGCGACCCTCGCGACGACCCGCTTCGGCGTGCACCGCCTCGCGCAGGACGCGCGAGGGCTCGTGCTCCTCGGCTCGATGGAGGACGCGCCTGGGACCCGAACGATCGTGATCGCGCGCGCGCCGACGGATGCGCGCCTCGGCGACGACGAAGGGCGCACCGACGTGGTCGATGCGCCCCTCGTGCTCGAGGTGAGCCTGCCTGATCCCGATGCGCCCTGAGGTCGCTCAGCGCGCGACGATGCGGCGCACGTTCGAGCCCGAGCCGAACGTGACCACGTAGATCTCGCCCGCGTCGTCCTCACCGAACGAGACGAGGCCCGACACGGCGGTGCCGAGATCGAGGCGCGTGGGCTCCTGCACCGCACCGCCACAGAAGCGGAAGCCGACGACGTCTGCCGACGCGTAGTCGCCGAACACATACGCGCCGCGGAGCTCGGGGATCGCGAGGCCACGGTAGACGTAGCCGCCGGTGATCGAGATGCCGCCGCGCACGAGTTCGGTGGAGCTGTCGTGGTGGTACTCGTAGATCGGCGTCGTGTGCGTATCGCCTGCGCGCAGCGTCGCGCCCGCGAAGTCGTGCGTGCCCTCGAAGTCGCTCCAGCCGTAGTTGTGGCCGCCGCTGCCCGCGGGCTCGAAGTCGATCTCCTCCCAGAGATCCTGGCCGACGTCGCCCACGAAGAGATCGTGCGTGAGGCGATCGAACGAGAAGCGCCACGGGTTGCGGTAGCCGAAGGCCCAGATCTCCGGGCGCACGCCCGCGGTGGACGCGAACGGATTGTCCGAAGGGATCCCGTACATCATGCCGCCGCTCGTCGTGTCCACGTCGATGCGGAGCATCTTGCCGAGGAGTCGATCGGGGTCCTGCGAGGTGCGCTGCGGATCGCCGCCGCCGCCGCCATCGCCGGTGCCGATGTAGAGGTAGCCGTCGGGACCGAAGGCCACCATGCCGCCGTTGTGGTTCGCGGCGAAGTCGGCGATGGTGAGGATCGGCGTGAGCGTGGGATCGGCCTGGTCCGCCGAGGCCGTGCTGCGATGCCCCTCTGCGACGACGTTCTCGCCGTCGCCGGGCACCGTGTAGCCCACGAAGAAGCGCCCGTTGGTGGCGTAGTCCGGGTGGAACGCGAGCCCGAGGAGACCGCGCTCGTCACCGACGCCGCCCGTGAGCCGACCGATCATCGACGACACGTCGAGGAACGGCGTGTCGAGCACCGCGCCATCGCGCACGAGGTAGATGAACCCGCGCGCGTCCACCACGTAGAGGTCGCTCGAGCCCGGCGGATGCGTGAGGAACACGGGGCGGTTCCAGTCGTGGCCGGGGGCGACCTCGACCAGCGAGAGCGCGGGATAGCCGGTGCGCATGCAGTCATCCGTCGCGCTCATCGCGGAGTCGGGCCCGCTGAACGCATCTGCCGGGACGAACGCGTCGGGCGTGAGAGCGGCGGCGTCGATGCCTGCATCCACGCCCTCCGGCACGAACGCATCGACCTCCGGCACGAACGCGTCCGCGCCCTCGACGAAGGCGTCGACGCGCGGCGTCCCCGTGTCGTCGACCTGGGTCTCCCCATCGCAGCCCGACATCACACCGACCACTCCCAGACCGATCCACCCGAGCTTGCTCCAAGCCTTCATCGTGCCTCCCTACCTGAGCCGCGCTGCGCGCTCGCGTTCCCCTCCTGGGGCTCCGACGGCGCGCAGCCAAGGGGCGGAGCATGAACCACCCCGTCGAGCGGGTCGACGCACATGCGGTCGGACGGCGATCCGCTACCCTGAAGGGATGGGCGTCGCGGCCGCGGAGCGTGGAACGATCTGGCGAGGCGGGCGCCCGCTCGCCCTCGGCCTCGTCGTGTCGCTCGCGGCGCACTGGCTCTTCGCGCGCGCGCTGCCCCCGCGAGCCCCATCCCCTTCGGCCGACCACGCGAGCACGCCTTCCGTCGACCCCGCAACGAGTCTCGCTGCGGCCGAGGCGCTCGGGCCCCAGGCCGGCCTGCCGCACGATGTCGCGGATCTCGAGCGGGGCGGCTCCACCGCCGCCGCGAACG
>JAIBCE010000579.1 GCA_019694315.1 Sandaracinaceae bacterium
GAGCGCAGCCTACGAGCTGCCCGTGCAGGCGGGCGCACGCACGGAGCTGAGCGAGGGCGTGTTCGAGCTCGTGCACACGGCCGGCGCGCACGCCGTGTGGATCGTGGGCAGCGCGAGGGCGCGGATCAGCGCCGCCGAGGCCATCGCCGACGGCGAGCGCGCCGCCGACGAGATCGTCGCCGTGCTCGGGGGCCCCGCGCCCAAGGAGAGCGCGCGATGAGCAAGATCATCGTCTGCCGCTGCGAGGACGTGACCTTGCACGAGCTCGACGAGGCCATCGCGGCGGGGCACCGCGATCTCGAGTCGGTGAAGCGATTCACGGGCTTCGGCACGGGCTATTGCCAGGGCAAGCAGTGCGTCGCGCTCTGCGCGCGCATGCTCGCGACGCGCGGCGGCGAAGCGGCCGCGATGCCGATCACGCCGCGGCCACCGTTTCATCCGATCGCCGTGCACAAGCTCGCGGCGCTCGTCGAGGACGAGGACGAGGACGACCGGAGGCCGCGATGAGCGACCCGTCGCGTCCCCCTGCGCTGGCGCGCGCACCCCTTCCGGAGACGGCCGACGTCGTGATCGTCGGCGGCGGCATCATGGGCCTCGCGACCGCGTGGAACCTCGCGCGCCTCTCGGACAAGCCACTGCGCATCGTGGTGATCGAGAGGGGCTACCTCTGCGGCGGCGCCTCCGGCCGCAACGGGGGCGGCATCCGCGCGCAGTGGGCGAGCGAGACGAACATCCGCCTGATGAAGCGCTCGATCGCGATCTGCGCGGACTTCGCGACGCGGATGCGCATCAACGTGTGGTTCCGGCGCGGGGGCTATCTCTTCCTCGCGCGCACGGAGGAGCGCGCCAAACAGCTCGCGGCCTCGGCCGAGCTCCAGCGCTCGCACGGCCTGCCCACGCGGATCGTCGACGCGAGCGAGGTGCGCGAGCTCGTGCCCGATCTCGACGTCTCGAGGGTGGTGTGCGCGAGCTGGAACCCCGACGACGGCGTCGTGTTTCCGTGGCCCTTCGTGTGGGGCTACGCGCGCGCCGCGATCGGCCTCGGCGTGTCGCTCCACACGCACACGGCGGTGGAGGATCTGGTCACCGAGGGCAAGCGCGTGGTCGGCGTGGTGACGGCGCGCGGCGTCGTGCGCGCGCCTCGCGTGCTCGTGTGTGCGGGGGCGTGGAGCCCGACGATCACGCGGCGCGTGGACGTGGAGCTCCCGTCCAAGCCGCATCGACACGAGATCTGCTCGACCGAGCCCCTCAAGCCGTTTCTGCGCCCGCTCGTGGGCGATCTCCAGAATGGCCTCTACTTCTCGCAGTCGATGCGCGGCGAGATCGTGGGCGGCATCTCGAACGAGCGCGTGCCCGAGGGCCTCGATCAGAAGAGCTCCGCGCGCTTCCTCGGCCTCTACGCGCGCGCCCTCTCGCAGGCGATGCCGATCCTCGGCCACGTGAAGATCCTCCGGCAGTGGGCCGGCTGCTACGACCTCACGCCCGACGGCAATCCGCTCTGCGGCGAGGTGGACGAGGCGCCGGGCTTGTTCCTCATGAGCGGCTTCATGGGCCACGGCTTCATGATGGCGCCGATCATGGGCGAGCTCTTCGCGCGCCACCTGCTCTTCGACGAGGAGCGCGAGCTCTTCGAGCGCTGGAACCTGCGGCGCTACCGCGAGGGCAAGCTGCTCTCGGAGTCGATGATCCTCGGGTGATCGTCGCCGCCGCGGTCAGGGGTGGGTCTTGGTGACGACCGCGATGCAGGGCTCGAGGCAGGCGCGCCAGTGGCGCTCGTGGTCGGGGCCGAAGTGCGGATCGGTCTCGCGCGCTGCGAGCACCAGGCAGTCGAGCCAGTAGTCGTAGAGGTGCCGCGGGATGTCGATCCCCAGCCTGCCGTGCGTGTGCGCGACGTTCTCGAGGTGCTCCCGGCCATCCTCGTAGCCCATGGCGCCGCGAAGCACGAGGTAGAGCGAGGACCGGAGCACGTTGCTCTGCCGCTTGAGATCGACGTGCGCGAAGCGCTGCGCGACCTCGTCGCTCGAGAGGAGGAAGCGGGCATAGAAGCGCTGCGTGAAGGTCGAGTCTCCCAGGCAGCGCTCGAGGCTCGCTTGGAAGACCGGCAGGCTGTCGGGCGGGACCATCGGCTCATGGTAGTCGAGGACGCGCCCCGAGAGAACCCTCACACCGGCGTGCGTTGCCCCAGGCGCTCTCCTGGGTCCATCATCGCCCGGTGTCGGACACCGCACACGCCGAGCCGTCGCCCATCCGGGCCGGCGATCTCGTGGCGGGGAAGTACCGCATCCACGACCTCCTCGGTCACGGAGGGATGGGGCGGGTCTACTCGGCGACCAACGAGTCGACGGGCAAGAGCGTGGCCCTCAAGTACATCCTCGACGCGAGCTCGGACGACGCGCGTGCTCGCTTCGCCCGCGAGGCCCGTGCGGCGGGCCGCATCCATCACCCGAACGTCGTCGACGTCTACGACACCGTCGAGCACGCGGGCACGACGTGCATCGTCATGGAGCTGCTCCGGGGCGAGTCCCTGGCCGCCCGCCTCGCGCGCTCGCCGCGGCTCCCGATCCAAGAGGCGATCGCGATCGCGATCGAGGTCGCGCGCGGCATCGCCGCTGCCCACGACCAGGGCGTGATCCACCGCGATCTCAAGCCCGGCAATCTCTTCCTCCCCGACTCCGACGGCAGGCTCCGGGTGAAGGTGCTCGACTTCGGGATCTCGAAGATCCTCGAGGCCGATCCCCAGCACGTGACGAACACGGGCGTCGTGCTCGGCACGCCCCACTACCTCTCGCCCGAGCAGGTGCGCGGCAGGACCGACATCGACGCGCGGGTCGACGTGTACGCGATCGGCGCGGTGCTCTACGAGATGCTCACGGGTCGGCCGCCGCACGAGCACACGCACCTGCCCGCTCTGCTCGTGGAGATCGCGACGGTGGTGCCGGTCGCCCCCCACCTCGTGCGCGAGGAGGTGCCGCGCGCGCTCTCGGACCTCACGATGCGCGCCCTCGCGAAGGATCCGGACGCTCGCATCGCCACGGCCCGTGAGCTCGCCGACGCGCTCGAGCGCATGGTCGAGCCGAGCACGGGTGAGCGGCGGATCTCGTCGCGAGACGTGCTGGCCCGCGAGAGCCTGGAGCTCATGCCTACGGTGGAGGCGAGCGTTCCGGTGCCGAGCCTCGAGCGAGGGCGCCGGCAGCCGATCGCCGTGGCACTGGCGCTGGGCGTGCTGGTCTTGGTGGCGAGCGCGTTGGGCTGGTGGTGGCAGCAAGGCCAGGCGGGAGCCGCACCGGCCACCATCGCCGTCGCCGCCGACGTGACGCCCCCGCCGGTCGAGCCGCCCCCTGTGGCCCCGGTCGGAGCGAGCCCCGCC
>JAIBCE010000168.1 GCA_019694315.1 Sandaracinaceae bacterium
TGCTGTGCTCGAGAGTGTGGCGAAGAGGAGCGCCATGGCGAGCCCCCGCGCAACGGCTCCGCGCACAGGCGCAACGACTCCGAGCACAGCCTGGGCGAGCCAGGCGAGCCCCCGCGAGACGCCACTAAGCACAGGCTGGCAGCCCCCCGAGACGCCCCCGAGCACAGGCTGGGCGAGCCAGACGAGCCCCCGCGAAACGTCCCCGAGCACAGGCCGCGAAACGTCCCCGAGCACAGGCTGGGCGAGCCAGGCGAGGCCCAGCCCGCGTAACCTCCCCCAGCACCCCACTCCGCCCCGGGGTGAGCCGCAGCGAAGCGAAGCGAAGCGGAGGCGAACCCCGCAGGGAGTGGGGCCCGCGCTGCGCAGCAGCGCGGGAGAGGGGCGCAGCCCCTCTCGGCGAGCGACAGCTCGCCGCCTGATCAAAAAGAAAACCGGCGAATCGACACGTTCATCAGCAGGCCGACGCAGATCATCGAGGTGAGCACGCTCGAGCCGCCGTAGCTGAAGAGCGGCAGCGTGACGCCGACGACGGGGAGCAGGCCGCAGACCATCCCGATGTTGATCACCGAGTGCCAGAAGAAGAACGCGGCGACGCCCACGGCGGTCACGGCGCCGAAGCGATCCTTGGCAGTCGATGCGATGCGCAGGCTCCACAGGATGAGGAAGACGTAGAGTCCGACGAGGAGCAACATTCCGACGAAGCCCTGCTCTTCCGCCCACACCGCGATCGGGAAGTCGGTGTGCGTGTCGGGCACGAAGCGGTGCTGGTTCTGCGTGCCCTGCATGAAGCCCTTGCCGCCCACGCCGCCCGAGCCGATCGCGACGATCGACTGATACACCTGCCAGCCGTCGTGGAGGATGTCGGGGTCCTCGTCGAAGATCATCGACCACCACGTCTCGAAGCGCCGACGCTGGTAGCTCTGGAGACCGAAGGCGGCGATCGGGATGGTCGCGACGGCGAAGCCCATGACCAGCGTGAAGAGCGAGCGCTTCTTCAGGTTCGTCAGCACCATGATCGACGCGAAGATGAAGGCGCAGAGCAGCGCGGTGCCGAGATCGGGCTGGAGGAGGATCAACGACATCGGGCCGAGGAGGATCAGCGTGGGCACCACGAGATCCTTGAGCGTGCGCCCCTCGGTCTTGGGATCGTTGTGGAGGTGCTTGGCGAGCGCGACGATCAACACCGGCTTGGCGAGCTCCGAGGGCTGGAGCGAGAAGCCGCCGATGTAGATCCAGCGCTGGCTGCCTCGCACCTCCGGGGCGAGCAGGAACACGAGCAAGAGGAGCACGATCCCGCCGCCGTACGCGAACCACGCGAAGCGCTCGTAGTGCCGGTAGTCGATGGCCGCGATGAACACCGCCACGGCCGAGCCGATCGTGAGCCAGTAGATCTGCTGGACGTAGAGCTGACCGAGCAGATCGGGGTTGGCGCTCGTGGCGGAGTAGAGGTTCGTCACGCCGATCACGGCGATCGCCGCGACCGTCACGAAGAGCGGCCAGTCGAACTGGTCCCGCAGGCCCTTGCCGATCGTGACCATCGCTCAGTGTCCCGCCGGCTCGGGCGTGCCGCCCGTGGAGCCGCTGGTGCCCTCGACGCCGCGATAGCGCGCGCCGAGATACTCTTGGAGGATCTGCACCGCGACCGGCGCCGCGTAGCGACCACCCGAGCCGCCGTGCTCGATCATGACGACGATCGCCACCTCGGGGCTCTCGACCGGCGCGAAGCCCGCGAACCACGCGTGTGCGCGGTTGCGGTACTCGGCGCGGGCAGCGTCCTCCTCCGAGAGGCGCGCGCGCTGATAGACCTGCGCCGTGCCGGTCTTGCCCGCGATGGGCACGCCGTTGGGCACGCGCACGGCGTAGGCGGTGCCGAGCGGGTCGTTCACCACGCCGTAGAGGCTGTCGATGATGAACGCGAGGTTCTCGCGCGAGACGTGCACGCGACGGCGCACGCGCGGCTCGAGCTCCTCGAGCACGGTGCCGTCCGGCGCGCTGATGCGCTCGACGAGCTGCGGCACGTAGAGCGTGCCGCCGTTCGCGAGCGCCGCATACGCCATGGCCACCTGGATGATGGTCGTCTTGGTGTCGCCCTGGCCGATCGCGGTGTTCAGCGCGAAGCCGCCGCGCCACGCGATGTCGTGCGCGTCGTACCAGGAGCGCGTGGGGATGAAGCCCGGCGACTCCGTGTTGATGCCGATGCCGGTGCGGCGCCCGAGGCCGAAGTCCTGCGCGACGCGCGCGACGCGATCGAGGCCCACGCGCTCGGCGAGCGCGTAGAAGTACACGTTGCACGACTGCATCATCGCCTGACGCATGTCGACCTCGCCGTGACCGCTCCGGACGTTGCACGGGAAGTTGCGACCACCGAAGCGATAGCTGCCCGTGCAACGCACGCGCTCGTTCGGATCGATGAGGTGATCCTCGAGCGCCGCGATCGCGCTGAACGGCTTGAACACCGAGCCGGGGAAGAACGCGTCGTAGATCGCCTTGTCGATGAGCGGTCGGAACGGATCGTCGCGCAGCGCCGCGTACTCCTCGCGCGAGAGGCCCGCCGTGAACGCGTCGAGCTCGTAGCTCGGCTTCGAGAAGATCGCGCGCACCGCGCCGGTCCGCACGTCCACCACGGCCACCGCGCCCGACGGATGGCCGCGCATCGCGCGCTCGACGATCCGCATGAGATCCATGTCGAGCGTCAGCGTGAGATCGCGGCCCGGCACGGGCTCGATCACGTCGGGCTCCTCGCCGCGCTCGCTGCGCGCGAGGTCGGCGTCCACGAGGATGCGGCGCGTGCCGCGACGACCCCGGAGCAGGTTCTCCCACGCGCGCTCGATGCCCGTGCGCCCGATGCGATCGCCCAGGCGATAGCCCGCCGGTCGCAGCTCCGCGAGCTCGTCGCGACGCAGCTCGTTGAGGTAGCCGATCGCGTGCGAGCCGAGCGCTCGGTACGGATACGTGCGCACCGGCGAGGCCACGACCTCGACGGCCGTCACCTCGCGACGCCCCTCGACGTGCGTGAGGTCGGTCGAGTGCGTCTGGATCGCGGCGAGCTGCTCGCGCGTGATGTCGGTGAAGAAGCGGATCTGGTGCGTCTGTCGCGCCTCGGGCACCGCGGCCAGGCGCTCCTCGAGCGAGCGTCGTCCGTCGGCGTCGAGGCCCATGAGCGTCGAGATGGTGTCGAGGTCGCCCTCGGCGAGGCGCGCGGGCGTGAGGTACACGTCGTACGAGGGTCGGTTCGTGGCGATGACGTGCCCGTTCGTGTCCCGGATGATCCCGCGCGTGGCCGGCAGGCCGATCGTGCGCGTGATGTTCTCGCGCGCGACCTCTTCGTAGTGGTCGTGGTCCACGACCTGGAGCTGCACCATGCGCAGCACGATCACGGTGAAGACCGAGACCACCGCGAGCGCCATCCACTTGTAGCGCTTGCGGAACTCGCCCACCTCGCGCCGCTGGGAGAGCAGGCTCATGCCTCGGCTCCTGCGCTGCGGCGCGTGCGCACGGTGAAGGTGTCGACGCGGCGTGTGATGGCGTAGACGAGCGGCGAGAGCAGGCCCGTGGCGAGGCCGGTGGCGACGAGCACGGTGGCCACGTCGACCGCGCGTCCGACGAGCGGCTCGTCCTCGCCCCAGATCCACGAGGCGATCGCGCCGAGCACACCCGCGGGTGGCATGACGAGCGCGAAGGCCTCGGGCGGCTCGAAGATCGCGCAGAGCGCCAGCATCGCGCCGTGCGCGATGATCGCGATGCCGGTGGTCGCCACGATCTGGAACGGGACGCCGCGAAGGAAGAGGCGCAGGCCTGCGACGCGCGTGAGGAGGAAAGCCGCCACGAAGATGAACGTGCCGAGGCCGAGCGGTGCGCCCGTGACCTCGTCGCCCACGAGCCCCACCGCGAAAGCGAGCGCGGCGCCGCGACCGAGCGACACGTCGGGCGTGACGCCGAGGTAGAGGACCATCGGCAAGAGCACGCTCGGCACGAACGGGTGGAGCGGCAAGATCACCGACAGGCTCGACTGCACGAGCAGGAGCGCGAGCGCGAGCAGCACGAAGAAGACGTTCTTCACGGCTCCCTCGCGGGCGGCTCCTCGGCCACGTCGGCGATCGTGTCACCGAGCGCGCCCTCGGTGAGGATCAGCACCTCCTCGAGGCGCGAGAAGTCCACCGCGGGGCTCACCTCGACCTCCTGGTAGAGGCCGAAGTCCTCGCGCACGATGCGGGTGACGCGGCCGACCAGGATCGACGGCGGAAAGCGCTGGCCGAGGCCCGAGGTGTGCACGAGATCGCCCACGCGCAGGGCGTCCTCACGACCGAGGTACTGGATGCGCGCCATGTAGCGCTCGTCCTCGCCCGTGCCGCGCAGCATGCCGCGCGCGCCCGTGCGCTGGACGATCACGTCGACGGCGGTGCGCCGGTCGACGACGAGCTGCACCTCGCACGATCGACCGCTCGTGCGCTGCACGAGGCCCACGAGGCCCTGCCCGGAGAGCACCGGCATGCCGGCGCGCACACGATCGCGCGCGCCGCGATCGAGCTCCACGCGCGTCACGCGGAAGAAGGGCGGCGCGATGTCGCGCGAGACCACCTCGGCCGCGATCAGCTCTCCACCCACGCGCTCGCGCAGCTGGAGCAGCGAGCGGAGTCGCCGGTTCTCGAGCCCCTCGTCGAGCAGCTGGTGCCGCTCCGCCTCGAGCCGCGCCACGCGGGCCTCGAGTCGCTCGTTCTCCTCACGCACCTCGACGAGGTAGACGTAGTCGTCGACGAAGTCGGAGAAGACGCGCGCGGCGGACGTGCCCCCCGACTGCACCCAGCTCAGGGTGTAGAGGATCTGCTGATCGAGCCAGCTCTGGCGACTGGGGTCGCGCAGGCTCGCGTTCAGCACGAAGAACGGGATCACGAGCAGCACGCTCGCGATGGCGATCTCCCGGATGCGCTTGAGCTGGCTCACGACGGGACCGAACCGCGTCGCGGACGGACCGCATTCCGGCCGACGCGAAGCGAGCAGCCATAGCGCACCTCGTCCCGGCGAGCACTCCCGCACTGCACGGGCGGGGTGCCACGCCGAACATCTCAAGGATTACGCGGCGTTGTCGGCACGGGTGCGCATGGAGGACTCGAGGGCGAGGGCCTTGGGGAAGAGCACCTCGTTCTCGATCCACACATGGCGCATGAGGTCCTTGGTGTGCGCCTCGAGGCCCTGGTAGAGCGCGCGCCAGCTCGTGCACGCGCCCTCGGGGACGGTGTAGCCATGCGTGAGCTGGCGGATCTCCTCGACGAGGGCCCCGGCCGACTCGTGATCGCTCCGCATCACGTGGATGGGGCGCGCCGCCGTCTGGAACGTGGGCCTCGGCGCCGGGCGTCCGTCGGACGCCGCCTCGGCGAGCTCGCGCACGTACGGGAAGAGGACGCGCTCCTCGCGCTGGAGGTGCGCCTCGAGCTCGGCGAAGAGCTCGAGCACCACCTCGGAGAGCTTGCGGAGGTAGGGCGCCTCGGACTGGTGGACCGTGGCGACCTTGCGGGCCAGCGCAGGCAGCGTCTGCAGCGCCTCGCTCGTCACGCGGTGGTGCGTGGCGACGACGTGATCCATGAGAGACACGACGTCGTCGTCGATGGGGGCCGGCGGTGGCGCGGCCGCCGCTCGCTCGAGCTCCGCGAGCACCGTGCGCGGATCGGCGCCCACGCGCTCGCACGCGACGCGCACCGACCTCGCCCCGCCGCAGCAGTAGTCGAGGCGATGACGCTCGAGCACGGCGAGGGTGGAGGGATAGGTGAGCAAGACCTCGCGAACGGGAGTCTCGGGATCGAGCACCGCCATGGACGACCTCCGCGCTCGGCCCTACGCCCGTCGCGCCTCCGCCCCATGACCAGCATCACGCAACCGCGCCTCGCGCGGTCCATGTTCGAGGACCGACTCGCTCACCGACCGTCGCGCACGAGGAGCCGGCGCAGCGCATCGAGGTACTCCGCGCGCGTCAGCACGCCCTGCTCGATGAGCGCCAAGAGGAGCGCCTCCACGCGCTGCTCGGCCGTGGCCTGCGCCTCCATGCGGATGAGCGGCGCCGTGACGGGCGCCTTCAGCTCCTCGCTGCGGAGCTCGCGCGGCCGGCTGCCTTCGCGTCGCTCGCCGCCGAGCCGCTGCGTCGACTCGGCGGGCATGTTCTCTCGCTGCCTTCGCGCCAGCACCGCCTCGGGCACGGGCGCGCCGCCGTACTCGCGATCGAGCGCGCGACGGACGGCCGAGAGCGGAGCGACGAGCGGCTGCACGCGAAGCCCCGAGGCCTCCGCGACCTGCGCCACGGCCCTCGCGTCGAGCGGGTTCGCGAAGGCCACCTGGATCGCGCTCCGGTTCGGCTCCGCCAGCACCGCCACCGCGTGGGCGCTGCGCGCGACCGTCTCGGGCACGAGCTGGATCGCGGTCGCTTCGAGCATCCCCTCGTCGAGGTCGATCACGACGGTGCCGAGCTCGCGCGCGATCAGATCGGCGAGCACGTCGTCCCCGACGAGCGCCGCATCCACCGCGTCGATCGCGTCGATCGCGCCATCGTGCGGGAGCGCGATCCCTGCGCGCGCAAGCAACCACGCGACGTCCCCGCTCACCGTCGGCCCCCGCCCCGTTCCCCGCGCCGCGCTCGCATCGTGTCAGCTGATGGTCACTTCGCGCAGGAGCTCGATCTGATCGAGCGCCTTGCCCGAGCCCAGCACCACGGCGCTCACCGGATCGTCCGAGAGCATCACTGGCAGGCCCGTCTCCTCGCGCAGGAGCACGTCGAGGTTCTTGAGCTGGCTGCCGCCGCCGGTGAGCACGATGCCCTTGTCGACGATGTCGGCCGACAGCTCAGGCGGCGTCCGCTCGAGGGCGCCCATCACGGCCTCGACGATCGTGTTGATCGGCTCCGAGAGCGCGTCGCGGATCTCGTCGGAGTTCACGACGATGGTCTTGGGAACGCCGGCCACGAGGTCGCGTCCCTTGACCTCCATCGTCTCGATCTCTTCGCCCGGATAGGCGTTTCCGATCTGGCACTTCACGCGCTCGGCGGTCTGCTCGCCGACCAGGAGGTTGTACTTGCGCTTGAGGTACGCGACGATCGCCTCGTCCATCTTGTCGCCGCCCACGCGCACGCTCTGCGAGTAGACGATGCCCGACAGGCTGATGACGGCGACCTCGGTCGTGCCGCCGCCGATGTCGACGACCATGTTGCCGCTCGGCTCGGTCACGGGCAGGCCCGCGCCGATCGCTGCCGCCATGGGCTCTTCGATCAGGAAGACCTCGCGGGCGCCCGCGCCCTCGGCCGACTCCTTCACCGCGCGCTTCTCGACCTCGGTGATGCCGAAGGGCACGCAGATGATGATGCGAGGCTTCACCAGCGTGCTGCGGTTGTTCGTCGCGCGCTTGATGAAGTAGGAGAGCATCGCCTCCGTGATCTCGAAGTCGGCGATGACGCCGTCGCGGAGGGGGCGGATCGCCTGGATGTTGCCCGGAGTTCGGCCGAGCATCTCCTTGGCCGCGCTGCCCACGCCGAGGACGCGCCGCGTGCCGCGGGCGTCGGTCTGCACGGCCACCACCGACGGCTCGCACGACACGATGCCGCGACCCTTCACGTAGATGAGGGTGGTCGCGGTACCGAGATCGATCGCGAGGTCGTTGGAGAAGAGGCCGTAGACCCAGTCGAACAGCATCCGTCCTCCGGACAGGGCCCGTCGAGAAGGGGCGGGTGAGGGGGTACGAGCGTTGTCACGGACCGGGCCGAGGATCAAGGCCGGCACATCCGGTCAGTGTCGGCCCACCGACACCCCGTGCATGCCGAGCTCCCTCACGTCCCCCGTCCCGACTCAAGCAAGAACGCGGAGTCCGAGAAACAATCGACTCGAGAGCCGAAGGGACGCGGGGGCGGGGGGTCCAGGGCGAGTTACGCAGGCCGAAGGCCGAGTATGTCTGAGCATCGGACCCCCTCCCCCGCGGCCCGATTCGAAGTCGGAGATTCTCTCTCCATCTCGCGGTTCTCATCGTCTACCCGGGGCATCCGCCGCACCCAGCGCTACGGACCCAGCACCAGCAGCACCGCGTACTGGCCCCAGGCCGCGCCGCGCGCTCGGTAGTGGGCGACCGCGAGGTCGAGCACCCCCGCCTCGAGCACCTCGCGCGGGACGGGCCACTGATCGAGGTCGTGCAGGCCGAGGATCATCGTGGTGCTCGCCCCCACGACCGGACCCTCGTGGAGGGCGTTCTGCATGGCCTCGGTCGGCGTCGCGGCCCCACCCGTGATGCGAGCTGCCCAACGGGCGAGCGCGGCGACGGGCGGCAGGAGGCCCACGGGCGCCCGACCGGAGGCGGCGCGGGCCCGCTGGATCGCGGCGAGCACCCGCGCCCGCTCGGCCTCCGCGTCGGCGGCACCGAAGAGCTGGTAGGTGCTCACCATCGCGAGCGTCGCCGTTTCGCTCTGGCTCACGCCCACCGCGATCCGCGAGACGTCGGGATCGAGCAGCGCGTAGCGCTCGAAGGGGTGTCGCAGGATGTACGAGGCCCAGCGGTTCGCCGCGAGACCGCCCGGGAGCTCGAACGCGAGCGCGTTGCCGCCCACGATGTTGCCCTGCACCTCCCAGCCGGCCATCGCGTAGAGGACGGCCACCTCCTGCACGTCCGGATCGGTCGTGGCGAAGAAGGCGTCCACGGACTGCCGGTTCGCCTCGGACTGACCGCGCTCGAGCGTGAGCGGTGCGCGCCCGAGGCGCGCGCGGTGCGCGTTCACCGCCGCCGCGACGGCCTCGAGCGGGTCGCTCGGCGTCGTCTGCTCGAGCGCTCGCTCCTCGTACACGAGGCCCGACGTCGGCGAGGCGACGGCCACGATGCGCGCGCCCGTGCGCGGGACGAGCCGACCGGGCTCGCGCGTGATCACCTCGATGAAGGCGCTCTCGTCGCCGGGCTCGAAGGGACAGTCCACGCGGAGGTGCGTGCCTGCGAGCTCCGTGATGCAGAGCGCCACGTCGGCCTCGCCGCGCGAGGTGAGCGCGAGCAGCTCCTCGACGGTCCCCTGGACCTCGCCCTCCACGCGCACCCGGCCCTCCACCGGCGCTGCGGGCGCATCGAGCGCGATCCGCATCGCGCGATCGGGATCGATCACGAGCGCCACGACGATGCGATCGCCGCGCGCATAGGACGCCACGCCGAGGCCCCCCCTCAGCTCACCCGCACCCAGCATGGGCCGCCAGCCGGTGGCGATGTCGTCGGCTCGCTCGCGCGCCAGGCGCGCCTCGTCGTAGCCGTGCACGTCGAAGGCGCGCACGGCCAGGCCGGCGCGCAGCGTGGCCGAGCCGCAGCGGCCCACCACGTAGTCGCCGAGGAAGGCGTTGGGCAGCTCGTCGTGCACCGCCACGAAGCGGGCGATCTCGCGCGCGGCGCAGCGCAGCGGCGCTCGGCTCGTGAAGCGACCTTCCTGACCCGCGAGCATCGTGGCCACCGACTCGAAGGAGCCCGTGGCGCCTGCGAGCGACGCAGGCTCGATCTCCCATCGATCGACGACCGGCCCGATCTCGTGTGGCGCGCCCTCGGGCGCGAGCCGCGCGACGAGCTCGTTCATCCGCTCGCGCGTCGGAAATTGCGCGAGCGCCTCGTCCACCGTGCGGGCGGCGCGACGCGGCTCCCCGGTGTGCGCAGTGGAGGCGGTCGCGGCGCCACAGCCGAACGCGCCCGCCGAGGCGAGGACGACGGCAGCGAGCGCGGGGCGGAGGCGATGGAGCAGGATCACGGTCCCTGTTCTTGCACCGAGCCCCGCCGCGAGCACGGGCTCGGGCTCAGCCGAGGATGGCCTCGCAGGGGAACGCCGCCGTGAGCGTCTCCCCCGAGGACTGGAGGCGATCGCAGGCCGCGCCGAGGAGGCGGATCGTGCGGCCGTCGTCGAGGAGCATCCAGTCGGTGCCGCACATGAGCGCGTCGGGGCCGAGGCGCACCGTGCCCTCGCAGGCCATCGACGACTCGACCATGCCCTCGAGGCGCACGTCGCACGACGCCACGCCCCGGATGATCGTGCGCAGCGCGCTCACGAGGCCCGCGGTGTCGGTGGCCACGTAGAACGGCGCCGCCGTCATGCCCACGCCCGCGTTCGCGACGTCCTGGAGGTGCGCCTCGGACACCTCGGCCCCGACGCTGACGACGTAGGTGTTGATGCCCATGCCGAAGGCCTCGGTCGTGGCCGCGACCGACGCGGCGCGGCCCTCGTCGAGCGCGGTTCCGTCGGCGCAGAGATCGGGCTCTCCGTCGGTGGCGAGCACGAAGAAGGTGGGCGAGGTCGCGCCGCGCTCGGGCACGAGCGTGTCGATCATGCCGAGCACCGCGGAGATCGACTCGCCGGTCGGCGTGTCGCCGCGCGGCGGCGTGCGGAGCGTGTACTCGGCCTCGATCGACTCGGCGTTGTTGATCGAGCACGGCACGGTGAAGAGGTCGGGGCAGGCCATCGTGCGCGTGTCGTTCGAGTACATCGCGATGCCGAAGCGCACCGACGACTCGAGGCCCGTGACGAGGCCCGTGGCCGGATCGAACAGGGCGCCCTGGAGGGCGTCCCAGCGCGAGACGCCGGGCGAGAATTCGTTCATCTCCATCGAGCCCGAGCGATCGACCACGAGGAGCACGTTCGGGATGACGCGCGTGGCGTCGAGCATGACCGACGCGCAGGTGTTGTCGGGCGCCGGCACGTCGCCGAGGTACGCATCGACCATCACGAACGGGGCGTCCTCGTTCATCATCGGGCCGGCGTCGGTCTCCGTGGTCACGCAGCGACCCTGGGCACTGCACACACGGCCCCCCGTGCAGCCATGGCCGTGGCCGCACTCGGCCGTGCACTGACCCACGGCGCAGAACAAGCCCGTCGGGCACGGCGAGGCGCTGCCGCAGGCCTGACCACAGCCGTCGAGCGGAGGCGAGTCGCCGCACGGGCCTCCTTGCGGGCCGCCCTCGCAGTCACAGCCCGCCAGGGCGCCGAGCAACACGGTGCAGAGGAGCATCCCGCGCGTCGAGAGGGAACGCGCAGCGGGCGGGAACGACTTCTTCCGTGCCATCGAGAACCTCCGCGGGCGCGTGCTGCGCCGTCCTTCGAGGATACACGGACCCCGCGGACGAGGGTGGGGGAACCGCACGGCCCACGCGTTGTCCGAGCCTCCTCGGACCCCCAGCGAGGAGCCTCCCATGAGCACCGGTCAGCGACTCCGCATCCGCCGCGCCCTGCGCCGACACGAAGACGCGCTCGAGCGAGAGGCCCTCACCAAGGGGGAGCTGTCGATCGTGCCGCTCCTCGACGTCATCGTGAACCTCGTGGTGTTCCTCCTCGCCACCGCCTCGATGGTGGGCATGGCCTCGGAGGTGGCGGCCGACACGCCCGCGAGCTGCGCGCACTGTCGTCCGGCGCCGCCGAGCCTCGATCTCACGGTGATCGTCACCGCGCACACGATCCGGGTCGCCGGCTCGGGTGGTCAGCTCGCGCCAGGCTGCAGCACGACGGGCGTCGGCCCGGCGATCGTCCGCGACGGGCACGAGTGGGAGGCGCTGCGCGACTGTGCGCGCCGCGTGCACGCGGCCTTCCCGCTCGAGCACGAGGTGCGGCTCACGGCCGATCCGCTCGTGCCCTACGAGGACACGATCGCCGCGATGGACGCCCTCCGCGGCGACGAGGACGGCCTCCTCTTCGACGACGTGCTGCTCGCCGCGGGCGTGCGTTGATCGACTGCTTCCGACGATTTTCGCGCAGCGCGAAGATTCGGAAGGTGGGCTGTCGCCCGGGCTGCTCGAGGCAGTCCGCTCACTCGAGGAAGGCCGTGCGCATGGCCGCGAGCAGCGGATCGCGCATGCCCGCAGGCGCGGCGCGCACGTGCCCCTCGGGGATCGCCCAGATGATCGCGCCGCCCAGGCCGTGGCTGCGCACGTACGCGCCCTTGGCGGCGATCGACGCGGGGTCTTCGTAGGACACGAACGTGCAGCCCTCCGGCCCGTGAGGGGCCGCGAACGAGAGGTAGGGCTGCTCGGTCTCCGCGTCGTAGTGGTACGCGGCGCCGGGATCGGTGAGCGAGGCGTAGTACGCGCCCACGATGTGCTCGAAGCTCATCGTGTTGTCGCTGGCCACGAGCGACGCGCCCGCGGTCGACATGCGCGGTCCGCTCACGCCCGTCCAGCAGTCGCCATAGAAGCCCACGCCGATGCCGAGCTTGGCCGCGGGCACGCCGGCCGCGAGGTACGCGGTGACGCTCGTATCGATGGAGCTCGGGGTGGTGGGCGACTCGCCGTCGAGCGCGCTCGTGTACCAGCTCTGCCAGCCGTCCCACGGGCCGGCCATGTCATAGCTCATGACGTTCAAGCGATCGGCGTCGGCGGCGACGCGGCCGTAGACCGCCCCCACGTCGGGGAAATTCGCGTTCGCCCAGCCCACGGGGATCGTGATGCGCATGCCCGGCCGCGCGAGCCGGAGCGCGTGCACGAGCGCCTCGAAGTCCGCTTCGTCCTCCGGCGGGATCGGCTCCCAGTCCACGTCGACGCCGTCGAAGCCGAGCTCGTCCATCGTCGCGAGGATGCTCGCCACGAACACGTCGCGCGTGCCCGGGGCGGCCGCCGCTGCGAAGCCATCGTGCGCGCCCGCGCCCCCGAGCATGAGGATCGCCTCGCGACCCGCCGCGTGCGCACGCGTCGCGAGATCGCGCGCGAAGGCGGGCCCGTTCGTGGGATCGAGGTCGAAGCTCGTCTCGAGCGTCCCATCGGCGCGCGGGATCGCCGCGCCCACCACGAGGTGGGTCATGGACGTGAAGTCGATCTCTTCGGCCGGCAGGAGATCGCGCTGGTAGCCGGGGAAGTAGCCGAGGACCCACACACCGCTCGCGGGTGGGTGCGACGCATCGACGCCCATCCCCGCATCATCGACGGCAGCATCGCCGAGGGCAGCGTCGATCGCGGGACCTCCATCCACGCCGGGCGGGATCGCCGCATCGATCGGTGCGAGGCCCGAGTCCCGAGGGGCCGAGCCCGCGTCGTCAGCCGCTCCATCCCCACCACAACCGAGCGCTGCGACCGCGAGGGCCCCGAACATGAGATGCGTGCGCATGTGCGGACCCTACAGGATCGCGCCGCAGTTGCCTCGCGCCTGTCATCCCCGGGAGCACGGCCGCCGCTTGCTCAGGCGGGCTCGTCGCAGCGCAGCGGCCAGGAGCACGGCCGCCCAGCCGAGCGCACCGACGCCCGGAGCTTCCACACGGCATGCACAGCTCGCACGACGAGAGGGAGCAGCGAGGTCCGCATCGAGCGGGGTCGCGTTGGCGTCGCGGCCTGCGTCGACCGCGGCAGCGTCCACGAACCCGGCAGCGTCCGTCCCGGTGTCGTCGAGCACCGCAGCGTCGGGCGAGACCGCGGCATCGGGCAGCGGAGCGCACGGCGTCGGGTCGGCGCCGTTCGGCATGCCATCGCCATCACAGTCGCCGAATCGATAGCCATCGGCCAAGAAGTGCGTGGTGATCTCCACGCCCGTGAACTCGAAGCAGGTGGGCGACGACGGGCAGTGGGGGCCGTAGAGGCAGCCGCGAGGCCCGAGCGGAGCCACGGCCATACAGGCCGCTGCTCATTCCCGGCGCCGTCGGCGTGCAGCTCGGAGGCACGAGCACCGCGGCCCCATCGATGTCGATCGCGAGGCCCGGGCACGAGGGGATCTCGTACTCACTCGGGATCTTCGAACCACTGGAGGAGATTCCGCACGGCGTGAGGTTGATGGATATCTGGGCACGCATGCTGGAGATCCGGAGTGAGACGGGTCTCGAGGTGGGGCTTGTCAGAATGAGAGATGGTCGTCGAATGATCGGCACTGGAGGGCCGGATGGTTTGCACTTCCCGACGCAAGTGATTGAACGCGTCATCGCCCACACACACGATTTGGCGGCGGGACATCTGCCCACAGGTTCTCCTGATGACCTCGCTGGCCTACCAACGTTCTTTCAGCGGAGCGGCTATGTTTTTTTGGACGCCATGAATCGCATTCAGGCCAACAGGTTCTTCCTGGATCCCGCCGTCTCCCTCTCCTCGCGGGGTGCGCTATCACCTCGATCATCGAGGGCCGGACGAAGTGCCGGATCTGTGGCGAGGTGTTGGTTCCGGATCCTGACAGGCCTATCACCGGCGGTGGGCGGTTCTCTCAAGAATTCAAGGGATCCCCTTACGGAGATTCAAGGGGTCGTCCATTCCGATTGCCTGCGGAAGCACCCTCTCTTCGAGAGAGTGCGTCGGCTCGGTACCGAGAGAGCTGGCAGGCAGGCACGGTGCGTTGCCCCGTCTGTCGCGAGGTGGTGCGGCGGCCACCGCCGGGCGTGTTCACGACAGGCGTCGTGACAAGTGATCCCGCAAGCCCGCTCTGGGATCTGAACCACGTGTGCTTCGAGCGGTGGGAACGCGCTCCAGCCCTCCTCGCCCAATCGCCGCTCGAGCGAGTGGGCGGGGCCGGCCCTCCTGCTCACTCCCGATGGACCCGATTGGGACCCCGACTGGGCTCCGCCGGGCAGCGTGATCGGCAAGCGTCGGGCGGGAGCGACGGCAGCTGGGGCGCGGATGTACCGCTTCCTGAACGCTTGTTCACGAGGCGGGCCGGTGGTAGGGTCCCTCGCGTGATCGGCGGGCTCAGAGGTCAGATCGTCGGAGCTTTCACGCTGGGACGCGGGAACTGGGTCGGGCCAAACTCGGCCTTTGGCTCTGCCTCGGCCCTCACTGCATGGTGGCTACGCAGCGACCGGGGCGGGGCGAGCAGTCCTTCGACCTTCCGGGACTTCGTCCTCTACGAACTGGGGCAGACCACCATTCGCGACTTCGAGAGCCTTCCGGCGGATATCCGGTCAGGCGACCCAATCGCTCGGGGGGAGTACCTCCTGTCGCACAGGTATGGGCCCTGGAGACTGGCCCGGACCTGGGCAAACAGTCTCGGGGACTACGCGCCGCGCGGCGCGACCGAGGGCCGCTCGGCGAGTCCGGGGACGTGGGTAGATGGTCCGACGCCCGGCGTGCGCTTGGTCCTGCCGCCGCTCGGCTTCTCACTCGGCGGCGGAGTCGGCTCCGACCTCCTCCTGGAGTAGCGCCGTGCTCGGCCCCTACTGGTGTTTCGGGATTCCAGTCGCCGCGTTTGCGGCCGTCTACTGGTGGTTCGTATTCGGTGCCATCCGGGAGAGTCGGGGGGCTGGAGGAGGGTGGATACACCCGGTCTGCGCGCGTGGTTGCTGCGGGCCACGCGACTACAAGCCAGTGGCCTCGCAGTTTCGAGGGATGGCCCTCCCAGCGCCCGGTAGGTCGCCGGAGGAGCCCATCGTGCGGGAGGCCATGTCCTGCGCGAGAGCGCCGGAAGGGGATGAGATCATCTTCGTCTGCGGCTGTGGCGATCTCTATGCCGGTAGCCTCAACTCTCTCTCGCTCGCGCCGGCGATCCTACGGCGCGTTGGGAAGGACGGAACACTCCATCCGTTCATGGTGAAGCCCAAGTTCCGCCGCTGGATCCCGGACACGACGAGCGAGCCTGTTCGCAAGGACCAGCGATTCCTGTAGCCTCAGGCGAGATGCGTGTGGGCTGCCGGGCTCAGAGGTCAGAGCGTCGACGGCTGACAGTCGGGGAGTGTCGGTGATGACGGAGCGGGCGCTCGAGTACGAGGTGGTGGATCACGACCGCTCGTCGTTCACTCTTGGGCGGTTGGACTCGTGCCTGTGACAGGGCTCGAGCCTCGTCGGGTTGCGACGGTCCTCGCTGGCCTCCTGGCGGCGGCGTGCGCGTCTTGCCCGGAGGCACCCGTGCCCGTGGACTCGGGCGCGCGCCTCGACGCCAGCGTGCCTGACGCGGAGGATGCCGCTCCGGAGCCCAACGACGGTCCTCGGGCCTCGGATGCCAATCGAGACGCGCCCATCCCGGAGGGGGACCCGGGATGGGTCCACGTCGCGGCACTGCCGGACGAGTGCCCCATCGACGTCGCGACGTTCCCTCAGCGCGCTGCGCCGCCGCTGGTGTGGAACGAGGAGTGCGGTCCTGGTTGTCGCTGGTGGCACACCGAAGCCAACATGATCCGGGTGGGAGACATCGGGGGATCGCCCGTGGCCGCGATCATCACACCTTCGCGCAATCCCGACGAGGCGGGTCTCGTCCAGGTGTGGGTGTTCATCGACCTCGACACGGAGCGAGCGCTTCTCGCGTTCCGCGTCCCCGAGCCGACACCCGACATCCAAGGAGACCCGTACTGCGGGATCTTCGACGCAGGGATTGGGGCGGACGCACTGGCGTTGACCGTGCTCTTCTACGACTTCGACGTCTCGGGCGATGTCTTGGAGCGTGAGTGGACTACCGTCCTCCGGGCGGAATCCGCCGACGCGCGCGGCACGCTGAGAGCCCTCTATCGTGACGACTATGGTGCTGGGGCGTCCGTGATGAGGGTGAGCCCTTCGCACGTCGCGGCGCTCTATAGCTGGGAGAACGTGTTTGCGTTCGGAAACGATGGCTCGGTGTTGCGTCCCACCTACGGGCTCGAAGAGTTCTACGGGCCCAAGAGCAACCTGGAGCTGGTCGCGGGTTCGGATCTGATCTGGGATCAGTTCCGGAGTCCCACCGTGATGGTGGGGTCACGCAACGGGGCCGTGCCGACCGTGCTGCGATCCGTCGACGGCGGGGAGACACGGGGCTCCGACATCCGGAGCACCACGGCGGACGGGAACACGCTCGCCTGGCTCGAGGCGCGGGGCTGGGACGATGCGGCTCGGGAGTACGCGTCGGTGGAGCTCTGGACCGGCACCTACGAGTCGGGCGCGATCGTCAGGGCGCGTCGGGTCGCGGAGGTCGACGGGCATTCAGGGGGGACGGTGGGGGCTGGCTACTACGTGCATCCGGAGCCCGACCCCGAGGAACCGATGCAGTCCCACTATGTCTTCTATCGACTGGCCGATGGCGCCATCGCCAGCGCCGACCCGGCTCCGCTGGCGGCGAACGACGTGTTCTTCGTATCGGACGATGTCGTCATCGTGTCCTCGTACGGTCAGATATTCTGGCTCGATCCCAGGACGCTCACCTTCGAGGCGCCATGACCTCGTCACGCGCATGCCGGTTGCTCGTCGTTGCCGCGCTGGGTCTCAGCGGATGTTGGACGACCTGCCTCGACAACTGTCCCGACCCCGATCCCCCGTTCACCCGGACGATCACCCCCGCGGACCTGGAAGCGCTCGAGCCATTGGGGTACGGCAAACAGTGCAACTA
>JAIBCE010000580.1 GCA_019694315.1 Sandaracinaceae bacterium
GCCAGCCGCGCGACCACCGCTCGCAGCGCACGCGCGAGCGAGGCCTCGAGCCTCATCGCGACGCTCGCTCGGGCTCGGCCGCGCGCACGATGTCCTCCGTGCGCACCTCGAGCCCATTGGGGCCGCGGAGGACGCGCAGCGCGAAGAGGCCGTTGCCCGCGGTGGCCTGCACGCTCGCGTAGAAGGTGCCCGACTGCGGCGGGCAGTGATGGAGCGCCACGAGCCTCCCGGCCGACTCGTCGCGCGCCACCTCGGTGCCGTCGCCGGCGTAGAGCGTGACATCGAGCTCGCGGACGGCCTCGGAGCCGGCCGCCACGAGCAGGTAGCAGCTGCCCGATCGCAGCGGCAGCTCGACCGCTTGCGGTCCGCGCTCCACGAGGAAGCCGCGGCTGTCGTCGCCCTCGGGCGTGAAGCCTCTCGTGGTGGCCGCGCGCGCGAGCTGACCGAGCGCCGCCGAGACCTGACTCGACACGAAGGCCTGCGCGAGCGGCGGAGGCGGAGCCGGCTCTTGCTCGGCCTCGAGGCGATCACACGCTCCGAGCGCCCACGCGGAGAGCCACGCGAGCGCGACGGTCGCGGCGCGGAGCCGCGCGCTCCTCGAGCTCTGAGACGGAATCGACACGCGCCTCCGTTCTTCAGCCGCGGACGTTGGCCTGGAGCGGCGTCTCGCCGGTCCAGAGCTCGCGTAGCTCGGGGAACTGAGACAGGTGCTGGGTGATGAGCGACGCACGCTGCGCCGTGAGATCGAGGAGCGCCGCGCGCTCACGATCGAGCTGCTGCAAGGTCTCGCGAAGCGCCGTCAGCTCGTGATCCTGCTCCGCCGAGCCCGAGCCGAGGCGTCCCTTGAGCTGGTCGACCTGGAAGTGGAGATCCTCGCGCTCTCGCTCGCGGCGGCGGAGCTCCTCCTGGATCGTGGCCAGTCGCTGCTCGGCCTCGAGCCAGCGCCCCGCGGCCACGCCCGTGTCGTGGAGAAGCGTCGCGAGCGCGAGCGACATGGTCGAGCCCGAGGCCGGATCGCGCAGCGCGACGAGGCCCCGGGTCACGACCGTCTCGGTCTCGACGTGCGCGGGCCGGAGCACACCGAGCTCGCGGTAGAGCTCGTCGATGGCGCCGACGGCGCGCGACTCGTCGCGCACGAGCTCGTCGATCGCGCGGCCCAGGCGCAGACGCATCGCGCGGATTTCCGTCTCGCGGCTCGTGGCGGCCTCGGCGGCGACCGCGATCTGACGCTCGGTCTCGCGCACGCGCCCGATGCAGTCGACGAGATCGTTCAGTGCCTGCGAGAGCCAAGGTGGAAGCGCGTTGCCGTGCGCGCGCCGCGCGAGATCGCGGAACAACGCGGCGCGCCGCTCCCATGTGGTGGGCATCTGCAGCGGCTTCTGCACGTCCACGACCGAGCGCTTGCGCTCGCGCGTCTTGGCGAGCTCGTCGGGCGCGACCGAGGCGCGCACGCGAGGAAGCGCGTCGCTGATCCGCTTGAGATCCTCGAGCAAGTGGAACGCGTCGCGGTGACGCTTCTGCGGCGCCTTCTCGAGCAGCTTCCACACGAGCGCATCGAGCGCCTCGGGCAGGCCGGGCACACGCGAGGCCACGTGCGGCGGGGGCTCGCGCATGTGCTTGAGGATGAGATCGGGCGTGGTCCCGCGGAACGGCGGCTGACCGGAGAGCATCTCGAAGATCACGCAGCCGAGCGAGTAGAGGTCGGCTGAAGCGGTCATCGGCGCGCCGCGCCCCTGCTCCGGCGCCATGTACTCGGGCGTGCCGAACACCGCCCCCGTCGCAGTCAGCCGCAGCTCGCCCTTCATGTGCGCGAGGCCGAAGTCGAGGAGCTTCACGAAGTCGCGGTTGGCGCCCTGCGTGACGAGGTAGATGTTGTCGGGCTTGATGTCGCGGTGGACGACGTCGAGCTCGTGCGCACGCGAGAGCGCGGACGCGCACTGCATGGCGATGTCGAGCGCCCGAGCGATCCCGAGCGGGCCGCGGCGGATCTCCTCCGAGAGCGGCTGCCCTTCGAGCAGCTCCATCACGAGGAACACGAGCCCGTCGTCGGTCTGCCCGAAGTCGGTGATGTCGATGATGTGCTCGTGATCGATCCGGTTCGCGGCGCGCGCCTCGCGCAAGAAGCGCTCGCGGTTCTTCGCGTCCGCCGACAGCTCCGGAAGGAGGAACTTGATCGCGACCTCGCGCGCGACCACGTCGTTGTGCGCGCGATACACGACGCCGAAGCCGCCCTGCCCGATCTTCTCGAGGATCGTGTAGCGGCCCGCGATCAGTCGGCCCACGAGCGGGTCGGGGAGCGGCACGAGCTTTCCGCCGTCGAACGGGCACACGCTCGTCGCGCGACCAGAGGCCCGGTCGTGATAGCGGTGGCCGCAGATCTCGCAGGCACGCACGGCCCGAGGGTACCCCACTTCCCCGCCGCCGACGCCACCATCGGATTCTTGACAAAAACGACGTGCCAATTCAGACAATCACCCAAGAACCGCCGGAGAATCGGGTGAAGCTCTCGAACAAAGGCCGCTATGGAGTGCGCGCGATGTTCGACATCGCGTTCCACAACGAGGGTCGCGCCACGCAGATCAAGGAGATTGCGGAGCGCCAGTCCATCCCGCCCCGCTTCCTCGAGCAGATCTTCCAGGATCTCAAGCGCGCGGGCCTCGTGGGCTCCAAGCGCGGGCCTCGCGGCGGCTACCAGCTGGCGCGTAGCACGAGCGAGATCCGGCTCGGCGACATCGTGCGCGCGCTCGAGGGCCCGCTGGCGATCACGACGCGCGACGAGGCCTCCGAGGGCGACCCCACGAGCCGCGCCGTCACCGAGGAGGCCTTCGACACGCTCTCGCAGCGCATCGAGGAGGCCTTCGACGCGATCACGATCGAGCAGCTCTGCGAGCGCGGCGAGGCGCTCGGCCACAAGCGTCGGCCGCCGGGGCGCTACGTCTACGTGATCTGAGCGATGTCACCCACGTCCACGCCCACCGCCCCCGAGCGCGTGCTGATCGTCGGCGCGGGCGGTCTGGGCTGCGCGGCAGGCCTGGTGCTCGCGCGCAGCGCGCGACACGTCGCGCGCGGGCTCGCGATCACCGTGATCGACGACGACGTGGTCTCGGCCGACAACCTCCACCGTCAGCTCTTCTATCGCGACGCCGACGTGGGCTCGCCCAAGGGCCCGCGCTTCGCCGAGCGGATGATCGAGGAGGCGCGCCTCGCAGGCGCGGCGAGCCTCACGGCCTCGGCGATCGACGGGCGCCTCGTACCGAGCAACGCGCGCGCGCTCGTGGCCGCACACGATCTCGTGATCGAGGGTGCCGACAATTTCGCGACCAAGTTCCTCGTCGCAGACGCGGCGCGCCT
>JAIBCE010000581.1 GCA_019694315.1 Sandaracinaceae bacterium
GTGCGAGAGGAGCGCCTCGGCGTGGGGCGCCCCGGTCAGCGGCTGCACGAGCGTGTCGTCGCGCGTGAGCGGCGCGAGCCTCGCGAGGGAGGGCGAGAGCGCCGCGAGCGAGCGGGAGAACGCGTAGAGCCGCTCGGCGAGCGACGAGAGCGCCTCGGCGCGGTCGGTCCAGTATGCGTTGATGCACCAGGGGGTCATGATCGCCTCGCTCCCAGCGGAAAGGCCGCGATGTTCTCCGAGATCGCCGCGTCGATCGCGGTGAGGGTCTGCGCGTGCGAGGGCAGCGCGGTGTGCGTCACGTTGGCGATCGCGACGGCGCGTTCGAAGGACCTCGACAGGTGCGCCGCCGAAGGGTTGGCGCTGCGCGAGGGGACGCTCCCATCGCCGACGGCGAGCGGCCCGCCCGTCGCGAGGACCTTCGGGAGATAGAGCACCTTCACGAGGTTGCTGTCGTCGCGCGACACCGCGCGCTGCGGGATGAGCACGGCCCCGCCGTCGCACGGCAGGCCGTCGCCGTAGAGGTTCGCCGTGCAGGGGTGCATGTACACCCGCATCGGTCGCGACGCCTCCGCCGCGGCGGCCAGGTTACGCATCTCGCGTCGGTCGACGGCCGCGCTCGGCCCCGCGAGGGCGTCGCCGAGCTCGACGCCCGCCGCCGCGAAGGCCGCGCGAAAGGGCTCGATGGGAGAGAACGGTTCGACCTCGCGCGCGTCGACCGACAGCGCCGCGTCGAAGGCCCTCGCCGAGAGCAGGTGGCCTGCCGAGAGCGCGCGCAGCGACACGACGTCGAGCAGGCCCGTGTAGATGTCCTCGTAGAGCGCGCGGCTCGATCGCGCGTCGATGAACGCTCGCTCGCACTGCTCGGCGAGCTCGTAGAGGAGCGCCACGGCCTCGCCGACCTCGCCCGCGACGAGGTGCGCGCGCACACGCTCCGTGAGCGCTGGCAGCGTCGCGACGTTGCGAGACGCGCGGCCCGAGACCTCGGCGCTCTCTCCCGCCGCGCGCGCGGCGTTCAGCGCCTCGGCGTGCTGCGCGCTCGCGAGGTCAGACCCCGTGGCGAACGAGGGCGCGCGCTGACGGGTGATGGCGGCGGTGAGGTCCTCGGTGCTCGGGAGCTGGATCATGAACCCCGTGGGGCGGTGACCCGTCGCCGCGGGGTCGAACACCAGCCAGTCGCGAAACGCGTTGCAGAACGTCGCGTTCGGCATGAGCTGATAGAGCGACGGGAGCTGCCGCAGGAAGTGCCTCGTCTCCGCCCGCGAGAGCGCGCGCCCCGCGCCGAGGCACAGCGCGAGGTAGAGCTCGCCGAAGACGCCGAGGGCCTCGCTCGGACCCTGCGCGCCCGCCATCGCGGCGCCCGCGATGAGCTGCGACGCCGTCTCGACGCACTCCTCCGCCGCGGCGGGGCTCGACGCTTCGATCTGGTCCGCGAGGTCGTTGCCGTAGAGCCCGTAGGCGCCCTGCCTGAGCTGCGCGTACGCCGCGGGGCTGCCCAGCGTCGGCGAGGCCAGCAGGACGAGCTGGTGCACCTTCGACTCGCCGCCGAGCGCGTGACAGTAGTAGCGCGCGACGAGGCCGCCCATGCCGTGCGCCACGACGATGACCTTCGACGCCCCGGTCTCGCGCAGCGCCTCCTCGACCACGCCGGCGAGCCGCGCGGCGGAGCGGGCGTTGTCCTGTCGCCAGTCGTAGCCGCAGCAGTACACGCGCGGCGTCAGGTGGCGCTCCTCGAGCGCGGGCAGGTCGAGCGCCGCGAGGTGCTTCGCGAGCGCGCCGTAGTGCTTCTGCACGAGGTTGTACCAGTGGCGGATGTGCTGCACCTCGCGGTGCTTCGAGCGCAGCGCCTCGCGGTGTGTCTCGTCGGGCACGAGCGGCGCGCTCACCTGTTGCAGCCGCTCGACGTCGACGGTGAAGGGGCCGGGGCTGTCGCCGAAGGGCTCGCCCGAGGGGTTCCACACGAGGTCGTCGGTGCGAGGGTCGGTGAGCCGCGTGCCCATGATTCCGGGCACCAGCACGATGGGCAGGATCGACGGCCGCACGTGGACGGGCGTGGGCTGCTTGCTGTTGCGAGTGGCGTAGACGACGCGCGGCGTGGAGGGCATCGGAGGGCTCCCTCTACCCGTTCCAGGTGGTGTAGAGGTCGTCGCGCGTGGCGTCGTCGAGGGCGCCCGATCGAGGCAGCGATCGGTCGAACTGGTAGTCGACGAGCGCCGCCGCCGTGGCCGCGTCGCCCGCCGCGGCCGAGAGCTCGGTGCCCGGCGAGTACCCGAGGTTCCGCAGCCTGAAGCGCGCGCCGGCGAGCTCCGACGCGGGCGGCACCGACCCTTCGAGCTTCACGGTGAACACCATCGGGTCGTCCTCGGCGCGGTAGAGCGACGGATACGTCTCGTTCGCGTAGAGCTGCACGGTGAAGGTGTTGAGCTCCGCCGAGACCCACACGCGGAGCACGCCGTCTTCGTCGGTCTGGCGGTCGTCGGTGGTGGCGCCCTCGACCTTCGCGCGCACCTTCGCCATCGCCGTGGGATCGCGCCTCCGCGTGCCCGATGTGCTCGCCTCAGCGGTGGCTCCGAGCGTGAACGTCGGCACCTCGCCGGGGAGGAAGCCGTGCGTGAACCGCAGCGTCACGTTGGGCGTCTGCGCGCCCTCCTCAGACACCTCGCCAGAGCCCATCGGCTCGGAGGGCTCGATCTGCACCGTGTCGCCGTGGAGGCACGCGCGCGTGCCGCTCAGCATCAGACTGGCGCCGTCGAGGGTCTGGAGCGAGACCGGGTCACCGTTGCCCTCGAAGCCCGCAGCCGAGAGGTTCAGGTTCGCCTCCTTGCCGCGGATGCGCGTCATCTCATCTCCGACGATGACGATCTCCTTGCTCGCGATGGTGATGAAGTCGGGCGACAGCGCCAGGACGCTGTGACCGCACCGCAGCAGGATCCCCCCGTCTACGCTGGAGGAGTCGCTGATGAGCTTGACTAGGTGGGCCCGCGTCACCGCCTCGCCCGTCACGCGGACGTGCTGGTGGCTCGGGTGCTCGGTGTCGACGCCCACGATCACGCGCTCGTCGCCGTGCAGCACCGTGGTGCGCGCGCCGTTGATGCCGACGGAGACGTCGCCGCGGATGTCGCTCGACGCGCTCCCCTCGACGCGCTCGTGGCGGTCGCCCTCGACGCGCGCCGACTCGTTGCGGCCGACGTGCGCCGTGCGGTCGCCGCCCGCGCCCACCGGCTGCGCGCCGCCGACGACGGTGCTCTGGTGTGAGCGCACCGCGGTGTGCTGCTCGTCGCCCACGGTGACCACCTGCCGGTCTCCGACGATGACCGTCTCCGAGCCTCGGACCGTGCGCGCGTGGTG
>JAIBCE010000169.1 GCA_019694315.1 Sandaracinaceae bacterium
GAGGCGTTTCCGTTGGCGAGCCGAGGCAGTGGAGATCGATCCGGGCGCCAGGGAGGCGATGAGCGCCGTGGCCGCCCTCGTGGCGCGCGATCCGGGCGCCGCCGCGCGCTTCGAAGCGCTGCTGGCGGCGGCGCAGGGCCTCGCCGCGCTGCGCCCCGCGAGCGCGGAGCGGCTCTCGTCGCCAGGCGCTGCGCTCGAGCAGAGGCTCGGCGATTCTGCTCAGTGCCGGCGAAAGACACCTCGATGCCAGCGACCGATCCCATCGAGCGGGAGGTCGCGCCCGTGCACCAGACCGGTTCCCGCTTCGCCCGCACTTCGCGCCATGCCGACGAGGATGCGGAGCGGACGCAGATCGTCGTCACCCGCCGCGTCGCGGATCGCAGCGCCCCCGATGCCTCCGCGATCGAGCCCCAGACGCCCCAGCGCGCCGGCCAGATGGCGGCACGCGCCCGGCTCGAGCGCCCCGCGCAGCCCCTCGCCGAAGCCACCGCTGCCCGTCGCCCAAGGCCGCGTCAATCCGTCGTCGAGCACGCGGATCGAGTGCTCGCTCTCGGCATCGAGCTCGAGCCCCGCCTGCTCGAGGGTGAGGACGAGACTCTTGGCATTCCCGAAGGCCACCCCGTCCCCGACGCTCGCAGCCAAGAGCCGCTTCAGCACGGCATCCACCGACGCCTCGCTGAGGCGGGCGTCCGAGCCCGCGTTGTCCGCCAACGCGAGAAGCGCTCGCTTCAACTCCTGCGGCTCGTCGCATTCGAGCCCACTCGCACTCCGAGCCAGCGAAGCAGCCTCCGGCCAGAGGCCGCGTACCAAGAGGAGTGTGGAGACGGCGCCCAAGCGAGCGCGGCATACGCACCCGACGTCGGAGGGTCAATCCAAGCGCGCGACCATGAGGGACGCAGCTCCAAGGTCGGGTGCGCATGGGCCTGCACCGCTACCGCTGACGGAGAACCGTGACCCGGCCCGCGGTCACGCCAAAGCGTTGACGTCGGCGGCCAGGGGCCGTACGGGGAAACGGCTGGATCACGCGAGAAGCTGAGCCGTTTCTGCGTGGCACATCGGCCGCTGTGGTGGGGCTCCGAAAGGGTCACTCTCGCCTTCAGCTTCCAGTCGGGCTCGCCGTCGTGGTCGGGGTCGGTGCCTTCTGGCGCGTGCGTGCTGGTGTCGCGTCGCGCTGCGAAGCGAGAGAGCGCGCGAGGCAGAGCGTGAACGTGCAGATGGCCACGGACCCGGTGCGTTGCCGGGGAGACGACGATCTGCACGCGCCATGCACGGAAAGTCGCAAGCTCCGCGCGCGGACGCGACCTCCACGCGGGGACGGCCACACGCGGTCGAGGGTGTGCTCCGCGCGCGTGGGCGCTCACGATCACCGGTCACCGCTGGGGGGATCGTCTGCCCGCCCAGCTCGTGGGTGTGCGAAATGCTCGGCGCGATGGGTCGTGCATCGACGGGTCTCGCATGGGCTATCGCGGTGTGGGGGGTCGGGCTTGCGCCCGCGCTCTCGCCGAGCACCGCGCGCGCAGACGGGCCGCTCTTTCGCTTCTCGGCGAACGTGCTCCCGCTGGAGCTGGCCACGCCCTGAGTCAGCGACATCGGCGTGAGCGCAGCACGGACCGCTCCACGACGATCCAGTCGACACCTTCGCGTGCGCACCCGAGCGTGATCTCGATCGTGTTCGGACCACGTCGGAGGAGCTCCCTCGGTAGGGGGAGGTCGATCTCCGTGAGGTTCGTGAAGATCGTGCCGTACGGCGCGCCGTGGGGCAGCGGGCTCGTCGTGGTCTCCGCGATCGCGACCCCGTTCACGCGCACCCCGAGGCAGTACGGGATGGGAACCTCGTAGTGATCGTCGAGCGCGGCGCTCGCGTGCCAGCTCACCGCGTCGACCGAGGCGGGGTCGGTGTCCAGCTCATAGTCGGCCGCGTGCGTCTGACCCACGTACCAGAGCGACTCACACGGCAGCGGGCAGTACCGCCACGACGTCGTGGTGCGAGGCGGCGGCCCGTCGTGCGGTGCGCAGGAGGCATCGAGGCCCGCGCCCAGGCCCGCATCGAACGACGCATCGAACGACGCATCGAACGACGCATCGAACGACGCATCGAACGACGCATCCTCGCGCGCGTCCGGCTGCGCATCGGCCAACCCGTCGAGCCCCGCGTCCGGCGTTGCATCCCGTGCGGCGTCCTGCCCTGCGTCGCGTCCTGCGTCCGTTTCCGCAGCGATGCCCACGTCGACAGCGACGTGCGGCGAGTCGATCCACAAGCCGCCACGCGCGCCGCAGCCCAGAGCGCCGGCGCAACACAGGGCGATGCCCAACTCGCGCATCTCACGAGGTGGAACGCGGACACGCCACGCCTTCGACGCCATGGTCGCGCTGGATCCTACCCGCAACGGCGGTCTGCCTTGGACGAGGGCCCCTCGCTGCAGCGCGTCCACGCTCGTGAGAGCGTCGCCGACAGTGCCCTCGCTCGTCGGGTGTCTCGGCGAGAATGGCGTGCAAGCATCGATCCTCTCCTACTCGATCGCTGCGCCAAAGCCCGGAGCGGTTCGGTCGGGCCGGACACAGTCGTCGCCGGCCGCGTCGCAACACCCCGCACCGTAGAGGTCGCGTTACAGCGTCGAGTCGGGGTCACCTCCAGATCGAAGAACTCACCATTGCGAACACCCCGTACCGGGTAGTACTCGGTTCATGCGCCACCGGGTCTGGGCTGGTTTCTTGCCAGCTCATGGGCACTGTTTCGCTCGGGCGACGCCTCGCGGTTGCTGGTCGGGACGGAGTACGAGGACGAGTCGGGCGGGAGCGCGCGCGTGTTCACGCGCGGCGATGATCGCGCAGGTCGAGGCGACGTGATCGTGGCGATCGGCCGGCAGGCGGATGAAGTCGGTCACGAAGTCGAAGCTCGAGCTCCCGGCATCCAAGCTCGTCGGAGTGGTACGAGCGCCTGAAGGGCTCGCGCGAGACCGCGTTCACCGTCACGGGGATGCAGGCCACCGCGGCCCTGCGCGAACAGCTCCGCGAGGTGAGCTCCGTGCTCGCCGGGCTCGAGCGCGGCCCGTCGCCGAGGTGATCGCGCCCACGCGCCCCGCGTCGTCTGTGCCGATCACGTGACTGCTCGCGAAGCCTGACGCTCGTGGGCGCACGTGCTCGCGCGCCTCGTACTACGCTTGCCGCGTGGCGAAGCTCGAGCACGCATGGGCCCAGACGCGCGAGGCGCTGCTCGCCGCGCTGGCGTCCCGTGACGAGGGGCTCACGGGGGTCGAGGCCGCTGCGCGGCGCCGCGCGGATGGGCCGAATTCCTTGGAGATCACGCGTCGCAGGCCCTGGCTCGACGCGCTCCTCGAGCAGCTGCGCAACCCGATGTCGTGGCTGCTCGTGTTCGCGGCCGTGGTGAGCTCTCTCGCCGGAGAGCTCACCGACGCGGTCGTGATCGTCGCCGTCATCGTGCTGTCGGGCATCCTCGATGCGCTCCAGCAGCACCGCGCCTCTCGCGCGATCGAGGCCCTGCGCGCGCGGATCGCGCTGCGGTGCGACGTGCTGCGCGACGGGCAGAGCGCGTCGGTGCTCGCCGAAGACGTGGTGGTGGGCGACGTGATCCTCCTCTCGGCCGGCAGCCTCGTCCCTGCGGACGGCGTGGTGCTCGCGGCCAAGGATCTGCAGGTCTCGGAGGCGATCCTCACGGGCGAGACCTTCCCCGTGCTCAAGGCGCCCGGTACGAGCGCCGTGGACGCGCCGCTCGGCAAGCGAGGCAACGCGCTCTTCCTCGGCACGAGCGTGCGCAGCGGCACCGGCACCATGCTCGTCACCGCGCTCGCCAAGGACACCGAGTACGGCCGCATCGCCAAGACGCTCTCGCTGCGCGCGCCCGAGACCGACTTCGACCGAGGCATCCGCCGCTTCGGCTACCTGCTCACGCGGATCATGGTCGCGCTCGTGGTGTTCACGTTCGCGGCCACCGTGCTCACGCACCAGCCGCCGATCGACTCGCTGCTCTTCGCGATCGCGCTCGCCGTGGGCCTCGCGCCGGAGATGCTGCCCGCGATCGTCACGGTGAACCTGTCGCGCGGCGCGCGCCGCATGGCCGAGCGCGGCGTCGTGGTCCGTCGCCTCACGGCGATCGAGAGCTTCGGCTCGATGGACGTGCTCTGCACCGACAAGACAGGCACCCTCACGCGCGGCGAGATCGCCCTCGGCGACGCGCTCGACGTGGAGGGCGCCCCGAGCACGCGCGTGCTCGAGCTCGGCTACGTGAACGCCGCGCTCGAGACGGGCCTGGCGAGCCCCATGGACGCTGCGATCCGGGCGCGCGGTGAGCACGACGGCCTCGACGTGAAGGCCTGGGAGAAGCTCGACGAGCTTCCCTACGACTTCAGCCGCAAGCGCCTCGGCATCGTCGCGCGCGATCCGAGCGGCGTGAGGCGTCTCGTGGAGAAGGGCGCCCTCGCGACCGTGCTCGACGTCTCGAGCCACGCCCGCACGGCGAGCGGCGTGGTGGCGCTCGACGACGCCCTCCGCGAGCGCGTGCTCGCGAAGGGCCGCGAGCTGGGCGGACGCGGCATGCGCACGCTCGGTGTCGCGAGCGCCGAGGTGACCGAGCGCGCGCGCTACGGCGTCGAGGACGAGGCCGACCTCGTCTTCGAGGGCTTGCTCACGTTCGCCGATCCGCCCAAGGACGGAGTCGCCGAGGTGGTCCGCGACCTCGCGCGGCTCGGCGTGGCCGTGAAGATGATCAGCGGCGATGCGCGCGAGGTGGCCATCCACGTGGCCTCCGAGGTGGGCATCGCCACCGACCGCGTCCTCACGGGCAAGGAGCTCGCCGCGATGCGCGACGAGGCGCTCTGGAACCTCGCGCCCAAGACCGCGATCTTCGCGGAGGTCGACCCGAACCAGAAGGAGCGGATCATCCTCGCGCTCGGCAAGAGCGGGCACGTCGTCGGCTACATGGGCGATGGGATCAACGACGCACCCGCGCTCCACGCGGCCGACGTCTCGCTCTCCGTGGATGGCGCCGTGGACGTGGCGCGCGAGGCCGCGGACTTCGTGCTCCTCAAGCAGGATCTCGGAGTCCTGCGCGACGGTGTGCTCGAGGGGCGCACGACGTTCGCGAACACGATGAAGTACATCTACACGACCGAGAGCGCGAACTTCGGCAACATGATCAGCATGGCCGCGGCGGCCGCGTTCCTGCCGTTCCTGCCGCTGCTCGCGATCCAGGTGCTCCTCAACAATTTCCTCTCCGACATCCCCGCGATCGCCATCGCGGGCGACGCGGTCGATCCGGAGCTCGTCGAGGCCCCGCAGCGCTGGGATCTGAAGGGTCTCGCGCGCTTCATGATCTCGTTCGGGCTCGTCTCGACCTTCTTCGACCTGCTCACGTTCGCGGGCCTCTACTTCGTGCTCGGTGCGCGAGAGGCCGAGTTCCGCACGGGCTGGTTCGTCGAGTCGATCCTCACGGAGCTCGCCGTCGCGCTGGTCGTCCGCACCCGTCGCGCCGCGTGGAAGAGCCGCCCCGCCGCGGGCCTCTTGTGGTCGAGCGTGGCGGTCGCCGTGATCTCGATCGTGCTGCCGTACACGCCGCTCGCGGCCGTGTTCGCGCTCGTGCCTCCGCCGCCCGCGATGGTGCTGATGATCGCGACGATCACGGCTGCATACGTGTTCGCGGCCGAGCGCTGGAAGCGCATCTTCTTCGGGCGCATGGCGCGCCGCTGAGCACCGAGCCAGGAGTCCGTCGTGTCGCGAGTCGTCATCCAGCGTGGGGTGTTCTTCGATGGGACGGGTGCGCCGCCCCGTGAGGCGGACTTGCTCGTGGAGGAGGGGCAGGTGGCGCGCATCTCGCCGCCTGGGGCGTTCGACGCGCTCGAGGACGCGGCGCGCATCGACGCCCGCGGGGCGTGGGTGATGCCGGGCTTCGTCGACACCCACACCCACTACGACGCCGAGCTCGCCCTCGCGCCCGCCCTCACCGAGTCGGTGCGACACGGCGTGACGAGCGTCGTCGTGGGGAGCTGCTCGGTGAGCTTCGTCGTCTCGAGCGCCGAGGACTGCTCGGACATGTTCACGCGCGTGGAGGCGGTGCCGCGCGACATCGTCCTGCCGCTCCTTCGCGAGGTGAAGACGTGGTCCGACGCTCGCGGCTGGCGGGCATGGATCGACCGCCATCCTCTCGGCCCGAACGTCGCGAGCTTCGTCGGTCACAGCGACCTCCGCGTGCGGGCCATGGGCCTCTCCCGCGCGGTCGACGAGAACGTGCGCCCGAGCCGGCAGGAGCAAGCGCAGATGGAGCGCATGCTCGACGAGGCGCTCGATCAGGGCTTTCTCGGCATGTCGGGCATGACGAACCCGTGGGACCGCCTCGATGGGGATCGGGCGTGGTCCAAGAGCCTGCCGTCGTACTACGCGCGTCGGCGCGAGCGACGGGGACTCGAGGAGCGCCTCCGCGCGCGCGGCGCGATCCACCAGACCGCACCGAACCTCGTGACGCGCCTGAACATCCTCGGGATCGCGCTCGCGAGCGCCGGCTGGCTGCGCAAGCCGCTCCGCACGACGACCATCGCGATGATGGATCTCAAGGCCGATCGCTACATCTACAACCTCACGTCGGCCCTCGCGTGGATGACGAACACGCTGCTCCGTGGCGATCTGCGCTGGCAGTCGCCGCCCGTCCCCTTCGACGTCTACTACGACGGGATGGACTCGGTGCTCTTCGAGGAATTCCCCACGGGTCAGACGGTGCGCGACCTCGCGCGGGATCGGAGCAAGCGCGACGCGACGATGGCGTCGCCTGGCTACCGCGCCGCGTTCCGCAAGGAGCTCCGCAAGCGCTTCGCGCCCAAGGTCTGGCATCGCGATCTCGCCGACGCGGAGATCCTCGAGGCGCCCGATCCCTCGCTCGTGGGCAAGTCGTTCGTGGACGTGGCCCGCGCCCGTGGCCGCGACCCCGTCGACACGTTCCTCGATCTCATGATCGAGCACGATCGCGCGATCCGCTGGCACACGTGCCTCGCCAACGATCGGCCTCGTCGCCGCGCGGATCTCATGCGGCACGGGGGCACGCTCATGAGCTTCTCCGATGCGGGCGCCCATCTCCGCAACATGGCCTTCTACAACTTCGCCGTGCGCATGCTGAAGCAGGTGCGCGACGCCGAGCGCGCGGGCCAGCCCATCATGCCCATCGAGCGCGCGGTGTATCGCCTCACCGGCGAGCTCGGCGCGTGGTTCGGCCTCGACGCCGGGGTGATCGCGGAGGGCAAGCGCGCCGACGTGATCGTCGTGGATCCGGAGCGGCTCGATGCCTCGCTCGATCGCGTGAGGCTCGCCCCGTTCCCCGGCATGCCCGGGTTCGAGCGCATGGTGAACGACGGTCAGGCCGTGCGGCACGTGCTGATCGGCGGCGTGCACGTGGTGCGTGACGCGACGCCCCAGCCCGAGCTCGGGCAGCGTCGCGCGGGCCGCTTCCTCCCCGCCATCCCTCGATGAGCGTCGCGCGCCGACGGACGCAGCGCGACCCGATCAGGCCTCTCGCTTCGCGAAGCCGCTCCCCATGGGCGCGGTCTCGAGGAACTTCCAGCTCTCGTTGTCGCGCTCGAGGCGCCGCACGTCCCACTCGCTCTGCATGAGCGCCACGGGGTGGCCGTCGATGTCGGTGACCGCGAGGGGGATGCGGCGTGACTCGAGCTCGGCGCACGACGTCGCGCCCTCGACCCAGCGCGCGTAGCCGAAGGGCAGCCGATCGAGCGCGACCTTCGCGCCGTACTCGTGCTCGAGGCGATACGCGAGCACCTCGAACTGCAGCTGTCCGACCACGCCCATGATCGGATCCTTCTCGCGACCGGGCTGGAAGAAGAGCTGCACGGTGCCCTCCTCCGCGAGCTCGTCCACGCCCTTCTGCATCTGCTTTCGCTTCATCGGATCGAGCAGCGTCGCGCGCGCGAAGTGCTCGGGCGAGAAGCGAGGCACCGAGTCGAAGGTCACGGGCCCGCCCGTGGAGAGCGTGTCGCCGATGCGGAAGAGGCCCGGATCGTGGAGGCCCACCACGTCGCCGGCCCACGCCTCGTGGATGGTCTGGCGCTCCTGCGCGAAGAGCTGCTCGGCGCGCGCGAGGCGGATCTCCTTGCCGAGGCGGTAGTGCCACACGCGCATGCCGCTCTCGAATTTGCCCGAGCAGATGCGCATGAACGCGATCCGGTCGCGGTGGTTCGGGTCCATGTTCGCCTGGACCTTGAAGACGAACGACGTGAAGCGATCCTCACCGGGCTCCACGTGACCGCCCGAGGTCTCGCGCGGTCCGGGCGCGGGGCAGATGTCCTTGAACGCCTCGAGGAACGGCTCGACGCCGAAATTCGTGAGCGCGCTGCCGAAGAACACGGGCGAGATGTCGCCCTTGAGGAAGGCGCTCAGATCGAAGCTGTCGCCCGCGCCCGTGAGCAGCTCGACCTCGTCGCGCAGGCTCTGCGCGAGCTCGCTGCCCGCGATCGCGTCGATCTGCGGATCGTCGAGGCCTCGCATCTGCATCGGCACGCGCGAGGCGTTCTTGGCCGTGCGATCGAAGGTGAGGACGCTCTTTCCGTCGAGGTCGTAGACGCCCTTGAAGAGGTCGCCCGAGCCGATGGGCCACGTGCGCGGCACCGTCTTCATGCCGAGCGTCTCCTCGATCTCGCTCATGAGCGCGAACGCGTCGCGCGCGGGGCGATCGAGCTTGTTCACGAAGGTGACGATCGGCGTGCCGCGCATGCGGCAGACGTGGAAGAGCTTCTTCGTCTGCGCCTCGACGCCCTTGGCCGCGTCGATGAGCATGATCGCGCAGTCGGCCGCGGTGAGCGTGCGGTAGGTGTCCTCGGAGAAGTCCTGGTGGCCAGGGGTGTCGAGGAGGTTGTAGCGGATGCCGCCGTACTCGAACTGGAGCACCGAGCTCGTGATCGAGATGCCGCGCTTCTTTTCGAGGTCCATCCAGTCGCTGGTCGCCGCCTTCTGCGCGCCACGACGGGCCTTGACCGCGCCCGCCGTGTGGATGGCGCCTCCGTAGAGGAGGAGCTTCTCGGTCAGCGTCGTCTTGCCGGCGTCGGGATGCGAGATGATGGCGAACGTGCGTCGCCTGAGGTGCTCGGCGGTCATGGGCGGCGCGAGGTGTAGCGCGGAAGGCTGGAACAGCGAGCGCCCGGAGCGGCGAACGGCCCACAGAACCCAGACCAGACTCTAGAACAGCGAGCAACGAGGCGCGGTGGTGGTGCCGGGGCAGAGCGGGCGTGTCCCGCCGCTCGCGACGCCGAGTGCCCAGTCGATCGTGTAGCCCGCGGTGGCCGCGACCATGGGGAGATGGTCGCCGAACGCGCCTACGCAGAGCTCGGGGCTCGCGCCGTCCTCCTCGACACGATCGATGACGCAGCCGACCTGCCGCGGGACGTTCACCGTGTCGCCGTTCGACAGGACGAGCAGGATGGGCGGGCTCGAGGCCGGGGTGCGAGGCTCGTTCGCGATGTCGCGTGCGACCCACGCACCGGGCAGGCCGTCACAGGCGCCGCCCGACGAGCACGCGGAGACCGCCGAGACGAAGTCCGGGTCGAGCGCCTCGCCGATGGTCGTCGGTGGGGTGTAGTCGGCGGTCGGCATGTCGAGCGACTCGATCGCGTTGCCGATGCAGAGCGTGGTGAGCTGCGAGACGAGGTGATCGCGGATCCCCGCGCGGAACGGCTCGCCCCACCGCGCGCTGTCGTCGGTGAGGTTCGCGTAGCCCGAGAGCACGGCGAGCGAGGCGAAGGTCCGCAGACTCGCGTTGAGCGGGAAGCCCGACAAGGCGGTCGCGCTGCGCAGCGTGGACACCCTGTAGCCGGGCGCGAGGGAGACGATCGCGCGGAGATCGACGTCGGGCGTCTCTTCGCGCAGGCCCGCGAGCGCGAGCACGATGCCGCCGCCCTGGCTGTGGCCGTACGCGATCGTGGTGCCGTCGAGGCGGTCGGAGGCGATCAGCGCACGGAGCGCGCGCACGCCGTCGATCGCGCTGCGCGCAGGATCGAGCCAGTTGTCGTAGCCGTGCGTGCCTTCGGTGCCGAGGCCCGCGTAGTCGGGGGCCACGACGGGCAGGCCGCGCGCCGCGTACGAGAGCAGGAGCGCATCGATGTAGTCGGGGGGCAGGCCCGTGACGTCGATGCCCTCGCGCACGAAGCGCGACGGTGCGCACTCGTCCGCGATGCCGATCGTGCCGTGCGCAGCGAGCACCATCGGGACACGCGCGCCGTAGGCGACGTCGGGCAGCAAGACGAGGGCGGTGGAGAGGCCGCCGACGCCACGCGGCTCGCGCTCGGTGCGGTACGCGACGACGTACATGCGCACGTCACCTCCGCTCAGCACGAGGTCGGGCACTCCAGCGAGGCGCGTCGCGAGGTCGGCCGCGGAGATCGTGTCGACGTGCGCACAGCCCAGGAGCTCGCCACGCACCGCGGCGGTGAACGGCGAGAGCCCGTCCGGCGTGAGGTAGAGGGAGGCGACATCGTCGTCGCAGGCATCG
The DNA here is from genome assembly GCA_019694315.1 of Sandaracinaceae bacterium. GTDB lineage: Bacteria > Myxococcota_A > Polyangia > Polyangiales > Sandaracinaceae > JAFLCL01. The sequence goes on from JAIBCE010000169.1 coordinate 10,496, forward strand.
AGCGGAACGATCGCGCTCCCGCTCGGCCCCGAGTCGGGACGGAAGAAGGGCGCGTCCTCGCGCGCCGCGTCGGGCGTCGCGACGGGCGCGTCGAGCTCGACGGGCGCGTCCTCGGTCGGACCCGCGTCCAGCGCGGCGGCGTCCGCGACGGGCTCGCCACCACCGCAGCCGAGCCACGACAACGTGCCGAGCGCGGCCAAGGCGCACATTCGCGAACGAGCTCGTCCGAAACGTCGGATCGTCATGGCCCGAGTGTCTTCTTACGGAAGCACTTCGGGAAGTGGGGCGCCCGCCGCCGGGCCGGTTTGGGGCGGTGATGGAGGGGGCCTGCTACCTTGTTCACCTTCGTGCCCCAGAAGAAGAGGCGACATGCGCGGGCCTGGCTCCGCTTCCGTCGCTGGGCGGTGATCCTCGCGATCTTCGCTCTGGGCATCCCCGTGGCCGCGGCCGCGGCGGTGCGCTCGTCGAACGCGCACGAGCGCCTCCGCTCGCTGGCCGTCCAGGCCATCCACGATCAGCTCGGCCTGCGCGCCACGCTCGGCCGCGTGCACCTCGAGATCGTGCCGCTCTCGATCGTCGCGAGCGACATCGCCCTCGACGACCCGGTCTATGGTCGCCTGGCCGACGCGCGAACGATCCGCGTCTCGCCGTCGGTGGGCTCGCTCCTGCACGGACGGGTCGAGATCTCGGCGATCGAGCTCGATCACGCGAGCGTGCACCTCGTCGTGCGCGACGACGGCGTCCGCAACCTCCCGCACCTCGACACGGGTGACGACGACGGTGGACCGCCCACGCTGCCGTTCCGTCGCCTCGTGGTGCGCGACTCGACGGTGACGATCGACGGCGAGCCCCAGCTCACGGGCGAGCTGCGAGGTGTGGACGTGGAGGTCCGCGGCGAAGAGGGGCACGTGATCGCCGTCGAGGCGTCGGTGAGCGGCGGCGAGGTGCAGCGGGCGGGCGTCCACCACGAGCTCGAGCGCCTCGCCGCGCTCGTGCGCGTGAGCCCCGATCACGTGGAGGTCGAGCGCGCGGATCTCGCGATCGGTCCCCTCGAGCTCACGGCCGAGGGCGCGATCGTGCCCCTGCCTCCGCCGGCCGATCTCGACTCGCTCGACGGCATCCGCGGCCACGTGCACCTCGGCTACGACCTCGCGAACCTCGCCGCGCTCTCGCTGCCCTTCACGCTGCCGCGCATGGTGGGGCAGGCCACGATCGATCTCACCGTCGCGCCCGGAGACGACGGCGTGAACGCGGCCGCGGGCTACGTGGAGCTCGACGAGGGCGCCATCGAGCAATTCGGCCTCGGCGATCACGTGCACCTCGACGTGAACGCGACCCGCGAGCGCGTGATCGTCACGAACGGCCTGGTCGACGTGCGCGGTGGCGGTGGGCACGTGGGCATCGAGGCGTCGCTCGGCTTCGGGCCCGACCTGCCGCTCGTCGCGGTGGCGCGGCCGGACGACCTCTCGTTCGCGCACCTCATGGATCAGTTCGAGGTCTCCGACAGCTCGCTCGTGGAGTGGATCTTCGACGGCGAGCTCCACCTCGAGGGCTCGCTCGCCGACGTGCAGCACCTGAACCTCGAGGGGCCCATCGATCTCCACACGCGCGACTTCGTGGTGACCAAGGACGGCTACGAGGCGCGGCCCATGCGCGCGGTGATCGCGATCCCGCGCGGGCGCTTCACCGGGCGCTGGTCGATCCGCGACGACGCCGTGCGCTTCGAGAACCTCGTGGGCGACCTGCCCCACAGTCGCATCTTCGGCGACGTGCACCTCGGCTTCCACAACGCGCTCCGCGTGGAGGCGCGCGCCGACGCGAACCTCGCCGACGTCTCGCCGCTCGACGGCTTTCCCATGGCCGGGGTGGGCGACGCGATCTGCCACATCGACGGCACGTTCCAGGACCCGCGCGTCACGGGCCATCTGCGCCTCGCAGGCTTCGAGTTCGACGACTTCCGCCTCGGAGACATCGAGTCCGACGCGGTGCTCGATCGCGACGGACAGGGCGTGACCTTTCCCCACATCGCGGCGGTGAAGCGTGACAGTCGCTATGCGGCCGACGACGTCTATCTCGACTTCCACGATGGCCGCTTCGCGATGCGCGGACAGCTGGCCTTCGATCGGATGACGCTCGGCGACTTCTATCACGTGTTCCACTTCGAGTCGGACGACCGATTCCTCCCTTATCAAGGCGTGTTGCGAGGCAATGCCTCCATCGCCTACACGAATGGATATCCCGGAGACAGTCCCTCGGGGACGCTGCTCACCGAGCTCGATCTGGGTATCCAGACGGCCACTCTCAACGGCTATGGCTTCGAGCGCGGGCTCTTCCGGGGGCGCTGGAGCTGGTACGACTGGTCGCGCAGCTATCGGGGGGGTGTGCTCGAGATCGAGCACGCGGAGCTGCGCAAGGGCGAGGGTGTCGTCACGCTCGCGGGCAGCATGCAGCGCGAGGGTGTGCTCTCGATGACGGTGAACGCCGATCGCCTGGCGCTCCGTGATCTCGAGGGCATCGGCGATCGCATGGGCGATCTCGACGGTGTGGCCGGTGTGAGCGCGCGTGTGTCCGGCTCCGCCGATCGCATGATCGTCGACGCCGACGTCGGCATCTACGACGTGGTCTACGCGGGCCGCTCGCTCGGGGACGGCCGCGCGTACGCGCGCATGACGTACGACGACGATCCCTGGGTGCTCGCCGCGCGCGACTGGCCGGGCAACGACGTGCCGCCCGACGAGCCCTGCGGTCACGGCCGCGCGGGACTGGCGCACGCGAGCTGGCCCGAGGATCCGCCCATCCACACGGTGGACGGGCCGATGCGCGCCATGGAGCGACCGAGCGCGTTCGTGGTGTGCGGCTCGCTCCTCGACGGCGACGTGGACTTCGATCTCGCGGTCGGGCGCCAGTCGAGCTACCCGCTGCGCGGCAAGATCCACCTGAACGACGTCGACCTCTCTCGCTTCCTCCCGAGCGTCGATGACGAGCTCGTGGCCCACGCGAGCACGCAGGGCGTCGTGCGCGCGATGCTGCGCTTCGACGACGGTGGCTTCCGAGAGCCCGCGTCGCTGCGGGGCGAGGTGAGGGTGAACACGCTCGCGGTCGAGCGCGGCGAGCTCCGTCTCGAGAACGCCCGGCCGATCGTCGTGCGCTTCGATCGAGGCGTCGCGCAGATCGAGTCGGCGCGTCTGCGAGGGCCGGGCGTGCGCGCGCGGATGGAGGGTGAGGCGTCGCTCGAGTCGGGCCTCGGCCTCGAGGTCTTCGCCGCGGTGGACCTCTCCACGCTGCCGCGCGTCACCACCGCGGTGCGCGAGGCGGAGGGCTCGCTCGCGCTCCGGCTCGCCGTGACGGGCCCGTTCGCTGCGCCCGAGTACTACGGCGAGGCCCGCCTCGAGGGCGGGGTCGTCCGCCTCGCCTCGTTCGAGGGGCCGATCACCGAGCTCGCGGGTCACGCCACCTTCAGTGCGCGTCGCATCCTCGTCGAGGAGATCTCGGCGCGCCTCGCGGGCGGCAACGTGCGCCTCGCGGGCGAGGCGATGCTCGACGAAGAAGGGCTCGCTCGCTACGCGTTCCAGATCCGCGCACGCGAGCTCTCGCTCACGCCGTCGGACGGCCTCGAGGTGACGCTCGGCGCCGACACGGAGCTCGCCTGGGGACGTGGGCAGCGGCTGCCGTCGCTCGGCGGCGAGGTGCGCGTGGCGCGCCTCGAGTACGCTCACAACATCGAGCTCGGCACCACGCTCGGCGAGCTCTCGCGCACCCAGCGCACCGAGGTCGATCGCTACGATCCCGAGCACGACTGGATCTCGCTCGACGTGCGCATCCGCCACGATCACCCCTTCGTCGTGAGGAACAACCTCATCGACGCGGAGCTGCGCATCGAGGACTCCGAGCGTCCGTTCCGGCTCACCGGCACGAACCAGCGCTACGGCGCCGTCGGTGACATGCGCTTCGCGCGAGGGCGTGTGTTCTTCCGCAACGCGTCGTTCGAGCTGCGCCCCGGGGGCTCGCTCACGTTCGACGACGAGGAGCGCATCTCGGCGCGCTTCGACGTCCACGCCTCCACCGACATCCGCCGCTCGGGCGATCTCTCGCAGCAGAGCTGGCGCGTGCTGCTCGACGCGACGGGCACGACGGACTCGTTCTCGATCGCGACCCGCAGCGATCCCGATCTGCCGCAGGAGGACATCCTCCTCCTCCTCGCCGTGGGCCTCACGCGGAGCGAGCTCGAGACGCTCCGCGGCGGCGATCTCACGAGCACCCTCGCGCTCGAGGCGCTGGCGTCGGTGACCGGGATCGATCGCGAGGTGCGTCGCGCCGTGCCCGTGATCGACGATTTCCGGCTCTCGAGCGCGTACTCGGTGCGCACCGGCCGCACCGAGCCGCAGGTCTCGATCGGCAAGCGGATCGCGGATCGGGTGCGCCTCTCGGCCACCACGGGCCTGAGCGAGGCGCGCGAGTTCCGCGCCGTCCTCGAGGCGCAGCTCGACGACACGACGAGCATCCAGGCGGGCTACGACAACTACAACCTCACGAGCGCGAGCTCCTTCGGCAACGTGGGCGTCGATCTGCGCTGGAGGCTCGAGTTCCAGTAGGCGGGCTGTGGCGGCGTCCAGTCTCTGCGTGGGGAGGCGCACGTCGCGGGCCGTTCGTGGGCCCACGCGTGCCATGCTTGCGGCGCCATGCTGCGACCGAACCCGAAGCTCAACGCGCTCAAGGACGAGCTCGAGAAGGCCCTCGCGTCGAACAAGCTGCCGCGGGCGCTCGAGATCGCGCGCGAGCTCGAGCGGGCCGAGCCGGGCGAGTCGCGGTGGCCGCAGAAGGCGGGCGACGTCCTTCGTCGCCAGAACAAGCCACGCGAGGCGGCGGCGGAATTCGAGCGCGCCGCGCGGGCATGGGCAGCGCAGGGCTTCATGGCGCGCGCGATCGCGATGGCCAAGACCGTGATCACGCTCGACCCCACGCGACAGGCGCTCTTGACCGAGCTCGATCCCTCGGTCGCCCGACTGGAGCACCGCAAGGCGCGCCCCGAGGCCGCGGCGGTGCACGGCGCGGGGCTCACGCTGGCCGAGGCCGCCCCGGAGCTCGCGCCCGCCTCGGACGCAGAGGAAGACGAGATCCGCTTCGTGATCGAGCCGTCGGCCGTGCTCGATCTCTCGGAGATCACGCTCCTCGACACGGATCTCCTCTCGGTGGCGTCGCACGAGGTGCACGTGCCGCGCGAGATCGATCGGCTCGCGTCGCTGCCGGGCTTTCCGCTCTTCGCCGAGCTGCCGCAAGAGGCGCTCGCGCTCCTGGCCGATGGCGCGGAGCTCCTCGAGCTCGAGGACGGGGCGGCGGTGTTCCGTCGCGGGGAGCACGCCGATGCGCTCTACGCGATCGTCGAGGGCGCCGTGCGCGTGGACGTGCCCAGCCGCCCCGTGCTGCGCGAGGGCGAGCTCTTCGGCGAGGCCTGTCTCTCGGGCTCGGCCAAGCGCACCGCGGACGTCTTCGTCGAGGGCAAGCTCGTGGCGCTCCGCTTCTCTCGCGTGCTCCTCGATCGCATCGCGCCCCAGGCGCCGACGCTCGAGCGCGTGCTCGTGGAGGCCCTGGGACGACGGGTGCTCGCGAGCGCCATCGCCTCGAGCAAGGTCTTCGCGCCGCTCTCGGCCGCGGAGCGTCGCGAGGCGGGCTTGCTCTTCGATCTCCGGCGCGCGGTGCCGCGCTTTCCCTTGCTCTCCAAGGGAAAGACGAGCGACGCGCTCTACGTGGTGATCTCGGACGAGCTCGAGGTCGAGGACGCCTCGGGCAAGAAGCAGCTCGTGGGCGCGGGCGGCGTGGTCGGCGAGAAGGCCGTCGTGAGCCCGGGACCGAGCGACGTCACCGCCCTCGCACCACGGGGCGCGATCGTCCTCCAGCTGACCGCCGCCAAGCTCGCCAAGCTCGCCGCGATGCGCCCCGCGCTCGGCAAGCACCTGGCGTCCCTCCGCATCGAGACGAATGCCGGGCCGCAGCTCGCCGCCGTCAGCTGAGCCCGAGACCTGACGGCGCGCACGGGGTTCGCTAACGTCCTCCCTCGTCTTGGGTCGTTCCTCTCCAGCGTCGCTCCTTCGCTCGCTCCACGGAAGACTGGTCACAGGCTTCTGGGGAACGGTACTGGGCGTCTTCTTGTGTGTGGTCGCGCCGACCGAGAGAGCGCGCGCCGACATCCCGCCCGAGCTCGAGGGCCGGCCCATCGTGGCGGTGGAGGTGGTGGGCGAGGCCCGCGGCCTGCTCGACGCCGACGAGCTGAGGCTCTCGCGCGGCACGCCGCTCACGCGCCAGACGCTGCGCGCCTCGGCGGCGATGTTGCTCGCCTCGGGCGACTGGGCGGATGTGAGCTACGAGGCCGAGGGCGTGGCCGGGGGAGTGCTCGTGCGCGTGACGCTCGTGCCGCGCATCCTGCTCGCGCGCATCGAGCTCGAGGGCAACGAGACGCTCTCCGATCAGGCCGTGCTCGACGTGCTCGGCGTGCGCGAGGGAGGCGAGATCGCGGCGGGCACGCTGGGCGCGCTGCGCGCGGCGCTCAAGGACGCGCTCGCGCTCGGCGGCTTCATCGGCGCCGAGGTGGAGGTCGACCTCCGCGACCCGGACTCGCCCTCGCGCAAGGTGCTCCGCGTCCCCATCACCGAGGGCGAGCCG
>JAIBCE010000582.1 GCA_019694315.1 Sandaracinaceae bacterium
TCGACGTTCGAGCCGTCGCGCTGCGTTGTACGGATGCGTCGTACGGCCAGAGCGTCGCGCGAATTCCCTCGACTGTCACGGGGCGTCGGCGCGCGCGACCAGGTAGCTCGCGAGCGCCTCGGTGCGCAGCGCGAGGCTCTCGAGGGAGCACCACTCCCGGGTCTCGTGGAAGAACTCGCCGAAGGGCCCGAGACCATCGATGCAGGGCACGCCATGCGACGCGAGCAGGTTCGCGTCCGAGCCGCCGCCCTGGAGGGGCGCCTCCCCAGCGCCGAGCCCCGCCTGCCTCGCGTGTCGCTCGTAGGCCGCGCGCAGCGCCTGCGTGCGCTCGGTCGGCTCCATCGGAGGTCGCGTGATCCCGCCCTCCACCCGCACCTTCGCGCGAAGGACGCGATCGTTGATCCACCGCGGCTCGAGCCCTTCGAATGGATCATGCGCGATCGCGTCGAGCGCGGCGCGGAGCCGTGTCACGTCGGCCATGGCGCTGAAGCGCACGTCCACGCCGATCTCCGCGTGCTCGGGCACCGTGTTCTTCGCGCTGCCGCCGCTCACGAGGCCGACGCTCACCGTGAGGCCCGACGCGTAGTCGGTGAGCGACTCGAGGCGCAGCACCACCGCAGCGATCGCGTGGATGGCGCTCACGCCCTCGGCGTGTCGGTTCCCCGCGTGCGCGGCGCGACCGTCTGCGTGGATGGTGAAGAGACCGCCGCCCTTGCGCGCCGTGACGATGTGGTCGTGCACGCGCCCGGCCTCGAACACGAGGGCCTCGTGTGCGTGCGGCGCCAAGCGGGCGAAGAGCGCGCGCGACGACGGAGAGCCGATCTCCTCGTCGCTCACCACCACGAGTCGTACCGCGGATCGCTCGAGGAGCTCGGGCGCCACTGCGCGCGCCGCGCGCATCGCGAAGACCGCTTCGGTGAGTCCCGACTTCATGTCGAGCACGCCCGGCCCCATGGCTCGATCGCCCTCGCGTCGAAAGCCGAAGAAGCCGAGCGAACGCGGAAACACGGTGTCGGCGTGGCCCACGAGGAGGAGCGCGGGCTCGCTCGCGCGGGCGGCCGCGCTCGTCGCATAGACGCGATGCGAAGCCACCTCGTGGCCGTCCGCCGCGACCTCCTCGACCGAGAGCCCCACCTCGCGGGCGGCAGCGTCGAGGCGCGCCATCACCGCCGCTACGTCGTCCACCTCGCGCGTGGCGCTCGGCAGCGCGACGAGCTCCTCGAGGAGCGAGACCTGCTCGGTCTCGAAGGCGTCGCGCACCGCCTCGCGGACACGCGTCGCCGCTCGCTCGGACACCGCCGTCGGCTCGCCGCTCATTGCGCTATCGTACCGGCTCGGCCGCGTTCTGGTTCGACGAGCGAACAAAGTGGGACCCTCGTTCGTCCATGCGCTGCCCCCAGGTGACCCTCATGCGCGTCAGCTCGACCTCGAACGCCCGACCGAACGTGGGCAAGTCTCTCGTGAAGCTCCTCGCGATCGCGACGGGCCTCGGCCTCGCTCTGAGCGCCCTCGCAGGCTCGAGCGAGGTCGATGCGCAGCGCCGGCGTCGCCCCCAGAACATCCCCATCGTCGGCACGACCATCGAGTGGACGCTGTTCGTCTCGCCTCACGGCGCCACGCCCGCCCAGCGCGGTGCGGTCGGCACCGACGCCGGGATCATCACGATCCCCGAGACCGCCTACCAATGCCGCTACGGCGCGCCGAGCCGCGTGGCGATCAGCGCCGAGAACTGGTCCGAGACCCGCACGCTCGAGTGTCAGATCGGCACCACGATCGTCTCGACGAACGGCTTCTGCCAGGTCTCCGGCGCCTCTTGGGGACCGCGCGCCGCGGTGCTCTATCTCTCGGAGCTCGACGCCACCGAGCGCGTGCAGGTGACGCTCGACTGCGTGGTGCAGCCGCCGACTCGCTGACGATCCGAGCCGACCGGCGCTACGCGAGCAGGATGACCGCGACCCCGGAGACGGCGATCGCCGCGCCGATCCAGCGCCGCAGCGGCACCACCTCGCCCGCGAAGCGCGAGAGCACGAGCACGAAGATCGCGCCCATCTGGTTGAGCAGCGCCGCGCGCGACGCGGAGCCGTACTTCATGCCGCCGAGCCAGAGGATCATCGACACGTAGGTGCCGAAGAACGTGGCGACGAGCGCGGGCCTCCACGCGGGCTGCGGGCGGAACAGCGAGAGCACCTCGGCGCGTCGGCCGCGCAGGGTCTCGAAGAGGAAGAGCGCGATCGAGCCGGACGCCAGGCGGATGGTCGTGGCCTCGAGGAGATCGCTGCGATCGAGCGCGGGCTTGGCGATCACGACGCCGATCGCGGTGGTCACCACGCCCGCCACCACCAGCGCCAGGCCCGCGCGATCGATCGGCTTGGTGTCGTCGCGTCGTCGGTGCGACACCACGAGGAGCCCCACCACCACGAGCGGCCCTCCCACGATCAAGCCCGCGGCGAGCGGCTCTCGGAGAAACAGCGTCGAGAGCACGACGACGGTCGGCGAGTACGCGCAGTCCGCGACGGCCGCGACCGACGCATCGATGCGGCGCAGACCTGCGAGGAACAGCGTGTCGGCCACGGCGAGGCCCAACACACCGCTCAACACGAGGCTCGCCCAGTCCGTCGCGCTGCGCGCCGCGTCGGGAGCCATGCCGAGCACCGCCATGGTCACGAGGAGCAGCACCGTCGCGATCGCGTTCTTGAAGAGGTTCACCGCCGTCGGGGGCAGCTTGTCGAGGCGACGGAACGAGAGCACCGCGACGGCCCACGCGAGCGCGCAGCCGAGCGCCATCGCATCTCCGGCCCAGCTCGGCATGCGCTCAGCGCTCCGCCGCGCCGGCGCGCGCTCGGGCAATGCGGGGTCGGTCCATGGTGCGTCCGTGCCGTCCGCTCACTCGACCGCGTCGACGTGCGCCAGCACGTGCATGGCGCCGTGGGTGCCCGAGGCGTCGTCGCGGATCTCGAGCGAGCCGCCCACGGTGTTGAGGCTGAAGGCCGCGTCGCGGTCCTCGGCCGTCGTGTTCGCGTCGCTGCCCACGACGTCGCGGCGCGGCGAGTCGTAGAGCACGCACTGGAAGAAGCCCGCGTCCGCGCCCCCATAGAGCAGCCGCGAGCCGCACGTGACCTGCGCGTTGCACCAGAAGGTCCCGTCCTCGCGATCGTGGCGCGTGACGTCGGCCACGCACGACGCGCCCACGGCCACGTCGGCCAGTCCCTGCGACTCGGTGATCGTCGCGCGCACGCGGCGCAGGTCGGTGCCTGTGGTGCCTCCCGGCGCGGGCGGCGGAGCGGGGCGCATGAGCGGCGGCGCGGTGGGCGGCGCGATCGGGGTCGTGGGCGGCACCCACGG
>JAIBCE010000004.1 GCA_019694315.1 Sandaracinaceae bacterium
TGCTCCTGCTCGGCACGCCGGAGGGGACGGGGCCCTTCCAGGAGGGGCCCGGCTTCGGCGCCGAGCGCGTGCTCGCGAAGGGCGCGCGGCCCGAGCGCATCGCCGAGGTGCTGCGGCGCATCGCGCTGCGCAAGAAGGGCGGCCCCGATGCGTCGCGTGAGCGTCGCGTGGAGCACACGCTCGAGCTCGGGCAGCGTGGCGAGCCCGGCGCGGGCGAGTGGCGGACGCAGTCGGGCGATCGCGACCTCTCGCGCGACCCGCCGGGCGTCGTGCGCCGCGATCCTCCGCCGGATCGTCAGGTCTCGGAGGTCATCTCCGCGCGCGAGCTGAGCCAGGTCTTCGACAGCCCCGAGTCGCCGCGTCGTCCCGGCTCGCAGCCCGGGGATCGTCGTGGCGACAGCGTCGTTCCCGGCAGTCATCCCGGCACCGGCTCGGGCATCGCGTCGAGCCCCGGCACGGGCTCGGTCCCGAGCACCTCGCAGCTCTTCGTGGTCGCCTCGATCAGCGACGAGCTGCGCAAGCTCCTCTACGACGCCGATCGCCGCGTGTTCCCCGAGCGCCCACCGATCGACGTGTCCCTGCCCCGCGGCGAAGAGGCCGCGCGCGAGCTCGTCCCCGACGACTTCGTCGAGGCGATCTCGATCGCGCTCGACGAGCCGGAGCGGGCCGATCTCGAGCTCACGTTCGTCGGCGCGGCGGCCAAGGGCGACGAGCCACGCGCGCGCGCCGTCGTGGCCGAGGCGCCGCGCCCAGCGGCTGAGTCGGCCAAGAGCGACGCCGACGACGAGAACCGACCCAAGACCTCGCCTGGGACGCCGACGAGCATGTCGAAGCGCCCTCCCGAGCCCGACGGCACGCGCAGCAGCGCCGACGCGCAGGCTCCCCTTGCCCGTCCCCACCTCGGGGAAGCCCCTGCCATGAGAGAGGACGCCGTGCGCCCATCGCAGCCTCCGCCCCGAGTCGCGCTCGTGTCGAGCGAGCGCGGTGAGCTCGCGCCGCTCGGAGCGCTCGCGCTCCTCGGACAGCTCGCGCTCGGCCGTCTCGACGTGGTCCTCACCGTCCGCGTCGAGGACAAGCCCTGCATCCTCACCCTCGTGCGCGGCGAGCTCGTGGCTGCGGCGGGCGAGGGCTGGATCGAGCTCCGACGCCGCGCCCTGCATCGCGTGCTCGCCTCGAGCGTGGGGGCGGGACAGGCCACGGAGCTGTCGCGCGGCGAGCCCACCTTCGTGCTCGAGCGCTCGTCGCGTCTCGCCGACGAGGCCGTGCTCGGCGACGTCCTCGCCAAGGCCCGCGGTGCCTTCAGCCTCGAGCCTCGCGAGGCGCGCGAGCCGGGTCCGCGCCTCACGCAGCGCCCGCTCGCCGCGATGCTCCTCGAGCTCTCGCGTCGCGTCCTCGGTGTCGATCGCGTGCTCTCGTTCCACGTGTCGGGCCCCGACGATCCGACGGTGTCGCGCCTCGAGCGCCTCGCGCGGATCGAGGTCTCTCGCACCACCGCGCTCGAGCGCGTGCTCGACGCCGTCGAGGCGCCGCGCGAGCTCGGCTGGCTCCTGCGTCGCGAGACGGCCACGGCCGCCACCACCTTGGCCTCGCTCACGACGCTCGCGCCCGACGAGCCTGGTCTCGTGGGCGCCGTCTTCGCGCTCGCTCAGCTCGGAGGTCTCACGCTCACGGTGCTGCCCGAGACCGGCTCGCTCGCGCACACCGATCTCGACGCCCGCGCCGAGAAGGCGATCCTCGCCCTGCGCGAGCGCGCCGACCGCGCCGATTACTTCGACGTGCTCGGCATCGCGCGCGACGCGGACGGCTCCGCGGTGGTCGAGGCGCACTATCGCCTCCGCACCGAGCTGCTCGCGTGGCCGCTCGCGGATCTCGGCCTCGCGCGGCTCGAGGCCGATCGCATGCGCGTGCTCGCCGTGCTCGACGACGCGGCCGAGGTGCTGGCCGACGCGCGCCTGCGTCGTCGCTACAGCCGCGGCCTCGCCGGCGCGTAGTACTTCTGCCCGGAGCTCCGTTCCGGGTTCCTCTCGTCCGTCGCGGAACCGCCCGATTTCCTTGGTTTCGAGGGAAATCGGGCGCGAGGGGCTCGCCGCTCGGCGCTTGCGCGTCCGTCCCGGCGCCCTACAGACTCGCCTCTCTCCGGGGCGTGTGTCCGTGTCGCGGATCCACGCCCGAGCCGTCTCCAGCCCCCAGGCGCGCCCATGGCGATCCGCACGATCCTCCACTACCCCGACAAGCGCCTTCGCGAGCCCGGCCTGCCGGTGACCGACTTCGGTCCGGCCTTCCAGGCGCTCGTCGACGACATGGCCGAGACCATGTACGCCGCTCCCGGCGTGGGCCTCGCGGCCACGCAGATCGGCGAGCTCAAGCGCCTCTTCCTCATCGACGTCGCCACCGGTGACGACGAGCCCTCCGACCTCCGCGTCTTCGTGAACCCGGAGATCCTCGAGAAGGAGGGCGAGGTGCGATGGGAAGAGGGCTGCCTCTCGTTCCCCGGCGTGCACGAGGAGATCGATCGCGCCGAGCGCGTGAAGGTCCGCGCCCAGGATCGCGAAGGAAAGCCCTTCGAGCTCGAGGCCGACGGCCTGCTCGCCATCGCGATCCAGCACGAGAACGATCACCTCGATGGAAAGCTGATGGTCGACCACCTCGGCCTCATCAAGCGCCGCCTCGTGCACCGCCAGATGGTCAAGCGCGCCACCGAAGCTGCAGAGTGATCCTGGGGCCCCGAACGTCGTAGTCTCGCCCCTCCAACGAGGTGGACCGATGGCCGACGGAAGCAAGCACGCGGATCTTCGAGTGAACGGTGAGCGCCTCTGGGGCTCGCTCATGGAGCTCGCGCAGATCGGCGCGACCGACAAGGGTGGCGTGTGCCGCCTCGCCCTCACCGACCTCGACAAGCAAGGTCGCGATCTCGTCACGCGGTGGGCGCGCGAGGCAGGGCTCACCGTGACGATCGACAAGATCGGCAACGGCTTCCTCCGCCGCGAGGGCAAGAACCCCGCGCTCGCGCCGATCGTCACCGGCAGCCACATCGACACGCAGCCGACGGGCGGAAAATTCGACGGCAACTACGGCGTGCTCGCGGGCCTCGAGGTCGTCCGCACGCTCAACGATCACGGCATCCAGACCGAGGCGCCCATCGAGGTCGCGTTCTGGACCAACGAGGAGGGCTCGCGCTTCGTCCCCGTGATGATGGGCTCCGGCGTCTTCGCGAAGGCCTTCTCGCTCGAGACCGCGTACGCCGCCGTCGACACCACGGGCAAGAGCGTGAAGGGCGAGCTCGAGCGCATCGGCTACGTCGGGCCCGAGGAGCCCGGCGCGCATCCGATCGGCTGCTACTTCGAGACGCACATCGAGCAGGGTCCCGTGCTCGAGGATCACGACGTGACGATCGGCGTCGTCACGGGCGTGCTCGGCATCCGCTGGTACGACTGCGTGGTCACTGGCATGGAGGCGCACGCGGGCCCCACGCCCATGGCGCTGCGCAAGGACGCGATGCAGGTCGCGACGCGCATCATGCAGGAGGTCGTCGCCATCGCGCACCGCTTCCCGCCGCACGGCCGCGGCACGGTGGGGATGGTGCACGTGCACCCCAACAGCCGGAACGTCATCCCGGGCCGCGTGAAGTTCTCGATCGATCTCCGCAACGCGACGGACGCGCTCTGCGATCAGATGGACGCCGAGATCCGCGCATTCATCCGCAAGACGAGCGAGGAGACCAAGCTCCCGATCACGATCGAGCTCGTTTCGAGCTACCCCGCGCAGCCGTTCCACGCCGAGTGCGTGGAGGCCGTGGGCAACGCAGCGGCTGCGCTCGGCTACTCGAACATGCGCGCCGTCTCGGGCGCGGGTCACGACGCCGTGTACATGGCGCGCCTCGCGCCGAGCGGGATGATCTTCATCCCCTGCAAGGACGGCATCTCGCACAACGAGATCGAGGACGCCAAGCCCGAGCACATCACCGCGGGCTGCAACGTGCTCCTGCACGCCATGCTCTCGAAGGCGAAGGCCGTCTGATCGCCCGGGATTGACGCGCTGCGTCGCTGTTTTTTCCCCGGATCGACTGTTCCGTTCGTGTCGCTCTGCGTGCGAGCCTGCGGCTCCATGACAGCCACTCACGACGACCCGGCGGGTCGTGCGCGCCTGCCGTCCGAGCGCGCCGAGACCGTGTTCTCGGACTACAAACCCGCGCTGACGAAGGATCAGGCTCTCGCAGAGGCGAATCGGTGCTTGTTCTGCACCGACGCGCCCTGCGTGAAGGCCTGCCCCACGCACATCGACATCCCGCAGTTCATCCGGAAGATCGCGACCGGCAACGAAGAGGGATCGGCGCGCACCATCTTCAGCGCGAACATCCTCGGCACGAGCTGCGCGCGCGTCTGCCCCGTCGAGGTGCTCTGCGTCGGCGACTGCGTCTACAACGACAAGGGCGAGCCGCCGATCCAGATCGGCAAGCTCCAGCGCTACGCCACCGACGCCGCGCTCGCGAGCGGCCTTCGCTTCTTCGAGGCGGGGCCCGACAGCGGCAAGAGCGTGGGCCTCGTGGGGGCCGGCCCCGCGAGCCTGGCCGCGGCGCATCGCCTCCGGCGCTTCGGCCACCGCGTCACGATCTACGAGAAGCGGAGCGTCGTGGGCGGTCTCAACACCACGGGCATCGCGCCGCACAAGCTCCGCGCCGATGCGAGCCTCGAGGAGGTCGCGTGGGTCCTCGGCATCGGCGGCATCGACGTGAAGACGGGCGTGTCCGTGGGCACCGACGTCTCCTTCGAAGAGCTCGAGAAGCGTCACGACGCGCTCTTCGTCGGCGTGGGCCTGGGCGCCGACACGAGGCTCGGTGTGCCCGGCGAGAACCTCGGAAACGTCGAGGGCGCCGTCGCTTGGATCGAGCGCATGAAGCTCGAGAAGCTCGACCTCTCGTCCCACTCGCGCTGCGTGGTGGTCGGTGGCGGCAACACGGCGCTCGACGTCGTCCGCGAGGCCCGCACGCTCGGCGTCGCGAGCGTCACGCTCCTCTATCGCGGCGACGAGGCGGGCATGCCCGGCTATTCGCACGAGTGGGAGTCGGCCAAGGTCCAGGGCGTGGCGGGCGCCTGGCGCGCGCAGCCGGTGGGCTTCGTCGCGAATGCCACGGGCACCGTCGTGACGGGTGTGCAGTGCGTGCGCCTCGACGCGAGCAAGAAGCCCATCGCGGGCACCGAATTCGTCGTCCCCGCCGATCTCGTGCTCGTCGCGATCGGGCAGTCGACGCTCGGACATCTGCTCTCGTCGCTGCCGGGCGTCGTGATCGACAAGGGCCGAGTCGTGACCGACGAGCACGGCCGCACGGGCCGCAAGGGCCTCTTCGCCGGAGGCGACTGCCGCAATGGTGGCAAGGAGGTGGTCAATGCCGTCGCCGAGGGCGACGCAGCGGCCATCGCGATCGATGCCTATCTGAGGGGAGCCGACCATGTCTGAGAAGCCCACGACGAAGGTCGTTCCGAGCCTCGTGAGCAACACGGGTGGCATCGTGTCGCCCAATCCGTTCTGGCTCGCCTCGGCCCCGCCCGCGAACTCCGGCGGTCAGGTCCAGCGCGCCTTCGACGCCGGCTGGGGCGGCGCGGTGTGGAAGACGCTCGGTCAGCCCATCCAGAACGTGTCGAGTCGATTCGGCGGCATGCACAGCAAGGGCGTGCGGGCCGTGGGCTTCAACAACATCGAGCTCATCACGGATCGCCCGCTCGAGACGAACTTCCGCGAGATCTACGAGACGAAGAAGAAGTACCCGAAGCACGCCGTGATCGTCTCGCTCATGGTCGAGACGCGCGAGGAGTGGAAGGACATCATCAAGCGCTCGATCGACACGGGCGCCGATGGCCTCGAGCTCAACTTCGGCTGTCCTCACGGCATGTGCGAGCGCGGCATGGGCTCGGCCGTGGGCCAGGAGCCCAAGGTGAACCAGGAGATCACCTCCTGGGCCGTCGAGTACTCGAGCATCCCGGTGCTCGTGAAGCTCACGCCGAACGTCTCGGACATCCGCCCCCACGGCATGGCCGCCAAGCGCGGCGGCGCCCACGGCGTCTCGCTCATCAACACCATCAAGAGCATCATCGGCGTCGACATCGACAGCTTCGCAATCGAGCCGCACGTGCAGAGCCTCGGCACCAATGGCGGCTATTGCGGTCAGGCGGTGCGCCCGATCGCCCTCCACATGGTCGCCTCGCTCGCGCGAGAGAAGGACTTCGGCCTGCCGATCTCCGGCATCGGCGGCGTGTGCAACTGGCGCGACGCGGTGGAGTTCATCCTCCTCGGCAGCAGCTCCGTGCAGGTGTGCACCGAGGTGATGCTGCGCGGCTATCGCATCGTCGAGGACATGATCGAGGGCCTCACGCAGTACATGCGTGATCACGGCTTCTCCACGCTCGATCAGATGGTCGGCCGCGCGGTGCGCAACTACTCGGAGTGGGGCGATCTCGACCTCAACTACGAGACCGTCGCCAAGATCGACGCGAGCAAGTGCATCGGCTGTAACCTCTGCATGACCGCCTGCCAGGACGGCGCACACCAGTGCATCCATCCGAGCAAGGACGAGAAGAGCCGTGTGCCGGTGATCGACGAGGCGGAGTGCGTCGGCTGTAACCTCTGTCAGATCGTCTGTCCGGTCTCGGGCTGCATCACGATGGAGCAGGTCCAGAACGGCTTCGCGCCCGCCACCTGGAACCAGCACGTGCACGAGGGCGCGCTCCTGCGCCCGAAGAAGGGCGCGCACTGATTTCCCGAGGGTCCGTGGGGACCCTCCCCCATCGAGGGTGGGGCCCCCACCCCCTCCGCTTCGCGCTGCGCGCGGGGCCCCAACCCCGCTTGCCGTTCTCGGGCCTCTCACGGACAACCATGGCAGGGAGCCACACCTCATGAACATCGTCATCAAGGGCGGGACCGTCGTCACGGCAGACGGCGAGAGCAGGGCAGACATCCTCGTCGTCGGCGAGCACATCGCGGCCGTGGGCCCCGGTCTCGAGGTGCCCGCGGGCGCGCGCGTCATCGACGCGAGCGGCGCCTACGTGATGCCGGGCGGCATCGATCCCCACACGCACATGCAGCTGCCCTTCATGGGCACGGTGGCGTCGGAGGACTTCTTCACCGGCACGAGCGCCGCGGCCGCGGGCGGCACCACGACGATCATCGACTTCGTCATCCCCAATCCCAAGCAGCGCATCCTCGACGCCTACAAGCAGTGGCGCGAGTGGGCAGCCAAGTCCGCGAGCGACTACTCGTTCCACGTCGCCATCACCTGGTGGGACGAGACCGTGCACGCCGACATGGGGACGCTCTGCCAGGAGCACGGCGTCAACAGCTACAAGCACTTCATGGCGTACAAGGGCGCCATCATGGCGGACGACGAGATCCTCGTGAAGTCGTTCACGAGGGCTCGCGAGCTCGGCGCGCTCTGCACCTGCCACGCGGAGAACGGCGAGCTCGTCGTGCGCCTCCAGCAGGAGATCTTCGACAAGGGCATCACGGGCCCCGAGGGTCACCCGCTCTCGCGCCCGCCCGCGGTGGAGGGCGAGGCCGCCCACCGCGCCATCCGCATCGCCGAGGTGCTCGGGGTGCCGCTCTATCTCGTCCACAACTCGTGCATCGACTCGCTCGAGGCCATCACCGCGGCGCGCGTGCGTGGACAGCGGGTGTTCGGAGAGGTCCTCAGTCAGCACCTCGTCATCGACGACAGCGTCTATCGCAACCCGGACTGGAACCAGGCCGCGCACTACGTGATGAGCCCTCCGTTCCGCGCGAAGGAGCACCAGGCGGCGCTCTGGCGGGGCCTCCAGGCCGGCATGCTCCAGACCACGGCGACCGATCACTGCTGCTTCTGCACACCGCAGAAGCGCGCGGGCGTCACCGACTTCCGCAAGATCCCCAATGGCACCAACGGCGTGGAAGACCGCATGGGCGTGCTCTGGCACCACGGCGTGCGCACCGGCCGACTGACCCCGTCCGAGTTCGTCGCGGTCACGTCCACGAACACCGCCAAGATCTTCAACATCCACCCTCGCAAGGGCGCGCTCGTCGCCGGCGCCGACGCCGACATCGTCGTCTGGGATCCGGAGAAGTCGCGCACCATCTCGGCCAAGACCCACCACCAGAACATCGACTTCAACATCTACGAGGGCATGACCACGATCGGCAACGCGGCGATCACCCTCAGCCGCGGCCGCGTGCTCTGGGACAACGACCAGCTGAAGACCGAGGCCGGCACCGGCAAGCACGTCGATCGCCCCTGTTTCTCGCCCTTCTGGGGCTCCCAGGAGAAGCGCAACGCTCTCACCCAGCCCACACGCGTCGAGCGAGCCTCTCACTGAGCCACTCGCCCCTTCGCTCGTCCCTCGCTCCCCTCTTCGCGTCCGCACGGAGACATCCATGTTCCCCAACTTCCCTGCTCGCTCGTACGACTTCACCGCCTATCCGAACGCCGTCAATTACGTGGGGGGCGAGTTCCTGTCGCCCAAGTCGTCCAAGGACACACTGCCCATCTTGAACCCGCGCTGGGGCAAGCCCATCTCCGACGTGGTGATGAGCGCCCGCGAGGACGTGGACGCGGCGGTGCTGGCGGCCGAGAAGGGCTTCGCGGAGTGGCGTCAGTGGCCGATCCGCGATCGCGCCTACGTCCTCTACAAGCTCCGTCAGCTCATGATCGACAACATCGAGGAGCTGAGCTGGCTCATCACCCACGAGAACGGCAAGATCTTCCCCGAGGCCAAGGCCGAAGTGGAGAAGGCCATCGAGTGCTGCGAGTACGGCTGCTCGCTCCCGAACATCGCGTCGGGCAACCAGCTCGAGGTGAGCCGCGGCGTCGCGTGTGAGGTGGTCTACGAGCCCCTCGGCGTCGTGGCCGGCGTCACGCCCTTCAACTTCCCCCTCATGGTGCCCATGTGGATGCTCCCGCAGGCGCTCGTGGGCGGAAATGCCTTCCTCCTCAAGCCCAGTGAGCAGGTGCCCCTGAGCTCCATGCGATTGGCGCAGATGCTCGCCGAGGCGGGCCTTCCCAAGGGCGTGTTCAACGTGGTGCAGGGCGGCCAGGCGGTGGTCGAGGCGTTCTGCGATCACCCGCGCATCAAGGCCGTGGGCTTCGTCGGCTCGACGCGCGTCGCCAAGGCCGTCTACGGGCGCGCCGCGACGCACGGCAAGCGCGCGCTCTGCCTCGGCGGCGCCAAGAACCACCTCATCGTGGTGCCCGACGCCGACGTCGACGTGACGGCCGACAACGTGGTCGCGTCGTTCACCGGCTGCGCGGGCCAGCGCTGCATGGCCGCCAGCGTGCTCCTCGCGGTGGGCGACTGCGATCACATCCTCGAGGCGATCAAGCAGAAGGCCAGCAAGCTGCAGCTCGGCAAGGAGCTCGGCCCGATCATCAACGAGGCCTCCGAGAAGCGCATCCGCGGCTACATCGACGACGCCGAGAAGCGCGGCGCCAAGGTGGTGGTCGACGGCCGTGGCCAGAAGGCCACCGACTCCGGCTACTGGGTCGGCGCGACCATCCTCGACGGCATGAGCACCGACATCCCCGCCGGCAAGGAGGAGATCTTCGGGCCGGTGCTCTCGGTGATCCGCGTGCCGAACGTGGAGAAGGCGCTCGAGATCGAGAACGCCAATCCGTACGGCAACGCCTCGAGCGTCTACACCACGAGCGGCGACGTCGCGCGTCGCGTGATGGGAAGTGTCGAGGCAGGCATGTGCGGCGTGAACGTGGGTGTCCCCGTGCCGCGCGAGCCCTTCGGCTTCGGCGGCTGGAACGACTCGGCCTTCGGACACGGCAACATCACGGGCTGGGACGGATATCGCTTCTGGACCCGTCAGCGGAAGATCACCAGCAAGTGGGCCCTCCAGAAGGACGCCACCTGGATGAGCTGAGAGCGCGCGCCGGAGCGGGCCAGGAAGGGCTTTCCTCCTTGCCTGTCCGGCGACCCGCTCGGAGCACGCCCGTCACCGCGGGCGTGCTCTTTCACACCTCACTCGAGCGCCCTGCGGGCGCGTCCCGACAGGAGAAGTTCCATGAGCATGTCGTCGAAGGAGATGGTCGAGCTGTGCCTCCAGCACAGCCTCTTCTCGTGGTCTGCGACCGGCAAGGTCGACCCGATCCCCGTGGCCCGGGCCGAGGGCATCTACCTGTACTCGCCCGAGGGTCAGCGCTGGATCGACTGGAACAGCCAGCTCATGAGCGTGAACATCGGTCACGGGCATCCGCACGTGATCAAGGCGATCGCCGAGCAGGCCCAGACGCTCACGTTCGCCTATCCGGGCATGGCCACCGAGGTGCGCGCGCGCCTCTCGAAGCGCCTCGCCGAGCTCTGCCCCGGTGACATCAACACGTTCTTCTACACACTCGGTGGGGCCGAGGCGAACGAGAACGCCATCAAGGCAGCGCGCCAGTTCTCGGGGCGCCACAAGATCCTCGTGCGCTATCGCAGCTACCACGGCGCCACACACGGCGCGATCTCGCTGACGGGTGATCCGCGCCGCTGGCCGAACGAGCCGGGCATGAACGGCGTGGTGCGCGTGATGGACCCCTCCCCCTACGACTACTCGTTCGGCACGACCGACGAGGAGATCGTGAGGAACAACCTCACCTACCTCGAAGAGGTCATCCAGTACGAGAACCCGAAGAACATCGCCGCGATGTTCATCGAGACCGTCACGGGCACCAATGGCATCCTGCCGCCGCCCAAGGGCTATCTGAAGGGTCTCAAGGCGCTGCTCGACAAGTACGGAATCCTCCTCGTCTGCGACGAGGTCATGGCGGGCTGGGGCCGCACCGGAAAGACCTTCGCCTTCGAGCACGGCGACATCGTCCCGGACATCGTCACGATGGCCAAGGGCCTCACGTCCTCGTACATGCCACTCGGCGTGATGGGCGTGAGCGACAAGATCGCCCATCACTTCCGCGAGAACGTGTTCTCCGGCGGTCTCACCTACAACGCACATCCCATGTGCCTGGCGGCGGCCATGGCGGTCATCGACGTGCTCGAGAGCGAGAAGCTCATCGAGAACAGCGCGCGCATGGGCGAGGTGATGCACGGCCACATGGAGCGCATGAAGGCCAAGCACAAGAGCGTGCTCACGCACCGCAACATCGGCCTCTTCGGCACGATCGAACTCCGTAAGAACAGCAAGAACGAGCGCCTCGTCCCCTACGCGGGCGCTCATCCGGTCATCGGCAAGCTCAACAAGTTCTTCCGCGACAACGGCCTCTTCACCGTCATCTCGCAGAGCCTCGTCATGTGCAATCCGCCGCTCTGCATCACCGAGGCGCAGATGGCCGAGGCCTTCGAGATCCTCGACCGAGGTCTCTCGCTGGTCGACGAGGTGTTCGAGGGCTGAGCTCCCTCTCTCAGTATGTTCGCGCCTCCGGCGCGGTCGGGGGGAGTCGGCAACTCCCCCCCATTCCCCCCTGCTCGACGCTCCCCAAGCCTCGCGTTCTCGCGCGCTCCTGGGGTGAGCCAAGCTCACCCCCGGTGATCGGACACCGCGCACAGGCACGAAGTGCCGAGCACGGGGAGAACCCGGCGTGGCGTCCCCGACGGCGGTTTTTTCTCCAGCTCTCAGATCGCGATCACGCGGCGCACGGCGCGGAAGTGCTGCTGTAGCCGCGTGAGATCGACTGGGTCGGACGTGTAGACGACGTCGCCGCGCGAGGCGGCCGAGGCCATGACGACGGCGTCGACGAGCGTGGCGCCTCGAACGCTCGTGAGCGCCTCGCCTGCGCGACGCGCGAGCTCGGGCGTGAGGAGCTCGACGCACACGCTCTCGAGCATCGCCTCGCGCAGATCGGTCTGCGGGGCGGCGCGAGTCATGGTCCTACCGTGGTCGGACCACGGGTCACGGTCAAGCAAGGCCGGGACGAGCGCGGAGCGTGAGTACTCGTCACGCGTGAGTACTCGTCCACTGTCTCGGCGATTCTGTTTACAGTCGTCGGCTCGGCGGAGGCACGACGCGAATGGCTCACGAGATCACGAAGGAAGAGGCGCTCGCGGGGCTCCCGAAGGACCTCGGAGACAGTCCGCTCTTCAGCGCGGACCTCGCGCCGGTGCCGGACCAGCATCGCAACTGGACGACGTACAGCTTCGCGGCCCTCTGGATCTCGATGGCCCACTGCATCCCCACCTACATGATGGCGGGCGGTCTCGTCGCGGTGGGCATGAACTGGTGGCAGGCGCTGCTCACGATCGGCCTCGGCAACGCGATCGTGCTCGTGCCGATCCTGCTCAACGCGCATCCCGGCACGAAGTACGGCATCCCGTTTCCCGTGCTCGCGCGCGCGTCGTTCGGCACCGTCGGCGCGAACGTGCCCGCCGTGCTCCGCGCGCTCGTCGCCTGTGGCTGGTTCGGCATCCAGACCTTCATCGGCGGTGAGGCGGTGAAGACTTTCCTCGTCGCGGTGTGGCCAGCGTTCGGCGCGCTCGGCGGCGACGTCTCGCTCTTGGGCCTCTCGATCCCATCGGCCATCACCTTCGGGATCTTCTGGGTGCTCAACATCGCGATCATCCTCTACGGCATGAACGCGGTGCGCGTGTTCGAGAACTGGGCCGCGCCGATCGTGCTCGTCATGGCGGCGCTCCTGCTCGGCTGGGCCGTCTCGCGCGCCGGCGGTGTGGGCACGCTCCTCACGCAGCCCTCGCAGTTCGAGACCGTCGGCGACTTCTGGCACGTCTTCGTGCCGTCGCTCACCGGCATGATCGGCTTCTGGGCCACGCTCTCGCTCAACATCCCGGACTTCACGCGCTACGGCAAGAGCCAGCGCGATCAGATGCTCGGTCAGACGCTGGGCCTGCCCACCACGATGATCGCGTTCTCGGCGATGGGCGTCGTGATCACGAGCGCGATGCACGAGGTCCTCCATGGCGCGGTCGCGATCGATCAGCTGTGGGATCCGGTGCTCGTGCTCTCGCACATCACCTCGCCAGTCGCGCCGCCGGGCCTCGAGGCGCCGATCATCGCCGACGGCGCGACGCGCATGATCGTCGCGGTGATCGCGCTCCTCGGCGTGGCCGTCGCGACGATCTCGGTGAACATCGCGGCCAACGTCGTGAGCCCCGCCAACGACTTCGCGAACCTGGCGCCGCGCCACATCTCCTTCAAGACCGGCGGTGTGATCACGGGCGTGCTCGGCATCGTGATGATGCCGTGGAAGCTCATGGCGAGCGCCGACGCCTACATCTTCAACTGGCTCGTGGGCTACTCGGCGCTGCTCGGGCCCGTCGCAGGCATCATGATCTGCGACTACTTCGTGATCCGCGACAAGACGCTCGACGTGCCCGACCTCTATCGCCTCGAGGGACGCTATCCGAAGTGGAACCCCGTGGCGCTCGTGGCGCTCGTGGTGGGCGTCCTGCCGAACGTGCCAGGCTTCCTCCACTCGACGCACGTGGTGGAGGCCTCGCCCGGCTTCTTCGACGATCTCTACGTCTACGCCTGGTTCACGGGCTTTCTGCTCGCGTTCGGCGTGTACTGGTTGGGCATGTCGCGCGTGGGCACGTCGCGCCGTGCGGCGTGAGCGTGCCCCGTCGCGCGCCGATCACTCTGCGCCGCCCGCGCGGGTGAAGATCTGCGAGACGTAGGGGCCTGCGCCCTGCGTCGCGCGCACGGTGAGTGTGAAGCTCTGGGTCGTGCCCACGCAGTGACGCAGCGCGAGGAAGGCGCCGCGCGTCGTCGTGTCCGACTCGATCTCGTGCCCGTCGCGCGAGAGCGTCGCGTCGAGGTCGCGCACACCCGCGCCGCCCGCGACGAGGATCGAGTAGCACTGTCCGCCCGTGAGCTGGATCTGCTGCGTGGCCTCCTGGCCCTCGCGGCGGATGCGACCCTGCTGGGGCTCGTAGTTCGTGTCGAACTGGAAGCCCTCGGTCTCGAGCAGCGCCGTCATCTCCGAGAAGCGCACGTAGGTGAGCCCCTCGAGGCCGAACGGACCGCGCGTGCCGCGCGGCCAGCGATAGGCGCCCAGCATGTAGTTGCCCTGACCGTTCTGCATCGCGATGCGGAGGAGGTAGCGTCCCGCGCGGCTCGTGCAGGCGCGCACCGTCGGACGCGAGCCCCCTGCGTCGTCGAGGTCGACGACCTGACCGTTCGGATCCACGAGCGAGAGCGAGAGACCACGCACGCCGCCATCGCCCACGGCGAGCAGCGCGTAGCACTTGTCGTCCTCGAGCTCGACGGGGAAGTCCTGCTGCGCGCCCTGCGCGAGCTGACCGCTCTGCGACTGCCCGAGCGTCTCGTAGCCGCGTGCGCGCATGTCGGCGTCGAGCAGCGCGAAGTTCTCGGAGAGGCCGCCGCCGACGGATTCGGTGAGCACGGGGTCGGTGCTGGTCTGTTCGCCCTGCGTCGAGCCGGTCTGCTGGCCCGTCGCGGCGGCCTGCGTGTAGGCCACGGTGAAGACGGGGCCCGCGCCCGCGGGCAGACGAACCTGCAGGCGGTACTGCGCGGTGTCCGTCGCGCAGAAGCGCACGAGCGCGTCGCGACCGTTGCTCTCGTCGGCCTGGAGCGTGCGGCCCGTTCCGTCCACGAGCTGGATGTCGGTGTCGGTCGTGCCGGGGCCGCCGAGCGAGGCGAACGCGTAGCACTGCTCGCGCTGGAGCGAGAGCTGGAAGGCGCGCTCCTGACGCTCGCCGAGCACCACGCCGCTGGGCTCTCCCGCCCGTGTGTAGCGCTCGCCCGCGAGCGTCTGATCCAGCACGCCGAGGCGCGTGCGCGTGTCTCCGTCGAGCGTGGCCGTCTGCGCGGCGCTCGACTGCGTGCCGAAGAAGGCGGCGAGGTTCACGGGGCGACGCCCGCGCGAGTGGTAGGGGGCGAAGAAGAACTCGCCCTCGCCGCGCGCCAGCTGCACGCGGACCACGAAGCGGCCGCCACGCGCCGCACAGAACGAGGCCCACGGGTGCTCGTCGGGCAGCACGTTGTGGCTCGCGTCCCGTCCGAGCGGATCGAGCACGAACATGTTCACGTCGGTGCCGCCGGTGCCGAAGACGGTGAGCGCGTAGCAATAGCCGCGACGCACATCGATCGGGAACGCGGCGATCGCCTGGCTCGCGCTGAGGACGCCGCGCGTGGCGGGGCCCACCGGCTCGTAGCCCGCCTGACGCAGGACCTGGTCGTACTGGTCGAGCTGCTCGCGGGGTGTGCCGTGGGCCACCACGCCGGAGCCGACCTCCACGCCGGTGGTCCGCTGGTCGGTCTGCCCGTTGCCCGCGACCTCGCCTCCCCCGCGCACCACGTAGCGGCGCGGGCGACAGCCAGTGCCGATCGCGAGGAGGACCAGGGCAGAGAGGAACAGGCCCCAACGAAGCGAGCGCAAGGTAGTCATCACCAACCTCAGGTCAGAAGGAAGGCACGCCCAGCGCCCTTCGAGTGGCGCATCGAAGCACGCCCCTGGCGGAGCCCGCAACTCGCGAGATCCCGGGAGCGTGAGCTTCGACGCGCGCTCTCCGTGTTTCTTCGCGCCACGCAACCAGGTCCGCGAGCGCGCGATACGGGCGGCCATGCACGCCATGCTACGGGCCCTGGCTCTCGTTTCTTTCCTCGCCTCCGCCTCCGCCGCCTACGCCGATGCGCCCGCGCCCACCCAGGAGCTCGCCTCGGACCCCGAGCCTCCCCGACCTTCGTTGGGCCTGAGCGCCGACGGCGCCGCGATCATCGTAGGCGACTATGCAGCACGGCTCGACCTGCTGGTGCTGCCGGCCCTCTCGATCGGCGGGGTGATCGGGGCGAGCCATCGACGCGCGACCGACGACGTCCTCCTCGAGCTCGTGGCCTCGCTGTGGTGCCTGGGGCAGGGCCTGGAGGGACCGTTCGTGTCGGCCGCGGCGGGCGTGGCCTGGGGCGGTCCCTGGAACCAGACGCCGAGCTGGACCGTGCGCCTCGGGGGGGATGCGGGGTGGCAGTTCCTGTGGCAATCCTTGTCGATCACGCTCGGCGCAGGCGCGCACGCGGCTGTGCGCGACGATGGAGCCGTGGTCCCGGAGGCGCGGCTGCGCGTGGCCCTGGGCCTCGTGTTCTGATCAAAATGCTTGCGCGAGGCGGGACCCTCGGTCAGTGTTCCGCCCCCTCCGGATCGGGCGCGACACGTCCGACCGGGGATGGCGAGCAGAGGCGAGGTCCTCTCGCTCGTCGATGGCGGCCCCGCGCTGCAGTGCAGGCGAGGCAGATCGAACGAGGAACGGCCATGTACGCAGTGATCAAGACGGGCGGAAAGCAGTACCGCGTCGCCCAGGGCGACCGCCTCCGGGTGGAGAAGCTCGTGGGCGAGGTCGGAACGACGGTGACCCTGGACGAGGTGCTGATGATCGGCGGCGAGAAGGTCGTCGTCGGCACGCCCCGCGTGAAGGGCGCCAAGGTGACGGCCGAGATCGTCGCCCAGGACCGCGCGAAGAAGGTCATCATCTTCAAGTTCCGCCGCCGCAAGAACTACCGCCGCAAGCGCGGTCACCGTCAGCCCTTCACCGAGCTCAAGATCACGGGCGTGTCGGCCTGAGCCCCCTCGAGAGGTCAATCACATGGCACACAAAAAAGGACAGGGCTCGTCCCGCAACGGCCGCGACTCGAATTGCCAGTACCGCGGCACGAAGATCTACGGCGGTCAGGAAGTCCGCGCCGGCAACATCCTCGTCCGCCAGGTCGGGTCCAGCATCCACGCGGGCGTGAACGTGGGCATCGGCAGCGACTTCACCCTCTGGGCGAAGATCGACGGCGTCGTGAAGTACGAGCGCTGGGGCAAGGACCGCAAGCGCGTCGCCGTGTACCCCAAGGGCGATCCCCGCCTCGCGCTGGCCGTCGCCGCGGAGTGAGCGCTGGTCCGGGCGCCTCGCGCGCTCGGCCACGCTCGACCCTCGAGCCTCGTCACTTCGGTGGCGGGGCTCGTGGCGTTCGGGCCCGCTCATCCGAGGATCTGCGCGATTCTCGCGGTCTCTCTCGGAGGCTGTATCGAAATGTGGAGCCTGCCGCTATCCTGATCCGCTGTCGCGGACGAGGTGTGCAATGGCTGGCTCTTCTTCTTCTTTCTGGCGTCTGGGGCTCTCGGTCGGTGTCGTGGCCACGCTCGCATGCGCGAGCGCCGCCGAGGCGCAGACCAGCCTCGAGGCGGGACACGGTGGCACAGCAGGCTACGGGCCGAGCTGTCTCGGCGAGAACGACGACGGCTCGAGCAACGTCGTCGACATCACGCCCTACTTCCCATCGGGCCTGAACTTCTTCGGCACGGTGCAGCGCTCGCTCTACATCAACACCAACGGCAACATCACGTTCGCCGGCCCGGTGCCGACGTACACGCCCAACCCGTTCCCGGTGGCGTCGCAGCCGATGATCGCGCCCTACTGGGCCGACGTCGACACGCGGCACGAGGACTCGAGCTGGCTCGGTAGCGGCTGCACCGGCCCCGGCGACGGCGAGGCCGTGATGGGCCCGGCGTGCGACAACCCCACCGAGGACGGAGTGTGGTGGTACTTCGAGCGCGGCCGCGCGATCTTCACGTGGGATCGCGTCGGCTACTACCAGTGCCACGAAGATCACCGCATGAGCTTCCAGCTCATCCTCACCGAGGCCACGGGCTGCGCAGGGGCGGGCGACTTCGACGTGGAGTTCCGCTACACGCAGTGCGACTGGGAGACGGGTGACGCGAGCGGCGGCTCCGGCGGCTTCGGTGGAACGCCGGCGCAGGCCGGCTTCGACGCGGGCAACTCACGCGACTTCGTGATGATCGACCGCTCGCGCGAGGCGGGCATCGCGCGTCACCTCTGCGATGCGTCGAACGTGGGCATCAACGGGACGTGGCGCTTCAGCGTGCGCTCGGGCGTGATCATGTGCCCCGACGCGGGCATGCCGTGCACGGTCGCGGGTCAGCTCGGTGCGTGCGCCGAGGGCCGCACCAACTGCGTGGGCATGGGCACCGAGTGCGTGCAGCAGATCACGCCCGCGCCCGAGCGGTGCGACAACATCGACAACGACTGCGACGGCATGACGGACGAGGTCGACACCGCGGCGCTCTGCGTGGCGCCGGACGTGTGCGTCTCGGGCGTGTGCACGCCGATGTGCTTCGAGGGCGGCTGCAACGAGGGACAGACCTGCACCGCGACGGGCTGCGTCGACAACGACTGCGTGGGCGTCACGTGCGGCGAGTCGGAGCGCTGCGTGCACGGCAGCTGCGTGGGCGCGTGCGACGGCGTGATGTGCCCTGCGGGTCAGATGTGCCGCGGCGGCCACTGCTTCGACGCGTGCGCGGGCGTGACGTGTGACGACTGCGGCGTCTGCGAAGACGGCGCGTGCGTGCCCAACTGCACGCCCACGAGCTGTGCGGGTGGCGAGACGTGCCAGGCCGACGGCCACTGCATCGAGACGGCCTGCGCGGGCGTGACGTGCTCGGCGGGCACGTACTGTCGAGGCGGCGCGTGCGTGGACGCGTGCGACGGCGCGACGTGCCCGTTCGGCGAGAC
This sequence comes from Sandaracinaceae bacterium, assembly GCA_019694315.1. Classification (GTDB taxonomy): domain Bacteria; phylum Myxococcota_A; class Polyangia; order Polyangiales; family Sandaracinaceae; genus JAFLCL01. Next base: position 18,444 of record JAIBCE010000004.1, read on the forward strand.
CTGTCGCATGGGCGCGTGCGTGCCCGCCGAGGCGCCCGACGCGGCGTTCGTGGGCCTCGACGCGAGCTTCGAGGGCGTCGATGGCGGCGGCGTTCCGTTCCCCGATGCGGCCTTCGGGCTGGACGGCGGCGCGGGCGGAGACGCAGGACGTCGCCGCAGCGGCGGTGGCTCGACGGGCTGCAGCTGTCGCGCGCCCGGCGGCGGCGAGGGTGGTCGAGGTCCGCTCGCGTGGGGCCTCGGCCTGCTCGCGCTCGGCGCGATCGTGCGTCGTCGTCGCCGTTGAGGATCGTGGCAGTGGTTGCTCGCGCGACGGTTGCTCGCGCGAGCGTCCCGTCCTTGCCTCGACACGCCGCGCGTCGTGGTGCGGTCGTCGTCGTTGTCGCGCGCGCCGCGGCGCGGTAGGGCTGCGCGCGTGTCCGGTCATGGTAGCGGCAAGGTCATCCTCCTCGGCGAGCACGCCGTCGTCCACGGCGTGCCAGCGATCGCGGCCGGGCTCGAGGCGGGCGCGGTGGCGCGCGTCGTCGACGGCGAGGCGGAGCTGCGCATCGCGCCGTGGGGCGTGCTCGTGAGGGCCGGAGATGCGAGCCCGCTCGGCGCGGCGTTCGCGGCCCTGCTCGAGGCGCGGAGGCGCGACGCGATCGACGGTGTGCGGGCGAACGAGCACGCCCTCGAGGCGCACGTCACGCTTCCGGGGAGCGCGGGCCTCGGGAGCTCCGCGGCGCTCGGCGTGGCCGTGCTCCGCGCGCTCGACGAGATCGATGGCATCTCGCGCGACTTCGATCGCAGCCAGGCGATCGCGCTCGCCTGGGAGCGCGTGTTCCACGGAAATCCGTCCGGGATCGACACCGCGCTCGCGCTCTCGGGGGGGCTCGCGCGCTACCTCCGCAACCCGCCTCCTGGCGAGCCCGCTCTGCGCCCGATCACGGGCGCACGCACTCTCTCGCTCGTCGTCGCGCACAGCGGCGCACCTGGCTCCACCAAGGAGACCGTCGCGGGCGTCGCTCTGCGAAAGACGGCCGATCCACAGGCGTTCGAGCGCACGCTCGCGGCGTTCCGCGAGGTCGTGGCCATGGGGGAGGCCGCGCTCGCTCGGGGCGATCTGGGCGCGCTCGGCGCTTGCTTCGATCGTTGCCAGTCGCTCCTGGCGGGCTGGGGCGTCTCGACGCCGACGCTCGACGCGATGTGCGCCTGCGCCAAGGAGGCCGGCGCGCTCGGCGCCAAGCTCACGGGCGGTGGCGGTGGCGGCTGCATGATCGCGCTCGCCGAGGCGAGCGATCGCGCGCGGGTGCGCGAGGCGCTCGCCTCGAGGGGACACGAGGCCTTCGAGACCACGATCGGGCCCGCGCGGCCCGAGAACACGGAGAGAGCATGAGTGGAAGGGCCACGGTCGTCGCACGCGCGAACATCGCGCTCGCCAAGTACTGGGGAAAGAGCGACGAGGCGCTCAACCTGCCGGCGGTGCCGAGCGTGTCGATGACGCTCGCGCCGATGCGCACCGAGACCACCGTCACGCTCGAGCCCTCGCTCGATCACGACGTGTTCGAGCTCGACGGTGCGCGCGCGAGCGACAAAGAGTCGGTGCGCGTCTCGACGATGCTCGCGGAGATCCGCGCCGAGGCGCACGACAAGACGCACGCGCGCGTGGCGAGCCGCAATTTCTTTCCGACCGCGAGCGGCCTGGCCTCGAGCGCGTCGGGCTTCGCGGCGCTGGCGGCCGCGGCCCGCGCTGCCTATGGCCTGCCCCGCGACGATCGGCGCGCCTCGATCCTCGCGCGCCGCGCGAGCGCGTCTGCGGCGCGCTCGATCTTCGGTGGCTTCGTGGAGCTGCCTGCGGGCACGCCCGGCGACGACTCGCTCGCGGCGTACCCCCTCTTCGGCCCCGATCACTGGGACCTGCGCCTCGTCGTGGCCGTGATCACCGAGGGTCGCAAGGACGTCAGCTCGCGCGACGGAATGGGCATCTCGCGTCGCACCTCGCCCTACTACGAGGCGTGGGTCGAGAAGTCTCCGCTCATCGCGGCGCGCATCCGCGAGGGGCTCTCCAAGCAGGACCTCGCCATGCTCGGCGAGGCCACCGAGCAGAGCTTCACCGCGATGCACGCGCTCGCGTTCGCCTCGAGCCCCTTCACGCTCTACTTCCAGCCTGGCTCGCTCGCCGCGCTCGGCACCGTGCGTCGCCTGCGCGACGTCGAGGGCGTCGGTGTGTACGCGACGATGGACGCGGGCCCGCACGTGAAGGCGCTCTGCCGCGCGAAGGACGTGGAGCACGTGGCCGCGACGCTGGGGCAGACGCAGGGCGTGCTCCGCACGATCGTGGCGGATCCCGGCCCGGGCATCGAGCTCGCGTAGCGCCGCGCTGCGATCGGCGAAAACGCCCTGATTCGTGGGCGATCCGCGGTTCGAACGACCCGGGCCCGCGCGGCAGAACGCCGGCGGGCCCGTGTCGTGATCGCGTGGTCGTCGCGAGGCGACCACGTCGTGAGCGCGTGACCGCGCGTCAGCGGTAGGCCGCGCCCGAGGGCACCGCGAGATCACGCGGGGCCTCGGTGCGGAAGCGTGTGCGGACCAGGGCGCCCACGCCGATGCATGCGGTGATCGCGACGAGGATGGGACCGACGAAGGGCACGAGCGACGCGATGAAGAGCACTCCGACGCCCGCGGCGAGGCGGAGGATGGGGCGGTCGGTGAGCCTCTCGCTCGGGATCGCCGCGCCCAGCACCGTCGCGCAGGCCGCGAGGCCGACGTACGTGGCGATGGGCATGCCGAACGCGAGCACGACCGCGGCGGGGATGCCGAGCACCGTGATGGTGAGCGCGATGATGAGCACGATGGCAGCGACATAGCTGCCCATGCCGAGCGCGCCCGAGCGCATCGGCTCGCGGATGATCGCCTTGTGCAGGGCGGTCATGCGCTCCGGGAACAGCCCCGAGAGCACGAGCGCGAGCAGGAACAAGAGACCATGGGCCACGAGACTCTCGAACATGGTGCGGGCTCCTTCTGCCAAGCCACCGTCGTGATGCGAGCGGTGGTGCGAACCGTGGTGACCAGAGAAACCTTCCCAGCGCGGGCCCGGAGCGGGCTGCCAGCCGCCGCTCGAGTCGGCGCCGCCGAAGAGCGCGATCGATCCGTCGATGATCGCCCCCGGTGAGCGTGCGAGCGCGCCGCCCATCGTGGCCACGTCGCCGTGCACGTGGGCATGCGGGCCGAGCACGATGGCGCCGCCGAAGCTCGTGACGTCGCCGCGGACCTCTCCGTCGACGCTGACGTCGCCACCGAACGACGTGGCCGCGTCCACGACCTCGTTGGTGCCGACGACGACGCTCTGTCCGAAGCCCACGCGCTCGTCGGCGAGCGCAGGGGAGGGCTCGTGCAGCACGAGGCCGGCAGCGAGCGGCGCAGCGAGAACGACGGACGTGAGCACGGCGCGGGCCGCGCGCGGACGGGCGAGCATGAGACCTCCTTCGTCGCGCCCAGCAGGGTCGGCAGCGACGTTCACGGTGCCCTACGCGAGGCCCGCGCCCCGTATTTCAGCCCCGATCGCGCGCGTCGCACGAAGGGTCGCTCCGCGGTTCTTGGCGCCTCCGGGCTGCCTCCTGCCACGATCTCCGGATGGTCGGTCGGCTCGCCTGGGCTCGAGGTCTGCGCGCGCGTCGGGGGCTCGGTCCCCGAGCTCCGTACCGCCACTCGATCTCGGTCTCTCTGCTCGCGTGCGTGCTCGTGACGAGCTCGCTGGTGCACGGTCAGGCGCGCGAGACGCTCGACGTCGGCGAGGACTGCACGCTCGCCCTGGCGCCTCGGATGGTCGCGATCCCCGCCGTGCCTCGCGGAGGCCGCGCGCTCGGGGCGCTCGAGTCATCGCAGTGCGAGCAGCTGCTCCGCGACGCCTCCGTTCCGTTCGAGTCGATCGGCTCCGTGGCTGGGGTCGGCGAGCCCGTGCGCCTGCGCGGTCCCATCGGGGACGGGGTCGCGATCCGCACGCAGGGCGCCGCGCCGCGCGCGCGTGGCGGTCCCGCGCCTCACGACCCTCGCTTCGAGGCCGTCTTCGACTGCCGTCTCGTCCTCGCGCTCCGCGTGTGGGCCCGCTGGGTGCACGAGGCGGGCTTCGAGGCGATCGAGCACGTCTCGGTGCTGCGTCCGCACGCGCGCGTCGCAGCGACGGGGCGCGTGAGCGGTCACGCGCACGCGCTGGCGATCGATGTGCTCGCGCTCGTGAGACCCGACGGAAGCCGCTTCACGATCCTCGACGGCTGGACCTCACGCTCGCGCGGGGCCGATCCATGTGCTCACTATGACGAGTCCGCGGAGCAGGCTCGCGTCCGCGCGCTCGTGTGTCGCGGCGTCCAAGAGGGCCTGTTCCAGATCGTGATCACGCCGCACCACGACGACCGCCACGCGAACCACGTGCACCTCGAGATCCGCCCCGACGTGGACTGGGCCATCGCGCGCTGAGCCCCCCGACGAGCGCGGTGAATCTCGGCCGCCTCGTAACGTCCACGCTCCCGCACGTACGAACGCCCGAGGTACGATGAGCTCGATGCGTGGACTCCTCACCGCGGCAGCGACCGCGACCGTTCTCTCCGTCACGAGCCTGACCGCCGCCCAGACCGCGCCGGCCGACTCGGTCCCAGCCACCCCCGCGACCGTGCCCGACACCCAGCAGACCTTCCTCGGTCCGGGCATGTACGTGTTCCAGACACGCGTGCGCGCCGCGACGTGCGGCGACGATCAAGCCACGGGCTACGTCGACTCGTTCATCGCGCCCATCCACGGCGTGCCGGGCAGCCGCCGCATGGTGATGCACCTGCTCAATTCCGCGTACTTCCCCGACTGGACGATCACGATCACCGAGCGTGACGAGATCTACGGTGACTCCTCGCTCGCCAATTGGCGTGGCGCCGATCCGCCGACCAACCACTTCATGGTGACCCGTCGCGACGCCGCCCGCTTCACGGGGCTCGGCGTGCGCCGCTATCGCGGACAGCAAGGTCAGCCCTGCGAGGTCTACGTGGACGCGCTCCTGCGCCGCGTCGACCTCTGACAGCGCGGCACGCGGTGGCGAGAGACCGACGGCCCACCGCCGAGGCTCCGCGCGCCTCGTGAGCGGTGCTCGTCAGCGCGCGATCACTGGCACTGGAGCTCCATCGTCCAGCCGCGGAGCTCGCCCATGTCGGCCCGCACGTCGTCGCGCACGATGAGCTGCCAGTCGCCGCCGGAGGTGTGGCCCACCGCGCGGCGCACGCTGTGCCGGCTGAAAGGATTGCCGCGCGAGTGGTTCTGGAGCTGGTAGCGCTGTCCGTCCGGGCCGACGAGCGTGATCACGAGGTCCGAGAAGAAGGTGTGCGTGCCCGCGAGGGTGACGTCGAGATCCCCGATCACGCAGTTCACGTCCACGTGCGCCGAGCCGGTGGCGGTGCCCATGTCGGGGATGCGTCCGCCGCCGCGACCGCGCACGGTGATCGCGCGCGCGCCGCCCGGCGTGGTCGGTGTCGTGGGTGTCGTGGGTGTCGTCGGCGTGGTCGGTGTCGTCGGCGTGGTCGGTGTCGTGGCCGTCGTCGGCGGCGCGCCCAGGCCCTGATCGGGCTGCATCAGCACGTTGAGCGTCAGCGTGTTGTTCACGGGCGATGCCGTGATCGTCTGCGTCTGATAGCCCGGGAGCTGGAAGGTGAATTCGAAGGTCTGCGTTTCGCCGGGACGCGGCCTGGGCACCGGCACCTGCGTCGTGAACGGCGTGCGGCCGAGCATCGCGCCGCCTCCGGTGACGGTCGCGCCCGCGGCCGTGCTCGCCGCCGACGCGCTCACGAGCACCTGATCCGCGGGGATCGCCGGCGGCTCGGCGGTCACGGTGGGCGGCGGCGTCGAGCTGCGGCCGCTACAGGCGCTCGCGCCCAGCGCGAGCAGGGTCCAGAGGAGCGTCGTCGGGATCGAGGGGCGCATCGCGCGGCGTTGTACCATGGGGCTCGCTCGGAGGTTCGGTGGGGCTCGGACCTTCGCGCAAGAGCCCGCCTTGGCGCATCACGCCGATCACGTCCTCGCGAAGGCCCGAGAGCAGTGGAAGGCTCAGTATCGTCGCGATCTCCGCAGCGAGACGCGCGCTGCCCTCCGCGAGGAGGCGGGTCTCCTTCTGGCCCGGCGACTCGTCGTGCACGAAGCGCAGGAGCACCCCGAGGTGCAGCGCCCAGAGCGCGAGCGCCATCGGCTCCTTGAGCGAGTCGTCGAGCTCGGGCACCTCCGCCACCTCTCGAAACAAGGCGATCGAGCGCGCACGGAGCGTCTCGGTCTCCTTCGAGAAGAGCGAGATGGGGTTCTTGGCGTCGAGCACCGTGCGCGCCATGACGAGCAGCACCGGCCGATCGGCGGAACGCACGTCGATGCCCACGAGCAACGCCGCCTCGATGCGCTCCGCGAGGCCCTCGCGGCTCGCGAGCGCCTTGCGCGTCTCGGTGTCGTGCCGCGCGATGTGATCGCCGTAGAACGCGAGCGCGAGCGCCTCTTTGTTCTCGAAGTAGTGGTACGCGAGCCCGAGCGAGACGTGCGCGTTCGTCGCGATCTCTCGCATCGTCGTCGCGTCGAAGCCCTTCTTGCGAATGAGCGTGAGGGCCGCGTCCTGGATGCGCTCGCGCGTGGCCTCCGCGTCTCGACGTCGCGGCGCGACCTCGGCCGTCTTCTGCGCGCCACCCCGCGTCGCGGCCCTGGCCTCTCGCGGCTTGCTCGGCTTGCTCGGAGCTCTCGCCATCGTTCGTGCGCTCAGGGTCGCACGCCGACGCGATCGCGTCGCGCAGTACGAGCCCGCGAGCGCGCCGCGCGGCCGGTCCTCCGATCAGAGCCCGCGATCGAGGTGCATGTGGCCGACGCCGTTGGCGAGGCACTCGCCTTCGCCGTTGAGGTGACCTTGCGTCTGGAGCTGCGCGCGGGCGTAGAGCGACATGTTGGTGATCGCCATGCCCTCCACCGTGGGAGCCCCGGTGAGCGCGTAGTCGCTCGCGGGGAGGATCGAGATGGGTGTGCCCTCGAGATCGGCGTTGTCGACCGTCCCGTCGGCGCCCGTCGCGTCGTCCACGAGGGCGAGCCAGCCCGCACGTCGCGTCACGACCGCCTCGTCGCCTGCGGGGAAGCCGTTGAAGAAGAGGTGATCACCGTGCACCGTCATGAACGCGGTGCTCGAGCCCGCCGACACCACGATGCCCTCCATGCCGTCGGTCGAGGAGCACGCGTAGTCCGCTTCGGCGTCCAGACACACGTCGAACGTGATCGTGCGCGTGCCGTTCTCGGCCGTCCCCGCGATCAGATAGCTACAGCCCTCGGCGACCATGCGATCGAAGTCGGCCTGGGACACCGACGTGTCCCGCGTCATGCCCGCCGTGGCGACCGGCATGGAGTACTCGAACGCATAGCGGCCCTCCGCGAGGGGACCTGTGCGAACCACGCGCCCCGTCTCCGGGATCGTCGTGAGGTCCACCACCAGGTCCATCGCCGTCACCACGGAGGCGCCCCCCGCCATCGACGTGAGGTGGAGCTCGCCGAAGGTCGTCACGTACTTGTCGAACGTGACGTTCCAGCCGTCGACGATCTGCTCCTCCGCGGTGCCCGCGCTGAGCCCCTCCGTGATCGTGTCCTCGGCCTGGATGGCCACCGTGAGATCACCGTTGGGGCTGCCCGAGCCGCCGCAGCCTGCGAGCGCGGCCGCGAGGGCGCCGAGGACGACTCGGCGGGTCTTGATACGCAAATGATTCACTTGTATCTCCGTTGCGTGTAGAGGACGGAACGAGGCCTCCGGACCAGAGCCGGAGGAGGTCAGTCGGTGGGCTGCCACTCGAAGGAGGGAAGCGCAGTGACGGTGAGGGCCGTCTGGAGCGCGCTCGACGCCATGTCGTCGGCGGGTACGTCGATCGGGGCGCCGGGGCTCGGCGCCTCGAGCATCGCGAGCGCGTCGTAGTCGATCATCGACGCCCAGAGCGTGGGATCGAAGCGCACGACGAGGCCGGGCTCGTGCGCCGTGATCTCGTGCGCCGTGAGGCGTGCGCGCGTCGCCGTGCTGCCGCTCGGCTGCGTGCCGCCATCCACGTCGAGCACGAAGCGATAGACGCGCTCGACACCATCGCCGTGATGCATGGCCACGAGCTCGATCACGGCCGAGTGCGCACCGTCCACCGCGCCTGCCAGCGGCCGAGGCTCGGTCTCGGACAAGCGCCAGCTGCGCCCGTAGTCCCACATGCCCGAGAGCACGGTGACGCCGGTCGTCGCGTTCAACGTGCCCATCGGCGTGGGCGTGGGGGAGAGCGCGTCGAAGCTGGTGGCGCCGAGGTGCTCGGCCGCTGCCCGCGCACAGGAGTCGAGGCCCGCGTTCTGGGCCGAGCAGAGGTACACGGGCCCGAAGGCCAGTCGCGCCTCTCGCACGGTCACGTCCCAATCACCCACGGTGACGGGCTCGGCAGCGGTGCCGGCGGCGGCCAGCGGGAAGCTCGTGCGTGTCTGTCCCGTGTCGCCGCAGCTCGTCACGAGCGTCGCGGTGAGCGAGGCGAGGACGAGCTCGTGCGTGCAGCGTCGTCGCGTCATGGGATCTGGGCTCCGAGCTGCACGAGCAGCGTGAAGGGCTGTCCGGCGGCGAAGTGACGCGCAGGAAGACGCGAAGTGAGGCCCTCGGACTGGTTCTGGAACGACGGATCCTGCCAGTCCGAGGCGAACGCGTACTCCACGGCGGCATAGCGACTGTCGGTGAGGTTGTAGATGTCCACCGAGAGCTCGATGCCGTGCCACTCCACCCCTGCGCTCGCGTCGAGGAGGCCCACGGGCTCCGAGCGCTCTCCATACGGAAGGGGCCTCGACGAGAGCACCGAGACACCCGCGCCGAGGTGCCCTCGGAACGGCGTGCCGTCGAGATCGAACAGACGCTCTCTCGCGCCGAGGTCCGCACGGAGCACGAAGGGCGCCACATACGGCAGGAGCTGCCCTGGCTGGTAAGGCGGATAAGGCTCTTCGATCGTGGGCACCGGCGGCGCGTCGAGCGTGGCGTGCACGTACGTGACCGAGACCTGTCCGGTGAGGAAGGGCCAGGGCTGCGCGCGCAGCTGCGCCGCCACGCCGATGCGCGTGGAGGGGCCGAGGGGCTCGAGGCGCCCCTCGCTCGGATCGAAGGCGATGTCGCGCGAGAGCGCCGTCACGAAGCCCGAGACCGACGCGGTGAGCTCGTCGTGCTCGCCCACCCGCAGACGCGCGCCGACATCGCCGGACCACACCTTCGCATACGGTGCGGACTCGCCATCTTGCAATTGACGCGCTTGCGGCGAGCGATAGCCCTCTCCGTACGCGACCGAGAGGGTCAATTCGCGGATCGGTGTCCACTCGACGCTCGCGCGCGGGCCCATCGCCACACCCGCCGCCGAGCGGCGGAATCCGAGGAGGTAGCTGTCGCGCCGGAAGCGCGGGATGAAATTGCCGAGTCGATCGTCGACTCCGTAGTAGAGGAAGTCGGCCCGCGCCCCACCGCGCACGCGCACGTGGTCTCCGAAGTGCAGATCCGCATCCACGTAGGCCCCGAGATCGGCGCCCTGGACACTGGCATCCACGCGCTGGTCCCAGGTCTGGTTGAGCGGCGCCTGGAGCAGATTCTGGCTCTGACTGCGCAGATCGACCCGCCCCTGCACGCCGAGCTCGACGAAGCCAGAGAGCCAGTCGAACGCGGTGAATCGCTCGGTGTGATAGCGGGCCCGGAGCCCCGCGGAGAAGGCCTCGTCGCGCTGCTCGACGATGTCACCGCGGCCGCGCCACGTGGGATCGTAGCGAGAGATCTCGGTGTATCCCGTGTAGTTGGCCTGGTAGCGGAATCCGGTCCATCCCCCGAAGATCGAGAGCTCGCCGAAGCTGCCGTTCTGCCCGCGGAGCTCCACGGCGCCCGCGGCCAAGGCCCGAATCGAGAAGGCCGACTGGCCCTGTGCGGCGGCCACCGGATAGGTGCCATAGAAGTCGACGAGCCCGGCGTTCACGTCGTCACGCCGGAGCACGCCGCCGATGCCGGCGCGCGCCGCCTGCACGGCCGCGAGCAAGCGGAAGCGCACGTGCTCGTCGCCCCAGACCACCTGTCCGAGGAAGCCCCCGGACTGCCCCTCTCGGTTCGTGCCATAGCCGCCCGTGCGGCGATAGGTCACGGCCGCGAAGGTCTCTTCGCGCTCCCCCGGAGGCGCCCAGAGCACGAGACCACGGAGCGAGTCGAACATGCCATACGAGGCCGAGAGGCGAACGCCGCGCCGCGCCACGCCGAGATCGAAGTCGATGGATCCCGCCGTGGCGAAGTCGCCCTGGCTCGGGTCGTAGACACCCTCGGTCACGCGCACGCTGCGCACGGTCTCGGGGATGACGAAGCCCAGATCGGCGTAGCCCTGTCCGTGGAGATGCGAGGGCTGGTTGATGGGCACACCGCCTGCGGAGAACGCGATGTCCTGTCCGTGCTCCGCGTCGAAGCCGCGAAGGAAGATGCGAGGCGCCACGGCGTCGCCCTCGGCGCGCGTCGCGAAGAGACCCGGCGCGACGTTGAGCATGTCGCTCGTGTCGCGGTGGGGCGCGAGCTCGAGCACGCTGCGGTCGAGCTCGTAGGTGGACGAGGCACGGGGCGCGCGGGCCTCGCGGAGGGGATCGACGACCGCCGTCGCCGAGTAGCTCGCGGTCGACTCGGTGATCGGGCCTTCGGACTCGCTCTGGCCGGGGGCGCCCGGCTCGGGGGCGTCGCCCTCCGCGCCGTGCTCTCCCTCTTCGCCGTGCTCCTCCTCCTCGCCTTGCGGGCCCTCCTCGCCGTGCGGGGCTTGGTCGTGAGCAGCCTCTTCGCCGTGCTCGCCATGCGCATCGACGTGTGGCTCGCCGGTGTTGTGGGCTTCCTCGCCCTCGCCATACGCGTGGTGGGAGCCCGCCAGATCGAAGTGCGGGATGGGTGACTCGAAGCGCACGCTCACGCGCACCGCGGCGCGGATCGGCGTGCCACCGCGCGTGGCGGGCTCGAAGCGCCACGTGAGCACCGACTCCACCGCCGCGCGGTCGAACGCCTCGTCGTGCGGCGTCTCGGCGTGGGCCGTGCTGACGCTCCCGTCGACGTCGACCACGCAGTGCACGAGCACCGTGGGCTCGACGAGCTCGTCCTCGCGATCCTCGGGGTACGCCGGTGCGCTGGCCTCGACGAGCCGCGGCGGCACGAGCACGGGCGCGGCCGGCGGCGAATCGGGCGGCGCATCAGGTGTGTCGTGCGCGCTCGGCGTGTCGGGTGCGTCTGGCGCTGCGTCTTGCGCGCTGGCGGGCTGGGCGCCGAGCGCCCACGCGAGCGCGAGCCAGCGCGCGCGCCCGAGGGGCGACGACGCGCGGGACCGGCGCAGGCTGGGCGACATGAGGCCTGCTGATTATCGCAAGCGTGTTGCAAGAGCAACCCAAGGGTGACTGTGACCGCGATGCGATGCGCGCAACGCCGCCGCGGCGCGTGGTAGGAGCGGGCGCCATGGACGATCTCCGCTATCGCTACCGCGGCGACGCGGCCGACTACGCGACGTGCCTCGCGGTGTCGGTTGACGGCGCGCACGTGGCCGTGGGCAACGGCGCAGGGGGCCTCACGGTCCTCGACGGGACGACGGGCGCGCTGCGCTTCGGTCGCGAGATGCATGTGGAGGGCGTGCAGGCGATCGATCTCGCGGCGGGGCTGGGCGTCTCGGGCGGCAACGATGGCAAGGCGCGCCTCTGGGACGCGAGCACCGGCGTGGAGCGCGCCGTGATCGAGGGCGAGCCGCGCGCCTGGGTCGAGCACCTGTCGTTCGCGCCGGACGGCAAGCTCTTCGCGATGGCCTCGGGCAAGGTGCTCCGCTTCGTCGACGCGACGGGCCAGCTCCTCCATCGCATCGAGGCCGCGCCCGCGACCATCGCGGGCATGGCGTGGAACAAGAAGGGCACAGAGCTCGCGATCGCGTCGTACGGGGCCCTCCGCACGTATCGGCCCGCGACCGGCGCGCGCGCGAAGTACCTCGCGTGGAAGGGCTCGCTGATCTCGATCGCCTGGAGCCCCGACGAGAAGGTCGTGGCCTGCGGCACGCAGGACTGCGCGGTGCACTTCTGGCGTCTCGCGACGGCCAACGACTCCGAGATGAGCGGCTATCCGGGCAAGCCCAAGGCGCTCGCGTGGGATGCCTCGGGGACCTTGCTCGCCACGGGCGGCGACGCGACGGGCATCGTGTGGACCTTCACGGGCAAGGGCCCCGAGGGCACGACGCCGATCCAGCTCGCGGGGCACGGCAAGCCGATCACGAAGCTCGCGTTCCACCCGAGGAAGGGCCTGCTCGCGAGCGCGAGCCAGGACGGCTCGATCTTCGTGTGGGAGCCGAAGAAGTCGAACAAGCCGCTCGCGTTCGCGTCGATGCCCGCGGAGGTCACGGGCCTCGCGTGGCGCGGCACCACGACCGACCTCGTGGCCTCTGACGCCGAGGGCGGCATCGCGTGCTTCATGGAGTGAGGCGAGCTCGCGCTCGTGAGGGGCGCTGCGTGCGCCCTCAGCCGGGGCGGCAGCCTGCGACGACAAGGGTCACGAGCTCGCCGAGGTGCTTGGCGTGCTCCTCCGGGGTCCTGGTGTGATAGGCCGCGCCGTGCCCGGCGCGCAGGAGCGCCTCGGTGAGGCGACGCGAGGTGAGGCCTGCGCGCGACAGATCGAGCTCGCCCGCCTCGTCGGCCGCCTCGACGAGGCGGCGCACGATCGTCGCGAAGTCCTTGTCGGTGGCCTCGACCTGCGCGGCGCCCACGCGGCTGCCCGAGCCGAGGAGCTCGCTCGCGTGGGGTGATCGATCGACGAGGCCGAAGAGGTACGTGAACTTCGCGGAGAGCACCGCGGAGAGGCGCGCCTCGATCGGGCCCGGCGTGGCCGCGGCCTCGCGTGCCGTCGTGAGGATGCAGCCGAGCACCGCCTCCACCACGGCCGCGAGGATGGCGTCCTTGTCGGGGAAGTAGGCGTAGAGCGTGGGCTTGGCGAGCTGCGCGGCGGCCGCGATCTCGTCGACCGAGGTGCGCCGGAAGCCGTAGAGCGAGAAGAGACGCGTGGCCTCCTCGACCACCCGCGCCCTCGTCGCGGCCGAGCGCGCCGCACGTGCCGGGCTCTCGGCTGCTCGAGGGGCTGTTCGAGGGGCCGTTCGAGGGGCTGCTCGAGGGGCTTGTCGCGTCTCGGGACGTCGCGCCATGGCCCGGACCCTAGCACGGACCCGCTCGACCGACTTGACCGATTGAACTCGTTACATCATTCTAGTTCAACTCGTTCACGCGCGGCCCCCGCGCGCCGGAGCTCGTCCATGCCCTCTCCCGTCACGACCGCCCCCATCCTCGTCACCGGCGCCAACGGCTTCATCGCGACGCAGCTCATCTCGGACCTGCTCGCGGCGGGCTATCGGGTGCGGGGCACCGTGCGCTCGGTGGAGAAGGGGACCGAGCAGCTGCGGGCGCTGCCGGGCGCGGCCGAACGACTCGAGCTCGTGTCGGCGGAGCTGCTCGCCGAGGGCGCGTACGACGCGCCGATGAAGGGCGTGACGCACGTGGTGCACACGGCGAGCCCCTACTCGATGAACGTGGCCGATCCGCAGCGCGACCTCGTCGATCCTGCGGTGCAGGGCACGCGCAACGTGCTCATGGCGGCGCACCGGGCCGGGGGCGTGCAGCGCGTGGTGCTCACCTCGTCGATGGCGGCGATCACCGACGAGCCGGGCTCGGATCACGTGCTGACCGAGGCCGACTGGAACGTGAAGTCGACGCTCACGCGCAACCCCTATTACCTCTCGAAGACGCTCGCCGAGAAGGAGGGCTGGCGCATCGTCGAGGCGGAGAAGACGCGCTTCGACCTCGTCGTGATCAACCCCTTCGTGGTGATCGGGCCCTCGATCGCGCCCTCGCTCAACGCGAGCAACCAGATCTTCGTGGACATGCTCAAGGGCGTCTATCCCGGCATCATGAGCCTCACGTGGGGCATGGTGGACGTGCGCGACGTGGCGCGCGCGCACCAGCTCGCGCTCGAGACCTCCTCGGCCAAGGGCCGCTACCTCTGCGCGGCCGAGACGATCAGCATGCGCGAGGTCGTGGGCCTGCTCCGCGAGCACGGCTACGGCCAGGGCACCAAGCTTCCGTCGATGGGGATGGATCACGCGGTCGGCGACGTGCTCGTGAAGCTCACGAGCCACTTCCAGCCGAGCGGGATCGGCTCGTACCTGCGCACCCACGTGGGACGGGTGCCGCGCTTCGATCACGGCAAGATCGAGCGCGAGCTCGGCCTCTCGTTCCGCCCGATCCGCCAGAGCATCCTCGACACGATGGTGGACCTGAAGCGCTGGAAGCACCTCGCGGGCTGAACGATCCGCGACGGCACGGGCACGCGCGCCGAGGCGGGCTATCCCTCGGCATGACCGACAAGCGCACCGTGGCCGACGTGCTCTCGCGCCTGGCCTTCGTGCACGAGCTGCTCGACGGCGAGGGGCAGCGCGGAAAGACCTACGCGGCGGCGTCGCGCACGGTCTGGCAGCTCGAGGGCGATCTCGCGGCGCTGCACGGCTCGGGGGCGCTCGCGCGCGTGCGTGGCCTCGGGCCCAGCACGCTCGCGGTGATCGGCGTCGTGCTCGGAGGCGCGACCCCCGACGAGCTCACGGCGCTCGAGGCGAAGCTGCCGCCCGGCCTCTTCGAGCTGCGCCGCATCAAGGGCCTCGGCCCCGCGAAGATCCGCGGGCTGTGGAAGGGCCTCGAGATCACGAGCCTCGCGGAGCTCGAGCAGGCGTGCGCGGAGAACCGTCTCCTCGAGCTCTCGGGCTTCGGCAAGAAGACGCAGGAGAACGTGGCGCGCGCGATCGCCGAGCTTCGCGCGCACGAGGGCAAGCTCCTCCGTGACGGCGCGATGGAGCGCATGGCGAGCTTGCTCGGCGCGCTGCGCGACGCGGGGATCTCCGCGCGTGCGGTCGGTGGGCTCGTGCGCGGCGACGAGACGATCGATCGCCTCGAGATCCTCGTGATCGGGGAGGTGGGCCCCGCGTCGGAGGCGCTCGCGAAGGTGGGCGTCGCGGGGGCGAGGCTCGACGGGACGAAGGTCGTGGTGCACACGGCGCGCGCCGAGGACGTGGGCGTCGCGGAGCTCGTGCACACCTCGTCACCGGGGCACTTCGGCGTGCTCGTGGCGCACGCGAAGGCGCGCGGCCTCACGCTCAGCGAGCTGGGCCTCTCGGGCGCGCACGGCACCATCGCCTGTGCCGACGCGGAGGCCGTGTATCGCGCGATGGAGCTCTCTCCGACGCCCGCGGAGCGTCGTGACGAGGGCGTACCGCTCGTGGGCCTCGGCAAGATCACGCCCAAGCTCCTCGAGCTCGGGGATCTGCGCGGCGCGCTCCACAACCACACGGTCGCCTCGGATGGCTCGGCCACCTTGCGCGAGATGCGCGAGGCTGCGCGACGGGCGGGCCTCACCTACCTCGGCATCACCGAGCACAGCCAGAGCGCGGACTACGCGCGTGGGCTCACGGTGGAGCGCCTGCGCGCGCAGGAGCGCGAGATCGCCGACGCGAACGCGAGCGATCCCCTCGCGCCCACGCTGCTCACGGGTGTGGAGAGCGACATCCTCGCGGACGGCGCGCTCGACTATCGCGACGAGGATCTCGCGAGCCTCGAGGTGGTGGTGGCGAGCGGTCATCGTCGCTTCGGGCTCGCACGGGCGGAGACCACGGCGCGCATGATCCGCGCGGCGCGCCACCCGCGCACCGACGTGATGGGACACCCCACGGGGCGCTTGCTCCTGGGCCGCCCGCCGAACGACTTCGACATGGAGGCGTTCCTCGAGGCGTGCGCGCAGAGCGGCTGCGCGGTGGAGCTCAACGGGAGCCCGCATCGCCTCGATCTCTCGGCCGAGCACCTCGCGATGGCCAAGGCGCGCGGCGTGCTCGTGTCGATCGCGGCCGACGCGCACGCGACGGGCGAGCTCGATCACCTCGCCCATGGCGTCGTGATCGCGCGGCGCGCAGGGCTCACGGCCGAGGACGTGCTGAACGCACGTTCGCTCACGGAGCTGCAGTCCTGGCTCGCCTCGCGACGGGCGCGCGTGCTCTCCTGATCGGGGCCGCGGCTCGCCAAGGAACATCTCCGGAGGGTGGTCCGTAGAACATCGCGGCGGCTCGTCCGTCCATGGAGCACGTATGCGCACCCGCCTCGCGGTCCTCGTCTCGCTGCTCGTCTCGTTCGCGGTCGCCTCGAGCGCCAGCGCCCAGAGCGGTCCGCTGATCACAGGCCTCGGTGGCGAGGCGGGCTTCGGCGCCGGCGTGCTCGACTACAACGACGACGGCTCGAGCGCGGAGATCGATCTGCGCCCCGCGTTCCCGAACGGACTGGACTATTTCGGACAGCGCTTCTCGAGCTTCTTCGTGAACAACAACGGGAGCGTGACCTTCGGTCAGGCCGTGGGCAGCTACACGCCCGAGGCGTTTCCGCTCGCGGGCACGCGGATGATCGCGCCGTTCTGGGGCGACGTGGACACGCGCGGCGGAGGGCGCCCATCGCGCAACGGCGTGTACTGGGACATCCGTCCGGGGCGCGTCATCGTGACCTGGCACAACGTCGGCTACTACGGGATGCACGACGATCACCAGAACACGTTCCAGCTCGTGATCGAGAGCAACGCGCTGCTCGATCAGGATCACATCTGGCGCGTGGAGCTGCGCTACGCGCGCTGCGAGTGGACGACGGGGGATGCGAGCGGTGGCTCGGGCGGGCGCGGCGGAACGCCGGCACAGGCCGGCTTCAACGCGGGCGACGGACAGGTCGCGCGCATGCTGCCGGGCTCGCGCACCGACGCGGTGCTCTCGCTCTGTCGCCAGTCGAACATCGGGCAGCCGGGCGTGTGGATCATCAACATCTACAACGGCATGCCGCAGGAGATCGTGCCCTCGACCGGTGGCACGCAGACCTACGACTTCTCTGGCGGCGGTGGCGCTGCGCCGGCGGTGCCGCATCGTCGGCGTCGTCGCACGCGCTGACGTCGTCGCTCACGCGCGCGCTCCGATCGCGCCGGCCGTGGGCCGTGCTCGTGGCTCCGGGTCCGACGTCCACGAAGCGTTCGGGCCCCCCTCCACGCGCGCGGAGGCCCAGTGGAGCAAGGCCGCCACGATCGCGCCGAAGCCGCAGAGCGGAGTGATGGCGAGCAGATCCTCCTCGAGCGAGCCTGGCTCGACCACGACGAGCCACGCGAAGAAGACGACCAGCACGTAGGCGTGGTGTGCGTAGCCGTGGAACGCGGCGAGCCGCGCGCTCGTTCTGGCGCGCGGATGTCGGCGCACCAGGCGCGAGGCCGCGCGCAGGTTCGAGCCGACGAGGCCGAGGCCCGACAAGAGCGCGAGGCCGAGGCCGAGGAGGAAGGGCCCTTGGCTCTGGCTGCTCACGATGAGGAAGAGCAGCGCGCCCGCCCCGACGAAGAGCACGGTGGCGATGGACCATGCCGAGGCGAGGGCGGCCGTGCCCACCACGTCCCAGCGGATCGCGACCGCTCCGGGCAGCTGGCGCGGAGCCTCGCGATACGAGCCCGTGCTCGTCGATCCCGCGCGTCGCCAGCGGTGGCGATGGGCCGCGAGCTGGAGCCCGAGGACGAGCATCACGACGAAGGTGACGGAGCCCAGGACGAGGAGGGGAGCGCCGAGATCCATGCGGGAGCTACCCGGCACGAGCGCCGCGTCTTTCGTCGATGACGCGATCGTGACGTGGGCGCGTGTACGATGACGAGGTGCGCGTCGGTGCGATCGCCTGTGTGGTCTGCGTGTGGCTCGGCGCGAGCGTCGCCCCGGGATGCGCGCCGTCGGTGGAGCGCGCGGACGCGGGGCGACGAGACGCCGCGCGGAACGACGCGACGCTCGAGGGGCTCGACGCGCCCGGCCTCGACACCGGACGATTCGTGTTCCCCGACGCGCCGTTTCCGCCCGAGCTCGATGCGCACCTCGACGCGGGACCGCCGCCGGCGCGCTGCTTCGAGGAGGCGGCCGCCGAGGTGGGTCTCGCGGATCCGTTCGGGCCGTATCGCCGTGCGCCCGACTGCCTCTTCGACGATCCCGCGCACGATGGGCCTGGCGATCACTGCGACGCGGAGTGGGCGCTCGCGGGTGCGACCGTGGGCGACGCGAACGGTGACGGGCACGACGATCTCTTCGTGACCCGGATCGGACGTGCGCCCTCGCTCTACATGAACGACGGAACGGGCCATTTCGTCGACGAAGCGGCCACGCGCGGCCTCTCGCTCGCCGAGCCCACGGCGGCCTCGGCCTTCGGTGACGTGGACGGCGACGGGGACCTCGACCTCTACGTGACGGTGGTCGGAGGCATGTCCCATCACCTCTTCCTCAACGACGGCGGGAGCTTTCACGACGTGGCGCTCGCGCGTGGCGCGTCGCTGACCTCGAGCCGTCCGCTGCTCGGATCGAGCGTGACGTTCGGCGACTACGACCGCGACGGCGATCTCGATCTGTACGTCGGGGAGTGGCGCTTCCACAGCGTGCACGATGGACCCTCCATGGCGCGTCTGCTCCGCAACCGTGGGCCGGCGATGCCCGGCTACTTCGAGGACGTGACGAGCAGCGCGGGCGTCTCGATGCAGGACGCGTGGAGCGGCGTCGCGATGCCGGGCGTGTACGTGTACGCGGCGTCGATGGTGGACCTCGACGACGACGGCGCGATCGACCTCGCGATCAACGGCGACTTCCGGACGAGCCGGCTCTTCTTCGGTCGCGGCGACGGGACCTTCGTGGACGGTGCGCGCTCGGCGGGCGTGGGCACCGAGACGAACGCGATGGGCATGAGCCTCGCGGACCTCGACGACGACGGCGATCTCGACTGGCTCGTGACCTCGATCTGGATGGAATTCGGCCCGGATTGGGGCAATCGGCTCTATCGGAACGAGGGTGCTCGGCGCTTCACCGAGGTGACGAGCGAGGCGGGCGTGCTGGCCGCGGGCTGGGCGTGGGGCGCGGCCTTCTTCGACTACGACAACGATCGCGCGCTCGATCTCGCCGTCGCGAACGGCTGGGACTTCGCGCCGCACGACACCGACGCGATGCAGCTCCTCCACGGCGAAGGAGCGTTTCGCTTTCGCGACGTGGCCGTGGGCGCGGGCATCGACGATCGGGGTCAAGGTCGCGGCGTGGTGGTGCTCGATGCCGACGCGGACGGAGACCTCGACCTCTTCGTCGCGCGCTACGGGGACGTGCCGCGCTACTACCGGAACACGTGCGGCAGCGAGGCCTCGTGGCTGCGCGTGCGCGTGCGTGGGCCGGGCGGCGCGCTCCGCGAGGGCCTGGGCGCGCGCGTGACGATGCGCGAGAGCGCGGGCGCGCCGCTGCGCACGGTCGCGATCGGTCAGACGAGCCACTTCCTGGGCCAGAGCGAGCGCGTGGCGCACTTCGGGCTCGGCGATCACGCGGGCTCGGTCGCGGAGCTGCGCGTGACGCTGCCGGACGGCACGAGCCGCGAGATCGCGGATCGTTCGATCGATCACGAGCTCGTGGTGACGGTCCCGTGAGAGCCGTGTCGTGGCTCGCGACCGGGGGCGCAGTGCTCGCGATGGGCGCGTGCGGGGGCCACGACGGAGGGCTCGACGCCGCGAGCGCGCGAGATGGATCCGTCGGGGCGGCCGTGGAGCTCGGCACGGGCCTCGAGGCGTTCGAGACGGTGCCGGTCCGCGGCGGAGAGCTCGAGCTCGTGCACGGTCCCCAGGGTGGATGGCACGTGTACGTGTCGGTCCGCGTGCGAGGGCTCGTCCCGAGCGAGCTCGTGTACGACGTGACGCGCGACGACGGGGTGGTGCTCGCGCACGTGCCGATCACCGTGCGCGAGGGGACCTTCGTGTCACGCGACGAGTGGCTCGAGCGGGTGGGCGATCTCGCGATCTTCGCGATCGCGTCGCCCGACGAGGTGGTGGGGCGCGACGTGCACGCGAGCGTCGTCGTGATCGCGAGCGACGGCCGCCGCTTCGGTGCTGCGCTCGACGCGCGCGTGGTCGACCGCACGCCGTGATGCGCGGACGTGGGGCTGGCAGGCTGCGCGTTTGGTCGTAGATCCGCGCCCCACGCGACGCGCCTTCGCGCGTCCAGGAACAACACACCATGAACGTCACGAACACGTCCCTCGTCGTCTCGTCTCTCGTCGCGGTCGCGCTGGCTGGCTGCGGCGGATCGCAGGCGAATTGCCCGGAGACCACCACTGCGGCCGCCGCGACGCTGCGAGAGCCCACCACGGCGCCCGAGTCGATCACCGTCACGATCGGCGGCCTCGAGGGCGATCGTGTGCCGCTCGAGAGCGTGTTCGGTGGCTTCGGCTGCGAGGGGCAGAACCGCTCGCTCGCGCTCAGCTGGACGCCGGTCGAGGGCGCGCAGAGCTACGCGGTGGTGATGCACGATCCCGACGCGCCCACCGGCGTGGGGTTCTTCCACTGGATCGCCGTCGATCTGCCCGCGGGCACCACGTCGCTTCCGCTCGGCGCGAGCGGCAGCGCGATGCCAGAGGGCGCCGTGGAGACCTACACGGACTTCGGCGCGAACGGCTACGGCGGTCCCTGCCCGCCGCCGGGCGACCCGCACCGCTACGAGGTCACGGTGTACGCGGTGGACGTGCCCTCGCTCGGCGTGCCCGCAGGTGCGACCGGCGCGCTCACGCGCTTCATGCTGCGGCAGCACTCGATCGCGATCGGCCGCGCGACAGCGCGCTACGGCCGCTGAGACGCGATCGGCCGCGCGCCTCGGACCTCACGGATCGCCCACGAAACAGGGCGATCCGTGAAGTTCGTACGATCGTGGCGCGTCAGCCGAGCGCGCTCGCGAGGCGCAGGAGATCGGCGAAGACGCCACCGGCCGTGACCTCGGGGCCCGCGCCCGGACCGCGCACGACGAGGGGCTGGCTCGCGTAGCGCGCGCTCGTGAAGGCGATGACGTTGTCGGTCGCGGCGAGGCCCGCGAACGCGTGGCTCCGCGGATACGGGAGCAGGGCGACCTTCGCGCGGCCGTCGGCGCTCACGACGCCCACGTAGCGGAGCACCGAGGCCTCGGCGCTCGCCCGCTCGAGGCGGCTCTTCATCGCGTCGTCGTGCTCGGGCAGCGCGTCGAGGAAGGCGCTCGCGCTCACGCCGCGCAGCGCCTCCGGCACGAGGCTCTCGATCTCCACGTCCGAGAGCTCGATCGCGACGCCCATCTCACGCGCGAGGATCACGAGCTTGCGGGCCACGTCCATGCCCGAGAGATCGTCGCGAGGGTCGGGCTCGGTGTAGCCCCGCGCCTTGGCCTCGCGCACGACCTCCGAGAAGGGGCGCGTACCGTCCCACACGTTGAACACGTACGAGAGCGTGCCGGAGAGCACGCCCTCGATCTTCGCGACGCGATCGCCCGTGCGCACGAGATCCCGCAGGGTCGCGATCACCGGAAGGCCTGCGCCGACGGTGGCTTCGTAGAGCCAGGAGCGTCCACGCGCTTCGTGCGCGCGCAGCGCTCGGTACCGCACGAGCGGGCCTGCGCCGGCGCGCTTGTTGGGCGTCACGACGTGCAGGCCCTGCGAGAGCCAGCCCTCGTAGCGTGTCGCGACCTCCTCGCTCGCCGTCGCGTCGACGATCACCGCGTGCGGCAGGTGCGGCGCGCGCACGTGCGCGGCGAGCGCGTCGAGATCGAGGGGCGTGGTGCTGGAGTCGAGGGCGATCAGCGCGCGCTCCGGGGAGAGACCGGTCTCGCTCAGCACCATGCGCTTGCTGTCGGCGACCGCGCGCAGGCGGAGATCGAGGCGGAGCGTCTCGCGCAGGACGGGGGCCTGCTCGGCGAGCTGCGCGAGCAGGGCCTTGCCCACGAGGCCAGGGCCCACGAGGCCCACGGAGAGCACGCGATCGCTCAGCACGAAGCCCGCGTGCACGGCGCGGAGCGCGCGCGTGGAGTCGGCGCGATCGACGACGGCCGAGATGTTGCGCTCGGAGCTGCCCTGCGCGATGGCCCGCACGCTCACGCCGGCCTTGGCGAGCGCCGAGAAGAAGGTCGCGGCGACACCGGGCGTGTGGGCCATGCGATCGCCCACGGCGGCGAGGATCGTCTGGCCGGGCACGAGCTCCACGCGCTGGACGAGGCCCTCGCCGATCTCCGCGGCGAACGCGCGGGAGATCACCTCGCGCGCGATGCCGCCATGACGCTCGGGCACGGCGACGCAGATCGAGTGCTCGGAGCTGCCCTGCGAGATGAGCACCACCGACACGCCCGCGTTGCGCAGCGCACCGAAGAGGCGCTCGGCGACGCCTGGCACGCCGATCATCCCGCTGCCCTCGAGGTTCACGAGCGCGATGCCGTCGAAGGTGGAGAAGCCAGCGACCGCGCGGCGCGCGAGACCCTCGAGGCGCGTGGGCGACGCGATGAGCGAGCCGGGGCGCTCGGGCGCGAACGTGTTCTTGATGCGGATCGGGATGTCGCGCGCGATCGCGGGCTCCATCGTGCGGGGGTGCAGCACCTTCGCGCCGAAGTACGCGAGCTCGCAGGCCTCGTCGTAGCTCATGGCCTCGAGCACCACGGCCTCGGGCACGCGCCGTGGATCGGCCGAGAGCACGCCGTCGACGTCGGTCCAGATCACGATCTCCTCGGCGCCGAGGAGCGCACCGAAGATGCTCCCCGAGAAGTCCGAGCCGTTGCGCTTGAGCGTGGTGGGCACGCCCTCGCGGGTGGAGGCGATGAAGCCGGTGATCACCGTGAGCTCCGCAGCGTGGCGCCGTCGGAAGTCGCCGAGGCGCTTCTCGCTGAGCGCCCAGTCGATGCGTGGGCCGCTCTCGTGGCTCGTGACCACGAGGACCTCACGCGCGTCGAGCCAGCTCGCCGGATGGCCCTCGGCCACGAGGTGTGCGGCGAGGAGCTGCGCCGACCAGAGCTCGCCGTAGCCCGAGACGAGCTCCTCGGTGAGCTCGGAGGCGCCGCGTCCGAGCCACACGCCGCGGAGCACGTCTGCGAGATCGCGACCGTCGCGCGCCAGGATCGACGCGAAGCGCTCGGCGTCGGCTGGCGAGAGGAGCTCGCTCGCCACCTCGCGATGGCGCGCGAGCAGGGCCTCGAGGGCCGCGGGATAGGTCTCGTCTCGCTGCTTGGCGCGGCTGACGAGGTCGAGCAGGCCGTCGGTCACCTTCGACATCGCGGACACGACGATGCCCTGCGTGCGGAGGCTGCCATCGGGCGCCCTCCGGTAGGGCGCGCCCGTGACGATGCGCGCGACGTTGCGGTAGCGATCGGCCCCCGCGACGCTCGTGCCTCCGAATTTGTGGACCAGGAACGAAGGAGGGCTCATCGAGCGCAGGAATACCGCGGATCGGAGCTCGCGCGTACGATGGCCCGACCATGCCCTGGACGGCGCTACCGAGACTGCTCGCGGCGATCACGCTCGCGCTCGCGCTCGTCGTGGTCGTGGGCTCGGCGCCCGTGATGCGCTCTCGCGCGCAGACGTCGATCGCCCCGCAGGCGGCGATCGACGTCGCGCTCGAGGCGCCTCGAGGCCCCATCCACGTGGGCGATGCGCTCGAGATCGTCGCGCACGTGAACCTGCGCGAGGGCGCTCGCGGTCCGTGGATGCTCTCGCCCACCTCCGACGGGCCAGCCCTCGAGGTGGTGCGCGGGCGCCTGCTCTCGATCGACGCCGACACGCTCGAGCACACCGACCGAGAACTCGAGGCACGGCTGCGGATCCCGGTGCTCGCGCGTGCGCAGGGAACGACCGTGCTCCGGGCGCGGGTCGAGGCGTACGGGTGCCGCGAGGGCCGCTGCCGCACGATCGACGGTGAAGGCTCGCTCGTCGTCGAGGTGCTGCCGGCGCCCATCACCCCTTGAGGGGGACATTCGACACCACGCTCTCTCAGGATCCGGGTCGGACCGAACGATGAGCCCCTCGTATGGGTCCATACTCGGAGGGCATCGAGACGGGCGTTCAGCACCGTGAGGCGTTCGCGGACCCTCGCGTGCTCGCGGTGCTCCTCGTGTGGCTCGTGGCCACGGGTGTCGGGGTTGGGGCGCTCTGGCGCTTCTCGGAGACGCCGGGCGAGGCCGCGGAGGCGCCGCTGGCATGGCCCGCGGAGACCGGGATCCCGACGACATCGGGCACACCGACGCTGCTCGTGTTCGTACACTCCGTGTGCGACGGCTCGCGCGCAACGCTGTCGGTGCTCGACGACGTGCTCGAGGACGCGCGCCGTCCGGTCTCGACGCACGTGGTGGTCGAGTCGGGCACCGACTCCGCCGAGATCGTGCGACGCGCGCGAGAGATCGTCGGCGTCGAGGTGCGGGTCGAGCGCGACGAGCTCGAGGCGCGGCGCTTCGGCGTCCACACCGCGGGGCAGGTGCTGCTCTACGACGAGCGCGGTGTGCTCCGCTTCTCGGGCGGCATCACGCTCGGGCGACCACGGCTCGGCTCCTCCCGAGGCGCCGATCATCTGCGCGCGCTCCTCTCGGGACGCGCCTCCGAGACGGTCGCGCTCGCGCGCGCCGACGTCTTCGGCTGCGATCAGAGGGCGGTACCGTGACGGCCGCTTCCGGAGCAGGAGCGAGCGTGACGCGGTCCATTCCGCCCACGATGGCGCAGGTCCGCAACGAGCTCCTCCTCGCGACACGCCGCGACGTCCAGCGCATGGCGGGGATCCTCTTCGTCTTGCAGTGGGTCGGCGCCATCGCGTTCGCGGCGACGACCGTCGCGCGTAGCTGGGACAGCCACGGGCCGATCCTGCACCCGCACCTCTATGCCGCGGTGGTGCTCGGCGCGGTGGCGACGCTCTTGCCGACGATGCTCGCCCGCCTCCATGCCGACAGCCGTGCCACGACGATCGCCACCGCAGTGGGGCAGATGACGTTCGCCATCCTGCTCACCGTGGTCTCGGGCGGTCGCATCGCGTTCGCGTCGACGGCGCTCGCTTCGCTCGCGTTCCTGGCCTTCTTCCGCGACGAGACGGTCATCGTCGTGGCGGGAGCGATCGCGCTCTCGGCCGAGCTCGCGATGCATGTCGCGCAAGGACAGTCGCTCGCGGTCGGGTCGACCGATGCGGTGACGATCTTGTTGACCACCGTGGCCCTCGTCTGGGGCGGCATCCAGGCCAGACGCGCCGTGACGGCGATCGCGGAGGCGCGTGTGAACGTCGAGACGGCCCGCGTGGACGTCGAGCTGACCCGCGCGGTGCTCGATCAGCGCGACGCCGACGCGCGCGAGCAGGCCGTCCGTGCGCGCGTGGATCAGGCGGAGCAGCACGAGCGAGAGGCCTCCCTCAAGACTCGCACGCAGCTGCTCGCCTCCCTGAGCCACGAGCTCCGCACCCCGCTCAACGCCGTCGTGGGCTTCCTCGATCTCCTCGCGCGCTCGAGCTTGACCACGCCGCAGAGCAGCCACGTGGAGGGCGCGCGCACCTCGGCCAAGCACGTGCTCGCGCTGATCTCGGACGTGCTCGACGCCTCGAAGATCGAGAGCGGGGCGCTCGAGCTGGAGCGGGCGGCGTTCGACGTGGCCAACACGGTCCGCGAGGCAGCGCGCCTGGTGGAGAGCAGCGCGCGCGACCGCAACGTCACCCTCGAGGTGGACGTGGCCGACGACCTCACCGCTCCGCTCGTCGGCGATTCGCTCCGGCTCCGACAGATCGTCCTCAATTTGCTGTCCAACGCGATCAAGTTCACCCGGACCCGCGTCGTGCTCCGCGCCCGTTGGAGCGGCGAGACCGACTCGCTGAGCATCGAGGTGGAGGACGACGGCGTCGGCATTCCCGAGGACCGCGTCGCGCGCATCTTCGAGCCATACCGTCAGGCCGATCGCAGCACGAGCCGTCGTCACGGAGGGACCGGCCTGGGTCTCTCGATCTCGCGGCAGCTCGCGCGTCTCATGCGCGGCGATCTCGTCGTCGAGTCGCGGCACGGGAGCGGCTCGACCTTCCGGTTCTCGGCGCCGCTGCCCCGCGCCGACGCCGCCGATCTCGCGGTCGGCGCCTCGGAGGAGATGGCCGTCGAGGTCCCGCCGCTGCGGGTCCTGCTCGCGGACGACGACGCGTCGAACCGGCTCGTCGGTGGCCAGCTCCTCGGCGTCTTGGGGCACACGGTCGATCTCGCGATCGACGGCACGGACGCCCTCGAACAGGCGCTGGCCGTGCAGCACGACCTGATCATCCTCGACGTCGAGATGCCGCACCTCGACGGCACGGAGGTCGCGCGGCGCCTGCGCACCGCGGGCGTGAACGTGCCCATCCTCGGCTTCACGGGGCATGCCTCGAGCCAGCAGCGCGTGGCGTGTCTGAGGGCGGGCATGGACGGTGTCGTCGAGAAGCCGGCGGACCTCTCGCGTCTCTCCAAGGGCATCCTCGACGTGCTCCTGCCTCCGGGCGGGCCCCACCGCCGGGAGAACGGCGCGGAGGTCGCGAAGTCGCTGGCGTCGCACGTGGGCGTTCCCACACCTCCGATCGGCGTCTCCCGTCCGGAGGTGGCGGAGGCGCTCGCTGCGCGTCTGGCGGCCAACACGGCCCCGCACCCCAAGCCGTCGGCGCCCCTGCGCGACGTCGGCTCGGGCCTCGATCTCGACGAGCTCGATCAGCGGGTGGGCGGCGATGCACAGCTCTTCCGCGACGTGCTCGTGGCCGTCCGCGACGAGTCGCGTCGTCTCTTCTGCGAGCTCGGGCAGGCGACGGAACGTCGCGATCTCGAGGGCATGCGCAAGGTGGCCCACACCCTCAAGGGCTGCGTCGCGAACGTCGGCGCGCGTCCCGTGCGCGAGGCCGTGACCGCAGTGGAGGTGGCCGCCAAGGCCGGTGAGGTGGAGCGGGCGCTCGAGCTCGCTGGCCACGCAATCACGCTCGGCGATTCGCTCGCTGCAGCGCTCGCGCACGCCTGCGAACAACGTGCGGCGTGAGCCCTTCGTCACTCGTCGTCGATTCTACGCTCGAGCTCGTCTCACCACCTCCCGTCGGAGATCCCCATGGACGTCATCGTCGTCGAAGACTCGGTCGCGCAGGCGCTCCTGCTCGAGCGCCAGATCACCGCGCTCGGCCACACGGTACGCGGCGCGCGGAGCGGCGGAAAGGCCGTGGAGCTCCTCAAGGAGCGCCTGCCGAACTTGCTCGTGACCGATGGCATCCTGCCCGAGCTCAGCGGCGAAGCGCTCACGCGCCTCGTCCGATCACAGGACGGCACGCGCTACGTCTACGTGCTCTTCGTGTCGGGCACCGAGGGGCCGGAGGCGATGAAGGCCGCCTTCGCAGCGGGCGCGGACGACTACATGGTCAAGCCGCTCGATCGCGAGCAGCTCATCGCGCGGCTTCGCGTCGCCGATCGCATCAGTCACCTCGAGACGCGCCTGCGCGGACGTGTTCGCGAGCTCGAGAGCGCCCTGCGCAGGCTCGAGGCCGCGGCCACCATGGCCGGCGCGGCCGTCGTCGCGCGCAGCACGAACGTCGCCCCGACCGTGATCCACGCCGACGACGAGCTCGTGCCCCGCGAGCTCGCGGAGAAGAACGCGTATCGCCGCATGGCCGACACGATCCGTCGCATGGTGGGCGAATTCGTGCAGAAGGAATTCGCCGTCGGCGCCAGGCCCCCCGAATTCCAGCCCGCGCTCGCGCGCGAGATCGCGCTCACCAGCGTGAGCCTCGTGGTGGAGCTGCGGATCGTCCTCTCGGTCGAGCAGAACGTGGCGAACGAGCTCGCAGTCGGGCTGTTCGGGCCCGACCCCGATCCCGCGCTCGTGGAGGACACGCTGGCCGAGCTCGCGAACCTCGCGATGGGCGGCGTGAAGGCGTCGTACGCCGAGGAAGGCGTGACGCTCACGAGCGGCCTCCCCTCGCCGATCCCCTTGCCGCTCGTCCACGTCAGCGGCGCCCTCGCGCACCGCGAGTACTTCTTCGTCGCGGAGGACGGAACCCGCATGGCCCTCACCGTCGAGGTCGCCCGCTGCCCCACGCGTCGCGCGCGGAGCTTCGAGCTCACCGAGGGCATGATCCTCGCCTCGCCCGTGACGAACGCCGCAGGCGTGCTGCTGGTCCCTGGTGGCGTGCGCCTCACGACGGTCACGATCGAGAAGATCGCCCGCACGCTCCCCAACGAGCACTTCGAGGTGATCGCGAGCCGCTGATCGCGCGCGCGCTCGCGTGGAGAGGCCTGGCTCGCGCTGGGCCTCTCTCGCATGGGGCGCGCTGCATCGCGTCGCGGGCTCGCCGCCCCACGGGCCTCGTCGAAGGGCGCTCCCGCGGAGGTCACGCGTCTCCCAACGAGGAGACGCCCGGAGGACTGAGAGAGGGAGAAAGAATCGCCGTTGGGGACGCCACGCGGCGGGGTTGCGCAGCAACCCCAGGAGCGCGCGAGAAAGCGAGGCTTGGGGAGCGTCGAGCAGGGGGGAATGGGGGGGAGTTGCCGACTCCCCCCGACCGCGCCGAAGGCGCGAAAAAACTGACTCCTCCGGGCGTGGTGCTCGTCGATCGTGCCGCGCGGACCTGCGCCCGCGCGCGCCCGAGCCCCCCTACTTCATCGACGCGAGCTCGGCGCGCAGGGCATCGACGCGCGGGTGCCTCTCGCCTTCGGACGCGATCAGCACGTCGATCTCGCGTCGCAGGAACGCTCGTGCCCGCGCGATCGCGCCCTGTCCGCGGTAGAGCTTGGACAGGGCCGAGAGGTTGCCGGCCAGCGAGCTGTGCTCGTGGCCGAGCTCCGCCTGCATCGTCTCGAGCGAGCTCAGGTAGGCCTCTTCCGCGCGACGCGCGTGGGCGCCGAGGAACCTGCGGCCCACCGCCAGGCGCGCCGCGATCTGCTCTGCATCCACGGGCTTACAGAGCATGTCGTCTGCGCCCGCCTCGAACGCACGCAGCGTGTGCTCGCGCGCCGAGAGTGTCGTGATGACCAGGATGTACGTGTACGCGTCCGCCGTCTGCGCTGCGCGGATCTTCTGTGTGAGCTCGATGCCGCTCATCTTCGGCATCATCCAGTCGGTCATCACCATCGGAAACGGCCGGGCCTTGTAGAGCTCCCACGCCTCGTCCCCATCGGCTGCCGCCACGACCTCGAGGCCGTTCGCGCGAGCGAGACCGGTCAGCAAGATCCGCGTGGCGAGCTCGTCGTCCACCACCAAAGCACGCATACGTCCTCCCCTCTCTGCATCGGCCGAACGCGCCGGAACATGAGGCCGTCGTGGCCTGCTCCGATGCGCCGCTCGTGACTCCCGCGGAGCACCGCTCCCGCGCCGCCAGCAGCTTGGCATCGATCGCCAAGGAGTCGCCACCTCCGTTCCCGGCATCGACGCGCGGACGCAAAACACCAAGGGAATTCGCGAGCTCCGTCGTCGGCATCGCCCTTGCTCAACGCCCGTCCGCGCCGAGTGCGCCGAGAGGGTGATGGCATGAACGACGACGACATCGTCAAGGAGTTCCTGGTCGAGAGCTACGAGAACCTCGACCAGCTCGATCAGCTCCTCGTGGAGCTCGAGGAGAATCCGACCTCGCGGGAGCGCCTCGCGAGCATCTTCCGCACGATCCACACGCTGAAGGGGACGAGCGGCTTCCTCGCGTTCCACAGGCTCGAGGCGATCGCCCACGTGGGCGAGAACCTCCTCAGCAAGCTGAGGGACG
Source organism: Sandaracinaceae bacterium (assembly GCA_019694315.1). GTDB lineage: Bacteria > Myxococcota_A > Polyangia > Polyangiales > Sandaracinaceae > JAFLCL01. The sequence goes on from JAIBCE010000004.1 coordinate 48,028, forward strand.
GAGAGCTCGCGCTCGATCAGCCGCGGACGAACGCGCTGCTCGCGATGGTGGACACGATCCGCCACCTGCTCCGCGCCATCGAGGCGACGGGTCAGGAGGATGATCGCGATCCGAGCGAGCTCGTCGCGCGGCTCACCGCGCTGACGGAGGCCACGCCGGTCGCTGCGCCGGTCGCCGCGCCTGCGCCGCGTACGGTGGCCCCGCGCAGCATCGCGCCTGCGCCCAAGGCGCCGAGCCTCGCTCCCAAGAGCGTCGCGCCGGTCCGCGCGCACGTGTCGGTCGCGCCTGCCGCGATCGGCGCGGCCAACGACCCTCATCCCGCGCACCCGGCAGCGCATCCAGGCAAGGAGGAGTCGGAGGAGGCCAGCGAGACCAAGCGCGGCGCCGCCGACTCGAGCATCCGTGTCGACGTCCAGCTGCTCGATCGCCTGATGAACCTCGTCGGCGAGCTCGTGCTCGCGCGCAATCAGGTGCTGCAGGTCACGACGAACCTCGAGGACTCGGTCATCCAGGCCACCTCGCAGCGGCTGAACCTCGTCACGACCGAGCTGCAGGAAGGGATCATGAAGACGCGGATGCAGCCGATCGGCAGCATCTGGAACAAGTACCCGCGCGTCATCCGCGACCTCTCGGCCCAGTGCGGCAAGCAGATCCGTCTCGAGATGGAGGGCGCCGACACCGAGCTCGATCGCAGCATCCTCGAGGCGATCAAGGATCCGCTCACGCACGTGGTGCGCAACAGCGCCGACCACGGCATCGAGCGCCCCGAGGTGCGCTCGTCTCGCGGAAAGCCGAGCTATGGCACGCTGCGCCTGCGCGCGTTCCACGAGGGCGGCAAGGTCAACATCGAGATCTCCGACGACGGCGGCGGCATCGACGTCGACCGCGTGCGCGAGAAGGCGATCGTCCGCGGCCTCGTGACGAAGGAGCGCGCCGCGGCCATGTCCGAGCGCGAGCTCACGCAGCTCATCTTCCTGCCCGGCTTCTCCACCGCAGAGAAGGTCTCGAACGTCTCGGGTCGCGGCGTCGGCATGGACGTCGTGCGCACCAACGTCGAGCGCATCGGCGGCACGATCGATCTCTCGAGCCGCCGGGGCCAAGGGACCACGCTGCGCATCCGCATCCCGCTCACGCTCGCGATCGTCCCGGCCCTCGTCGTGGCCGCGGCCGGCGACCGCTACGCGATCCCTCAGGTGAACCTGCTCGAGCTCGTCCGCCTCGAGGGCGAGCAAGCCAAGAACGCGCTCGACGATCTGCACGGCACGCGCGTCCTTCGCCTGCGCGGACAGCTCCTTCCCCTCGTGCGCCTGCGCGACGTGCTCGGCCTCGCTCCGCTCGACGAGGATCACGTGAACGTGGTGGTGCTCCAGGCCGACGACCGCGCCTTCGGTCTCGTGGTTGACGACATCAGCGACACCGAGGAGATCGTCGTCAAGCCGCTCGGCAAGGAGCTCAAGGGCCTGGGCGTGTACGCGGGGGCGACGATCATGGGTGACGGTCACATCGCGCTCATCCTCGACGTCCTCGGCATCGCCGAGCGCGCGGGCCTCGTCGACGAGGCGCGCGCCAAGAGCACGGTGGAGTCGGCCGACGCCGAGGCGCAGCGCTCCTCGACCACACAGCGCCTGCTCGTGTTCCGCGCGCCGAGCGGCGACCGGAGCGCGATCCCGCTCGATGCGGTCGCGCGCCTCGAGGAGCTCCGCTCCGACACCATCGAGCGAAGCGGTCACGACGAGGTGGTGCAGTACCGCGGCGAGCTGCTGCCGATCATCCGGCTACCCGGCGACACCGGGAACGATCCGGAGGTCCTGCACGTGGTCGTGTGCGCGCACCAGAGCCAGCTCGTGGGCATGGTCGTCGGGCAGATCGAAGACATCGTCGAGCAGGAGCTCGAGATGTACGGCGCGACGCGCTCGGGGACGCGCACTGGCTGCGCGGTCGTGCAGGGCAAGGTCACGTCGATCCTCGACGTCCCCACGATCGTGCAGAGCGCAGACATCGGCCTCGTGCGGCTTCGCCCCGTGGCCGATGTCCAACCGGGCGCCCTCGGCGTCCACACCGCCCGCGCGGCCTGAGAGGAGCGTCCCATGGCGAGCATCCAGATGTGCACGTTCACGCTCGATCGCTACCTCTTCGGCGTCGATGTCCGGCAGGTACAAGAGGTGCTGCGCACGCAGCCGATGACGCGGGTGCCCCTGGCCCCCTCGCTCGTGCGCGGGCTCATCAACCTGCGCGGTCAGATCGTGACCGCCTTCGATCTGCGCGAGCGCCTCGATCTCCCCAGGCGTGACGAGCACGCGCAGCCGGTGAACGTGGTGCTCCGTCGCGACGATGGCGCGGTCGCGCTGCTCGTCGACGACATCGGCGACGTCGTCGAGATCGACGAGGCCAAGCTCGAGCGACCCCCGCACACGCTGCGCGGTCCTGCGGCCGAGGTGGTGCGCTGGGTCGTGCAGCGCCCGGGCGCGCTGCTCTGCGTGATGGACACCGCGCGCGCCACCGGCGCCGTGGGCGAGTGAGCCGCGGGTGAGTGGGCCCGCGAACGAGATCAACGAGCCAAGGGACCAGCGAAAGGGAAGACGATGACCGACACGAACGATGCGATCGGAAGCGGCAACGGAAACGCGCTCCGCGAGGGCGCGACGCCTCGCGGGCGCAAGGGCGCTGGGCCCGCGCGAGACGCCGCTCCGAAGATGTCGAGCACCGTCGCGACGGCGTACCGCGCGATGGTCGAGAACGCCCCCATCAACGTGATCGTCATCGATCGCGAGATGGTCATTCGCTACGCGAACGCGCAGTCGATCTCGACCCTGCGCCGACTCGAGCAGTACCTCCCCATCCGCGCGGAGCAACTCATCGGCAACACGGTCGACATCTTCCACAAGAACCCGGCGCACCAGCGACGCCTCCTCAGCGATCGCTCGCGCCTGCCTCACACGGCCCGCATCCAGGTGGGCCCCGAGCACCTCGAGCTCCGCGTCGTTGCGATCGAGGACGAGGGCGCCTACGTCGGCGCGATGCTGACCTGGGACATCGTCACCGAGAAGGTGCGCTCCGAGGCCGAGGTCGCTCGTCAGGCCTCGATGCTCGAGAACCTCCCGATCAACCTCATGTACTGCGATCGGGAGCTGATCATCCGCTATCAGAACCCGGCGTCGGCCAACACGCTGCGGACGCTCCAGCAGTACCTGCCCGTCCGGGTGGATCAGATCGTCGGCCAGTCGGTCGATGTCTTCCACAAGAACCCGATGCACCAGCGGCGCCTCCTGGGCGACCCGTCGAACCTCCCGCACGCCGCGAACATCCAGGTCGGTCCCGAGACGCTGCGGCTCAACGTCAGCGCGGTGCGTGACGGACAAGGCGCCTACGTCGGCGCGATGGTCACCTGGGAGCTCATCACCGAGAAGATCCACAACGAGCGCAAGCTCGCGGAGGCGCAGGAGCGCGAGCGCGCCGTCGCGCGCGAGCTCACCGAGAAGGTCGACTCCATCCTCTCGGTGGTGTCGTCGGCTGCTTCCGGCGATCTCACGCGCAACATCGACGTGAAGGGCACCGACGCCGTGGGCCGCATGGGCGAGGAGCTCCAGCGCTTCTTCGTCGACCTCCGCAGGAGCATCACGCAGATCGGCGCCAACGCGACCTCGCTCGCCGCCGCGGGCGAAGAGCTCACCGCGGTGAGCCAGCAGATGAGCGCGAACGCCGAGGAGACGGCCACGCAGGCCAAGGTCGTCACCAACCTCTCCGGCGACGTCTCGAAGAACCTCCAGACCGTCGCGGCCTCGACCGAGGAGATGACGGCGAGCATCCGTGAGATCGCCAAGAACGCGAGCGAAGCGGCGCGCGTCGCCTCCCAGGCGGTCAGGGCCGCGCAGAGCACGAACGCCACGGTCGCCAAGCTCGGCGAGAGCAGCGCCGACATCGGCAAGGTCATCAAGGTGATCACCTCGATCGCCCAGCAGACGAACCTCCTCGCCCTCAACGCGACCATCGAGGCTGCGCGCGCCGGTGAGGCGGGCAAGGGCTTCGCCGTCGTCGCGAACGAGGTGAAGGAGCTCGCGAAGGCCACCGCGAAGGCCACCGAGGACATCAGCCAGAAGATCGAGACGATCCAGACGGACACGCGCGGCGCCGTCGACGCCATCTCGCAGATCGGCACGATCATCACGCAGATCAGCGACATCCAGACCACGATCGCGAGCGCCGTCGAGGAACAGACGGCCACCACCAACGAGATGAACCGCAACATCGTCGCGGCGGCGCGCGGCAGCGCGGAGATCTCGGAGAACGTCCAGGGCGTGGCGCAGGCCGCGACGGAGACCACCACGGGCGCCGCCGACACGGATCGCGCCGCCAGCGAGCTCGCCCGCATGGCCTCCGAGCTCCAGGGCCTCGTGGGTCGGTTCAAGGTCTGACGCGACCGCGAGCCCTCAAGTTCCACACGTGATCTGCCGCACCCGAGGAAACCATGAGCCACGCCCTCGTCGTCGATGACTCCCGCGCCATGCGCGCGATTCTCAGCAAGCAGCTCAAGTCGCTCGGCTTCGACGTGCTCGAAGCAGAGCACGGTGAGCAGGCGCTCGAGCGCATCGCGAGCGCGCCGAGCATGCCAGTCCTGGCGCTCGTGGACTGGAACATGCCACGCATGAACGGCATCGAGTTCATCAAGGCGGTCCGCAACCGCCGTGACCTGGACAAGATGCGCCTCATGATGGTCACCACCGAGACCGAGCTGTCTCAGGTGAAGACCGCGCTCGAGGCGGGGGCGAACGAATACATGATGAAGCCGTTCACCCCCGACGCGCTGCTCTCCAAGCTCAACACCATGGGCTTGCCATGAGCACCCGGGTTCGCGTGCTGCTCGCCGACGACTCGGTCGTGGTGCGGCGCGCGCTCGCCAAGGCTCTCGAGAGCGACCCCGACTTCGAGGTGGTCGCGACCCTCGCCAACGGCGTGCAGGCGCTGGCGAGGCTCGAGACCACGAAGGTCGACGCGGTCGTGCTCGACATCGAGATGCCCGAGCTCGACGGCCTCGAGACACTGCGCCGGATCCGCGCGAAGTGGCCTCTTCTGCCGGTGATCATGTGCTCGACGCTCACGGAGCGGGGCGCCACGGTCACCATCGAGGCCCTCTCGCTCGGCGCCACCGACTACGTCACCAAGCCAGCCCAGGCCTCGAGCTACGCCGAGGCCCTCGCCGGGCTCCGCGAGGAGCTCGTCCGCAAGATCCGCGCGGTCGTGTGCCCGACGCGGCCGAGCATCCGGCCGCTCCGCACCGCCTCGGCGCCTCCTGCGACGCCTCCGCCCGTGGTGGCCGCTCCGCCAGCACGCCAGCAGCGCCCCGAGATCCTCGCGATCGGGTGCTCCACGGGCGGCCCCAACGCCCTCATCGACTTCTGGCGAGGGATCCCTCGCACCTTCCCGTTTCCCATCGTGCTGGTGCAGCACATGCCGCCCGTGTTCACACGGATGCTCGCAGAGCGCCTCACCGCGCTCGGGGGTGTGCCGGTGAAGGAGGGCGCCGAGGGAGAGCGCCTCGAGCCCGGACAGGCACGCATCGCTCCCGGCGGCTTCCACATGGAGCTCTTCCGTCAGGGCGAGCTGGTGAAGATCCACCTCCACGAGGGGCCGCCCGAGAATTCCTGTCGCCCTGCGGCGGACGTCCTCTTCCGATCGGTCGCGCGCGTCTACGGCCCCAAGGCCTATGGCGTCGTCATGACCGGAATGGGTCAAGACGCGCTGGTCGGAAGCCGAGCGATCGTCGATGCCGGTGGCGCCGTCCTCGCCCAGGACGAAGCGACCAGCGTGGTCTGGGGCATGCCGGGCTTCGTGGCCCGCGCAGGCCTCGCGCGCGAGGTGCTCCCGCTCGCGCAGCTCGCTCCCGCCGTCTCCCGCGCATTCCTCGGGACGGCCGGGCGCAGCGACCGAATGAATCCACTCCTGCCTCCCACGAAGGCCGCATGACCCTCCAAGAGTCCGATTTCGCGTTCGTCCGAGACTTCGTTCTCTCGCGCTCGGCCATCGTGCTCGAGCAAGGGAAGGAGTATCTCGTCGAGGCCCGCTTGGCGCCGGTGGCGCGCGACGCAGGCCTCTCGGGGATTCCCGCCCTCGTCGAGCAGCTCAGGCGTCAGCCCTCGGGTGCGCTCGCGACGCGCGTCGTCGAGGCGATGACCACGAACGAGACGAGCTTCTTCCGGGACTCGCACCCGTTCGATGCGCTCAAGTCGACCATCATTCCCACTCTGCTCGAGCGCAACCGCGCCGATCGGACCATCAACATCTGGTCGGCCGCCTGCTCGACGGGGCAAGAGCCCTACACCATCGCGATGACGCTGCGAGAGAACTTCCCACAGCTCGACTCGTGGAAGGTCCGCATCGTCGCCACCGACCTCGCCGAGCACGTGCTCGATCGGGCGCGGGCAGGGCGCTATCGGCAGCTCGAGGTGAACCGAGGCCTGCCGGCCCTCTACCTCACCAAGTACTTCACGCGACATGGCCTGGACTGGGAGGTCACGCCCGCGCTCAAGCAGTGGACCGAATTCCGCCAGCTGAACCTGATTGGGGACTGGGGCGTCATGCCTCGCTTCGACGTCGTGTTCCTGCGGAACGTCCTCATCTATTTCGATCTGGACACCAAGCGGAAGATCCTTGGTAAAGTCCGCCGAACCATGTCCCGGGATGGATGGTTGTTCCTCGGGAGCGCGGAGACGACGTTGAACATCGACGAGGCATTCCGCCGCGTGCACGCCGATCGTGGCCACGCTTACCAGAACGCCGCCTGATCGGAGGGACCATGAGTGATCAACCTGCCATCGAGCTCGAGTCCGTGATCGAGGTGACCCAGGCGGTGTGCGAGTCGCTGCTCGGAGACTATGCCGAGCCGCGGCCCGCCACGAGCCCGCCACCACCACCTTCGGATGACGACCTGGTCGCCTGGGTCACCATCTCCGGAGCATGGACCGGAAAGGTCGCGGTGCGTCTGTCGCCCGCGCTCGCCACCCGCCTCGCCCGCGAGATCATGGAGGTCGACCCCCACTCCACGGACGATCTCGAGGTGCGTGACGTCGCGGGGGAGGTCGCGAACATGATCGGCGGAAACCTGAAGGCGCTGCTCCCGGAGCCCTGCCGACTGTCTCTGCCGAAGGTCTCTCACGAGCGTCCCTCCTCCGAGGAGGAGGAGGGGGTGGTGCAGAGGTTCGCCATCGGGGCCGATACGTTCGAAGTCACGGTGAAGAGCGCTGCCTGAGCAGCATTCGGGAGGAGGTCGCCATGAAGGTGCTCATCGTCGATGACAGCAAGGCCATGCGCATGATCGTGACGCGCACGCTCCGCCAGGCAGGCTATGGCGGCGCGACATCAAGGAGGCCGAGAACGGCGCACAGGCGCTCGTCGCGATCCGCGCCGACAAGCCCGATCTCGTGCTCTGTGACTGGAACATGCCCGAGATGAGCGGCATCGAGCTCCTGTCCACGTTGAATCAGCAGGGGCCCAAGGTACGCTTCGGCTTCGTGACCTCCGAAGGAACGGACTCGATGCGCGAGCGGGCGCGGCAGGAAGGGGCTCTCTTCCTCATCGCGAAGCCGTTCACCGCCGAGTCATTCTCCTCAGCGCTCTCACCCGTGCTCGGACCCCCGTCATGAAGCTCCCGCCCGCCGAGGCCGTCTCTCACATGCTCACCGACCTCCTGGGTCGAGCCTGCATCGCGAGATCGACTGCCAAACCGGGCTTCGCCGATCAGGGCATCATCGGCGTACTCGTCAACCGTGCGGGCGAGACCAAGGCGCTCACGTTCAGTGATCGGTCCTTCGTCTCGTTGACCGGCGCGGCGCTCGCGCTCATCCCGAGGACGGTGGCGGAAGAGGCGGTGAAGAAGGGCGTCATCCCGCCGAGCATCCTGGAGAACCACCAGGAGATCATCAACATCGCCACCACGCTCTTCAACGCGATCCACTCCGACGCCGAGCATCTCAAGCTCGGTCCGACCGTGGCGACGGGCCCGGCGTGTCCCCAGGCGCTCCGCACCTTCCTCGTGAAGCCCGCGGCGCGGCTCGACCTCGAGGTCGAGATCACGGGCTACGGCACGGGCAAGCTCTCTCTCCTCGTGTGATCGCGAGCGTCGCTCTCGCCTCAGAGGGTGCCGCGGACGAACGAGTCGAGGACGCTCACGAGCTCGTTGGGGCGCTCGTCGTGGATGGAGTGTCCGGTGTCCTTCCACACGAGCGCGTGGCCCTTCGCGGGCATCTTCGGGCCGAGCTCCGTCACGCGATCGGCGATGTTCGTGTTGGCGAAGTTGTCGCCCGTGCCGGCCATCAAGAGCAGCTCGCCACCGACGAGGCTGTAGCCCGGCAGCTGCGTGCCTTGTCCGTCGAGGCCGATCACGGGATCCTGGTGACTGAACTTCACCTGCTCGTGGGCCACGATCCAGTGCCAGCGGCGGAAGCGCGGTGAGTACGTCTCGTGTCGCGCCAGCCAGCCCTCGGCGATCGCGCGTCGCTTGTCGGGCCAGCCCTTTCGATACCACTGCTCGGCTTGTCGGATGACGACCACCCAGATGTGGTCGACGTTCATCCAGCGGTTGATGTGGTCTCGGCGGCGGTCTTCGTTCTCGGGCTCGTAGCTGCGGCCGTGGGGCTCGCCCGCGGCAAAGCCCGGTTGGTCCCAGAGACACGCGGGCGACCACGACGCGATCCGCTTCATCCAGGTGAGGCGCGGATCGACCCACGCGTGGCGCGCCGGAACACCCCACGGAGAGAGCGCCGAGAGGAGCAATCCGAGGTTGCCTCCGAGGCTTCCGCCCCCGACGAGATCGATCCGCGGCGGCAGGCCGTGCTGCGCGAAGACGTGCTCCACGAAGTGATGGATCGTGTCGATCAGGAACCGCAGCGTGTAGAGCGACGAGTGCTTGTCGACGCGGCGTGGCTCCTTCGCATACGGGAGCGGAACGCCGCGCACAGGGTCCTCGGCGAAGAGCACGTGCTTGTGATCGAGCTGTCCCGAGTAGCCGTTCGTCGGCAGATCGAGCGCGAGCACCACGTAGCCCAGGCCCACGAGCCCGGTGATCACGTGCTCGACCTCCTCGATGCGAGAGCTGTGGCCATGGAGGAGCAGCACGTTCTTGCTCGTCGCCGTCGGCGTTCCGGCGAGCACGTAGCGAATGGGCACGTCGAGGCCCCACACCCGGAGCACGACGTCGCGCTGAGGGTGATCGGTGACGGAGACGTTCACGGGCCTGAGCGGGAGATCGTCCTCTCCCGACACGGCGATCCATCCGAGCGCCGGGCGAAGCGCCGCGCGGTCCTTCTCTCCGGCGCGGAGGTAGGCGTGCACCTTCTTCGCGCGCTCGATCGCACGCTTGACGTCGGCGTCCTTCGGAGCGACGAGGGGAGGGCGTCCCTCGATCGCCCGACGCGCCTTGGTCTCGGGGAGGATCGCCGCATGCTTGGCGGCCTCCTCGACACGATCCCAGTCCACCGGGTCGTCGATGTTGCGGACACCGAGGCTGCGCAGCGACTCGCGCCCCGTCACGCAGAGATCGGCGATGGCGTCGCCCACGTTCGGCGCTCCGCTCGCGTAGTGCGCTGCCGCGGTGGCGAAGCGCGCGTCGATGGGCTCGAGGCTGCCGAATTCACCGCTCCGGATCGTCTCCCGGAAATAGGGGAACAGTCGCCCCGACTCGTAGTGGGGAATCGAGATCGTGTCGCCGTCGTAGCCCACGATCTCGTTCGCGTGCTTGGTCGGCGCCACCAGCCACGTGGGTCCTTTGCCAGGCAGTGTCGGGCGCGTGGGCTCCGCGGCCGTGGGGACGTAGGTGCGCAGCGAGAGGGTCGGCATCGACGGAATCGTCCACCGTGGAGGGCCGAGAGCGCAACGCGTTCGGCACGTATCGCGAGCGTCGGGTCGTTCGACGGCGCTTCGGGCTGTGGCAAGCTCGCGCCGCCATGGATCGCTCGCTCCTCTCCACGCTCGTGTCCCTCGGTCTCGTCCTCGGCGGTTGCGGTGCGGCCGGCGGCGCCACGCTCCATCCGCGCATGGGCGATCGCGGGCTCGTCGCCGCGCGCGGGCAATTCGGCATCGAGCACGGCGGGGCCCGCCGCGAGCGGGTGGCCACGCCGGCCTGGGGCATCGCGAACTTCACCCCCGATCTGAACGGCACGCTGTCGGACGCCGAGCACATCCACCAGGCTCGCCTCGACGGCGCCGCACGCCAGAGCGAGGAGGTGTTCGAGCTCGACCTCCGCCACATGCGCCTTCCCGCGCGCATGTGGGCCCGCACCGTCCCGCTGCCGCGCGCGCTCGAGCAGCGCGAGCTCGCGGAGCTGGCGCCGAGCATCGTCGAGCGCTCGGTGAACGAGCGCTTCTGGCTCTTCGACGACGCCGAGGGCGCGGGGCCGCGCACCTATCAGACGCGGGTCATCGCGAGCGCCCCGTGTCAGCTCGACGGGCTGCCGGCGCAGGAGGTGCTCGACGAGGCGCGCACGCGGGCGGGCGACGCGACGCACGTGCACCTCGTGCTCTTCCATGGACTGCGCCCCTGGCTCGCGACCCCGCGTGGCACGACGCCCGGCGCGCCGTACCGGCCGCTGGTGGTGCTCGGCCTCTCCTCGCGACCGGAGCTGCACCCGGAGCTCGCGCCGCAGCTCGCCGATCTCGCGCACCGCGTGCGCGTGTTCGACGCCGACGGGAGCGCGCGTCCTCCCGGTCCCTCGACCTGTGGGGCCCTCCGCTCCGAGCCACTGCGCGGCACGCGCTATCGCGTGGGCGACTACGTGGTCTATCGCTATTCCGGCACGCTCGTCGGAGAGCCGATGCTCCTGCGCGAGGAGATCACCGACCAGGAAGAAGATCACCTGACCATCGAGGTCACCGTGACGCGCGGCGACGCGACCGTGCGCCGCTGGGCGCAAGAGGTCATCGACACGCCGGAGAACCAGGCGGCCAATCGCATCGAGGCCCTCTGTGTCTTCGAGGGAGAGTCCTGCCACGAGCAGCCCGTCGAGACGTTGCCGCAGCTCTATGCCGGTCTCCTCGTGTCGCCCGACTCTGCGCCCGCGAACGTCACCGAGACCACCGAGACGCGTCCGATCGGCCCGCTCCAGCTCGAGTGTCGCGTTCGGCAGGGCGACACGACGATCGGCGGCCGCCCCACGCGCTTCGAGGAGCTGCGCTGCCCCGAATTCCTCTGGTCGAATGGCAACGCGGCGTTCGTCGATCAGGCCTCGGGCGACTTCGTCCTCCAGGTGGATGTGGCGGAATTCGGCTCTCCGCTCGGCCCCTGGCGCTGGGGCACCTTCGGCGCTCCGCTGGCGCGCTGAGCGAGGCTGCCTTTCGCGAAGCTGGGGAGAATGCCAGTCGGAGAGTGCCAGTCGGAGAGTGCCAGTCGGAGAGTGCCAGTCGGAGAGTGCCAGTCGGAGGGCGCCAGTCGGCGCGCGACGCCGGGTGCTCAGCGTCGCTTGCCGGGCTCGGCTCGCGCGGGCTTCTCGAGGATGAAGAGGTAGTTGAAGCCGCGGAGGAAGAAATTCCCCTCTTCCGCCGCACGGTGGTAGTTGCCCTGAGACAGCGTCTTGTGGTGGCGCGTCACCGCGATCATGTCCACGGGCGCGAGGTGCTGCGCCGCGAGCGCGAAGAGCTCGAAGCCGACGCAGGCGATGCCCTTCTGCTTCTCGAAGTAGTCGCAGACGTAGAGGCCGAAGTGACCGCCGGGGCAGAGCACGCGCGCGCACTCGGCGATCACCTTGCCCATCTCCGTGTAGAAGCGCGGATCGTAGGCCGAGAGCTTGCCGATGCAGCGCGGGTCCTCGGAGTAGTGGATGTGATCGCCGTACGGCGGGTCGATGAAGACGAGCCTGGCGCTGCCGGTCTCGAGGGGGAGCTTGCGTGCGTCGGCGGGCTCGATGTCCGGGCGGTGCGGGCTGACGTCGAAGCCGCGACCCCGTCGGTTCGTGTCCTTGCAGACGTCGAGCGTGGTGCCCGAGCCGCACATCGGATCGACGACGAGATCTCCCTCGCGCGTGTATCGCTGGATGAGGTTCCACGGGATGTACGAGGGGGTGGCGCCCACGTAGCGCGCGTCGCCCTGCATGCCGCGTCCGTAGTGTTGAGACGGGTAGTCCCACAGCGTCGTCGTCTGTAGGCGAAGGGGGGGCTTGTCCGGGCGCGAGACGGGCTTGCCGCGAAAGGGCTTGTCCGATCGGAGGCTCGGCGCGGAGGGGCCGCGGGGCGACTCACGATCTCGGGCGGATTCACGATCTCGGCCGGACTCACGATCTCGGGGAGGGCGCACGATGCCTCGCGAAAGGACACGCGCGCCCAGCTCGGGGCGCGCGTGCTCGAGTGGGGAGAGACGAGCGATTGCTCAGCAGACGGTGCCGGGCGGCAGGCACACCCAGACTCCGCCGCCAGGTCCGCGACAGAGCGAGCAGGTCTGGCCGGGCGCGCACGGAGGAGAGCAGGTGCCGCTCGAGCACTCACCGACCGAGCCCACACGCACGCCAGCGCCGGCGGCATAGCAGTCGTTGCTGTAGGTGGCGCCATCGCAGCCGCAGACCGGGCTGTAGATGTCGCGGCAGATGTCCGGTCGCACCACGCAGGTGCCGGGCGTGTCGCAGCCCGTGCCGGCGCAGTACTGCGCGGGGTTGCAGTCGGCGTTCGACATGCACCCACCCGAGGAGCCGCACATGCCCTCGGAGGCGACACGCACGCCCGCTGCGGAGGCGGAGCACGCGTTGTCGTAGGTGTTGCCGTCGCAGCCGCACACAGGCGCGAAGATCTCGCCGCACGTCGCGGGCATCGGCTCGCACACGCCGTCGGTGTCGCAGCCAGTGCCCGCGCAGAACTGTCCCGCGTCGCAGTCGGCGTTGACGCGGCACGCGCCGGGCGGCAGCCACGCATCGGCGCCGGGCTCCGTGCCAGCGTCCTCGCAGACGAGCGTTCCGCACGAACACTCTCCGGCGGGCGGAGGGTCGTAGTGGCAGCCGAACGGCGGCGCGGCGCACTCGATCATGCACGAGGCATCGAGGCCGGGCGCGTCGAGGCCGGGTGCGTCGAGACCGGGCGCGTCGAGGCCGGGCGCGTCGAGACCAGGCGCATCCGCGCCATTCCCCGTGTCCGCGGCCCTCGGGCCCGAGTCGCCGGCCCCCTCTCCGCCGCCGCAGGCGGAGCCCGCCACCAGCACACTGGCGATCGAGAGCGTGAAGAAGAGCGAGCGCGTGGAGACGAAGTTGGTGTAGGTCATGGCCCTGAAGATAGACGAGCGGCGCAGGCAGGCCCAGCCCTGCGTGTGGCAAAGGAGACCTCGATGGCCTGGACCTCCGAATCGATCGCGGATCAGCGCGGCAAGACCTTCGTCATCACGGGCGCCAACAGCGGCATCGGGTACGAGGCGGCCGTCGCCCTCGCGAGCAAGGGCGCTCACGTCGTGATGGCGTGTCGGAGCGCCGAGCGCGCCAAGGACGCGGTCTCGAGCCTGAAGGGGCGTGTGCCGAGCGCGAGCGTCGAGGTGCGCTCGCTCGATCTCTCGAGCCTCGCGAGCGTGCGCGCCTTCGCCGAGCAGCTCGCCAAGGACCTGCCGAAGCTCGATGGCCTCGTGAACAACGCGGGCCTCATGGCGCTGCCGTACGGCAAGACCGCCGATGGCTTCGAGATGCAGCTCGGCACGAACCACCTCGGCCACTTCGCGCTCACCGGGCTCTTGCTGCCCACGCTGCTCGCCACCCCGGGCTCGCGCATCGTGAGCGTCGCGAGCACCGCGCACCGCTTCGGCAAGATCCACTGGGACGATCTCATGGGTGAGCGCGGCTACGAGGCATGGGCCTGGTACGGCCAGAGCAAGCTGGCGAACCTGCTCTTTCTCTACGAGCTCGCGCGTCGCCTCGAGGCCAAGGGCCATCACACCGCCGCGCTCGCCGCGCACCCCGGCTACGCGGCCACGGCGCTCCAGCACAAGGGCCCCGAGATGGAGGGCTCGAGGCTGAAGGGCGCGATCATGACCGTGGGCAACTCGCTCCTGGCGCAGGGCCCCGCGATGGGCACGCTGCCCACGCTCCGCGCGCTCTGTGATCCGGAGGCGAAGAACGGCGAGTACTACGGCCCGCGCGGTCTCTTCGAGCTGGTGGGCTACCCCGTGAAGGTGAGCTCCACCAAGGCATCGCGAGACCGCGCCGACCAGGGGCGCCTCTGGGAGCTGAGCGAGAAGCTCACCGGCGTGCGCTACGCCGCGCTCGGCTGAGGTCAGAAGCTCAGCGCGAGGCCCACGCTCGCGGGGCCCAGCGTGATGCGCGCGCTCGGCCCTTCACGCGGGCGCGAGCCGAGCGTCTCGAGGCTCCAGACGCCGTGGGCGAGGTGCAGGGCGCCGAACGCGAGTGGGACGAGACCGATGAGGGCGACGGCGAGGCCATCGCTGCCCCCGGCCGCCACCACGATCCCGCTCGTGGTGGTCCCCAGACCGAGGAGCAGCTCGAACGAGGCATAGACCACCTCGAAGATCGCCCAGCCGCGCGCGAAGGGACTGTCCTGTCCGAACGACACGCAGTCTGCGACGGTGAAGATCAGGCTGGGGACCCCGATCAGGAGACCCCCGCCGATCCCGGCGCCGATCGCGAGACCGTCGTAGGAGCCTGTTCCCGAGAACTGAGCTTCTGCGCGTGTGGGGGCTGCGATCCACAGGCTGACCGCCGCGAGCGCCGCGAGGAGCGCCGGCGCCATGCGATGGACGCGCATCAGATCCCCATTCCGCCGGCGGCGCAGTCGCTGGTGGCCGTGTGGGCGCTCGCGCACGACGCGGGCATCGGATCGGAGCACGCGGCGCGAGCGAGGCAGTCGAGCTCCGCGTCGTACAGCGACACGCACGAGGCGGGCAGCGCAGCACGGTTGTTGTTCACACCGGCGAGACACTCGCTCGGTGTCCCCACCACGCTCGCGCCGCACGTGTCGATCTGATAGCGGCAGTAGCGGCCCGCCGCCGTGTCGGGATAGACCGAGTCGGGGGGACAGCCCAGCATCGCAACCGCCACGAGAATACCCAGCAACCAGGTGCGAACATCGTTCTTCATCGTGAGCTCCGCGCCGTGGCAGTCCGGCAACGCCGGCCTCGGCCGATCAGGGGAGGGTGAAGGGACCCGAGCCATAACAAGTGCCGAAGCCCGCCGCGAGGCGGTGCTCGAGGACTCGGGCGCTCGTCGGAGACTCGAAGTGGATGTCCATCTGGTTGCCCCGACAGGACAGGCGCACGAGGCACGGCGGATTCGGCTCGTACCCGCCGAGCGCCACCTCGCAGGTGTCGCCGGCCATGTCGCACTCGCACCCGGTGACCGTTCCGTCGGCGCCCACGGTGAACGCGACGGGATGGAACTCGAGATCGATGCTCGACATGTCGGTGCAGTCGGGGCCCGAGTACGTGAACGTGCCGATGGTCCATCGGCCCGCGTTGCGCATCGGGCACGCGTAGGCGTCGTCGGTGGGTGCCGCGGCGTCCTCGCCCGGCTCCACGTAGGCGTCGGCCTCCACGGCGGTGCCAGTGTCGGGCGAGGGGGCCGGTGTCGAGGGGCAGCCCACGAGCGCGAGGCTCAGCGCGGCCAGCAACGTTCCCGAGAGAGCGCGCACGCTCAGATCCCGCCCCCCATGCCGCCGTTGGCGATACAATCGCTGGTGGCGGTGTGCTCCGCCGCGCAGGGGTCGGTGGCCGAGCACGCAGCGGTCGCCTTGCAGTCGGACTCGGCGTCGAAGGCCGCGGCGCAGGCGGGGAAGGCGTTGCGGGAGCCGTTGATGGAGCTCACGCAGTCAGCGCCCGTCAGCGGAGTCGAGCCGACCGCATCGTGGCAGTCCTCGACGCGGTGCCTGCAGTACCGGCCCGTGGCGTCGTTCGGGTAGGTGTAGGTGCTGGGGCAGCCCGTCGTGGCCAGAGCGAAGAGCGCGAGGAGAGCGAGGGAGCAAGTTCGGGTCATCCCACCGAGCTACGCCATTTCGGCCATGGGGCCATGGAGCACGCGACGACCTCGTGCGCACGGAGATGGAGCATTCGTCCACCCGCGGGGCCGCAGCCGTCGGCGCGAGTGGGCCGAGACGAGGCGGAGCGACTGGCCTGCACGACTGGCCTGCTCGACTGGCCTGCACGACTGGCCTGCACGACTGGCCTGCACGACTGGCTGTGCGACTGGCATGCATGACTGGCCTGCATGACTGGCATGCATGACTGGCCTGCATGACTGGCCCGTACGACTGGAATGCATCACTGGCCCTGTGCGGCGCTCGTGCGTCGGGGTCAGCGGGGGCGCGCGAGGAGCTCCCGGCGCGAGGACACGCCGAGCTTGCGAAAGATGCTCTGGATCTGCTTGGTCAGCGTGCTCCGGGTCACGCCGCGCCGGAGGCCGATCTCCCGATCCGACAGGCCCTCTTCCAGGAGGGCCACGATCTCGCGCTCGGCCTGAGACAGGCCTCGTCGGCCCTCCGTGGCGTCGAGCACGTGCTCGAAGACGAGGTGCCGCACGCCGTCCAACTCGACCTCGTAGGCGCGGAGGCCGCGCGGCAGCTCAGCCATGGGCGCCTCGGTCGAGGACGCGACGGGCGAGTCGGACGAGCTCGCGCACGTCTCGGGCGCCGACCTTCTCCATGACGCGCTGGAGGTGCGTCGCCACCGTCGAGGGCGTCACGCCGAGGCGATAGGCGATCTCCTTGTTGGACTGCCCCATGGCGAGCTCGGCGAGCACCTGTCGCTCACGTGGCGTCAGGCCGTCGAGGGACATGGCCGCCGTTCTGTTCTCGCGCGCAACGAGGATGCGGCGCCCGTCGGACTCGAAGCGCTCGACCAGCGTCCAGCGACCGGCGTGGAGCGCGCGCCAGTGCTCGGTGGGATCGGTGACCTGGCCCCGTCGTGCGCGAACCACCTCACGCGCCGCCTCGCGGAGCGCGGTGAGGCCACCGCTCGTCGCGGCCGCCCCCTCGGCGTGGAGGATGCGCCCATCGCTCGCGGCGATGGCCTCTGCGCCCGCGGTGGGAGTGGCCTTCCTGCCGACGCGCCGCCGCAGGCGCGTGGCGGCGGCCAGGTGTCCGGCGAGGCGGGTGAGCTGACGACGGGTGGCGCCGGGGAGGGGATGAGTGACCGGCGCGCGCCGGTTCGCGACGAGCACCACGCCGACACCGCTCGCGTCCAGGCTCACCACGTTCAGCGAGTCGGGATAGAAGAGCCGCTGTTGTGCGCGCGCCTTGCGCTCGCGGGCGAGCGCGTGCTGGTAGCCCCTCTCCTCCATGCGCCCGAGGAGGTCCGCGAACGTCTCGATCTTGGCCGCGACGGCGGCGAAGAGCTCGGTCGTGTGCGACACGGCGCCGAACCTCAACATCGCCCGGTGGGCATCGGCGGGGGCGACTGCCATGAGCTCATCCCACCAATGCGCCCTCCAGCATGCCTGCCATTCGGGCTCGCCCCCGACCAGGATGGGAGCGTGCATGGGAAGGGGTTGGTGGAGGTCTGCGAGCACCGCGTGCACGCCACAGCCCTCGTCGAGCAACGGTGCCGCGGACTCTGCCAAGCGTCGGAGCCAGCCTTCGTCGTCGAGATCGGTGTCGTATGCCGCGTCGAGTACCCGCAGCAGGCGGCCGTTCATCCACTCCACTCCGTCGCCCGAGGTCGAGCGCGTTCACACGAAATGACACGACGCGGGAGGACCCACCGCCGTCCCGGAAAAGGGTCGTGCCTCGAGCCTCGCGGGTCCATGGAGCATTCGTCGATGGGGTGTTCACCCGAACGGATCGTCGAGGCCCGCGGACTGCGGATCGGCGAGCCAGCCGCGGATCGTCTCGTAGCCGCGGTGCGCTCGCACGCGTGCGGCGCCCTCGCTGCAGCCCACCTCGCGCGCCACGTCGGCGAACGATCGACCTTCTACGTAGTGGAGCTCGATCACGCGTCGCTGCGCCTCCGGGAGCTTCGCGAGGGCCTTGTGCGCCCAGGTCAGCAAGGCCTCGGCGCTCGGGACGCCGTACTCGGGGGCCTCGACGCGAGGCTCGATGGGGCCGTCGAGCTCGAGCGCGTCCTCGCGACGCACGTAGCGACGACGCAGCTGATCTCGCACGACGTTGCGCGCGATGGTGACGACCCACGGCCGGACCGGTGCGCCGCGGCGGAAGTCGTCTCGCGCGCGGTGCACGCCGAGGAAGGTCTGCTGCACGACGTCCTTGGCCTCTGCGTCGCCCAGGCCGTGCCGCCGTGCGATCGCGACCACGGTGGGCCCGAGGAGCTCGAAGATCTCGCGAAACGCGCGCTCGTCCCCGTCGAGCCAGCGCTCGAAGAGGGCGGATTCGCGGCTCGGGGGCTCCATGGCGGCTCGCGGAGTCTCGCATGTCCGGCCGTGCTCGGACCCGCGTAACGAGCGCCCGCTTCGCGCATACTCCGTCCGTGGATCCGTCTCCGTCGGCCGATCGCGAACCGTCCCCCGAGAGGGACGATGGTGCGTTGCTGGCGTCGGCTTGGCAGGGCCTCGAGGGCGATCTCGCGACGGAACGGGGTCTCGGAGGCCGCCTGCGTCGCCTCCCCACCGCGGCGCGCCTCGCGCTCGCCGCGGTCGTGGGGCTCGTGGCCCCGCTGCTCGTGATGGCGCTGGCGCCCCGCGAGGACCTCGCGAGCGCCTCGATCGCGCACGGAGCCGTGTGGGTGCTCGCGCTCTTGCCGCTCCTCGCGGCAGGCGCAGCCCTCGTCACGCGACCGCTCCAGGTGCGCGCCGTCCAGGCGCCACGCGCGCTCGGGCTGGCCGCGGCGGCGGTGCTCGTCGCGGGCCTGCTCGCGCTCCTTCCGCTCGACGACGCAGGGCACGATCCGAGCGGTCACCCCGCGTCGGTCTGCGCGCTCGCGTCGTTCGCGGTGGGCGTGTCGGCATGGCTCGTCGTGCGTGTGCTTCGTCGTGATGCCCTCGGCGCGAGCGTCGGGGCTGCGGTGGTCGCCGCGACGAGCGCGCTCATGGCCTCGACGCTCGTCTGTCCGATGGACGGCCTGGGGCACGTGGGCCCAGGCCACGTGCTGCCGGTGCTCGTGCTCGCGCTCGTGGGCGTCGCGATCGATCGCCGTGGTTGAAGGAAGAAGCGGGGGCGCGCCGCGCGTCCGGACCGGGATGGATCGGGCGCGCACACGGCCGGTGACGATCGGGGCGCTGCTCGCCGTCGTGCTGATCGGGCTGGGCGTCGGCGCGCTCGCGCTCCACCACCGCGCGCGTCAGGCGACGTTCGCCCGCGTGTGCACCGCAGCGCCGGTGGGCTCGCCCGTTGCGAGCCTCGATGCGGCGTTCCTCGCGATCGGGGAGCGGAGCTCGGGTCATGGATGGCGCGGGGATCCGAGCGGTCCTCCCGACGAGCACCACTGGTTTCGTCGCACCGGCCTGAGCCGCTTCCAGCAGTGCACGGCCGAGGTGGATCGCGGCACGCAGCGCATCGTGCGGGTGTCGCTCGACGCGCGCACCGACTTCACGTCGTGCCGCAACCCGGTCACGTACCCGCATCGCCACTGGCTCTGCGTGATCGGCGACTCGCTGGCGCTGTGACGACGAGAGGCCGCCCTCGTGCGAGAGCGGCCTCCGATGCGTACGAGCCGACGGTGGTTGCGCGGATCACTCCGCGGGTGACTCGTCGCGGCTCACGACCTGATCGAGCTTGCGGAAGGGCCAGAGGAGGCCGCGAGCGATCGCGCGCGTGAACGTGGACGCGCCCAGATCGTCGAGCCAGCTGAACACGACGGGTGTGGCCACGAGCGTGAGCAGGAGCGAGAGCGTCTGTCCGCCGATGATCACGGCGCCGATCGCGCGGTTGGTGCCCGCGCCTGCGCCGGAGCTGATCATGAGCGGCAGCATGCCGGCCACGAACGCGACGGTGGTCATGAGGATCGGGCGGAGGCGATCGCGGTTGCCGAGCATCACGGCGTCCGCGCGCGAGAAGCCGGCGCGTCTGAGGCCTCTCGTGTGATCGACCTGGAGGATGGAGTTCTTCTTGACGACGCCGAAGAGCACGAGGATGCCGAGCGCCGAGTAGATGTTGAGCGACTGCCCGAGGATCACGAGCGAGAAGAGCGCGAACGGGATCGTGAGCGGGAGCGAGATGAGGATCGTGACGGGGTGGATCCAGCTCTCGAACTGCGCGGCGAGCACGAGGTACATGAAGACGAACGAGAGGCCGACCGCGATGAGGAACGAGAGGCCCGCGCGGCGCAGCTCGCGAGAGCGGCCCGTGAAGCCCGCGCGGTAGCCCGCGGGCGGGCTGGCCGACGCGAAGCCCTCCTCGAACGCCGCCATGATCGCGGCCTCCGAGGTGCCGGGCGCGACGTTCGAGTACACCGTGACCTGGCGCTGACGCGCGGTGTGCTGGATCGAGGCGGGCCCGAGCGACTCGACGATCTCTGCGACGTCGGCGACGCGCACGGTGCCGCCGCGCGTCGAGGGGACGGTGATGAGGCCGATGGCCTGCGGGTCGGCGCGCGCGTCGAGATCGGCGCGCACGAGCACGTCGTACTGCTCGCCGCCGTCGGCGAAGGTGCCCACGGGCACACCGCCCACGGCGAGGCGGAGCGCGTTGGCGAGGTCGACCACGTTCACGCCGAGATCGGCGGCGCGCGCGCGATCGATCTGCACCTCGAAGGCCGGGCGGCCGGTGATGAGCGTGACGTCGGCGTCGACGGTGCCCGGGGTCTCGCGAACGTGGGCCAGCACGGTCTGCGAGATGCGATCGAGCTCCTCGATGTCGGAGCCGCCGAGCACGTACTGGATGCTCGCGCTCGCGGCGCCACCACCGCCGAAGCCGTTGATCGGCGAGATGATCGTGCGCAGGTGCTCGTCGGCGAAGCCCGGCACGATGTGCTCGCGGATGTGCACGATCATGTCGGCCTGGTTCATCGAGCGCTCGGCCGCAGGAGCGAGCTGCACGTAGATGGCGGCCTGGTTGGGGCCGCGGCCGCTGGGATCGCCGGGCGGGCTGCCGACCGTCACGACGGTGTGCGCCACGCCCCCGAGCTCGCGGACCTGACGCGCCATGCGCTCGGCGAGGATCTGCGTCCGCGCGAGCGAGACGCCCTCGGGCGCGCGCATCGTGATCTCGAAGCGGGACTCGTCCTCCTGTGGGAGGAAGTTCTTGGTGACGATGCGCCCGAAGATCGGGATGCCCGCCAGGGTTCCGATGAGCAGGAGACCCACGACCCAGCGGTGCCGCATCGCCCAGCCGAGGAGCACCAGATAGCCGCGCTCGAGCGCACCGTAGATTCCCGGTGCGCGCTCGGCGCCGCGGCCGCCGCGGTGATGCGCGTTGCCGGCGAGCGCCACCTCGGGCTCGGGCTTGCGCGTGCCGCGGACCCACTCGAGGTACTGCTCGCGCTCGATCTTGCGGTCGCCCGGCGGCGGATCGACGCGCTCGGCGCCGAGATCCTCTTCGGGCTCGGGCTCCGGCGCGTGCTCGGGATCGTGCGGGCGGACGTGGCCCCTGAGCCAGCGCGAGCTCAGCATGGGCGTGAGCGTGAAGCTCACGAAGAGGCTCACCATGATCGCGAACGACATGGTGAGACCGAACGACGACATGAAGCGGCCGATGATGCCGCTCATGAACGCGACGGGGAGGAACACGGCCACGAGCGAGAGCGTGGTCGCGAGCACGGCGAGGCCGATCTCGCGCGTGGCGAGGATCGCGGCCTCGCGGACGGGCACACCCTTCTCCTCGACCCAGCGCACGATGTTCTCGAGCACGACGATCGCGTCGTCGATGACGATGCCGACCGAGAGCGTGAGCGCGAGGAGCGTGATCGTGTTGAGCGTGAGGCCCATGAGCCGCACGATCGCGAAGGTCGCGATGATCGAGGTCGGGATCGCGAGCGCGGCGATGAGCGTGGAGCGGCCGTTGCGGAGGAAGAGCAGCACCACGAACGCCGCGAGCAGACCGCCGAAGAAGAGGTGCTCTTCGACCGCGTGGATGGCGTTGCGGATGAACTCGCTCTCGTCGCGCACGACCTCGATGCGGTAGCTCGGGGGCAGCTGCGCGCGGATCTCGTCGAGACGCGTGTAGAGCGCGTCGACGACCGCGACGGTGTTCGTGCCGGACTGCTTCTGGATCTGGACGATGACGACCGCTTCGCCGTCGAGCGTGGCCGCCGAGCTGGCCTCCTCGTCGGTGTCCTCGAGGCTCGCCACGTCGCGTACGCGGATCACGCGCCCGCTGCGCGTCGCCACCGCGAGCTCGCCGAGCTCGTCGACGGAGCGCACGCGGCCGAGGATGCGCAGCTGGAGCGTGCGCCCGCCCTCCTGCACGTCGCCGCCAGGCACCTCGACGTTCTCGGTGGCGAGCGTGCGCTGGACGTCGCGCGCCGTGAGGCCGAACGACTCGAGCGC
>JAIBCE010000583.1 GCA_019694315.1 Sandaracinaceae bacterium
CTTCGTGCGCCCGCGCGTGGCGGCGGTGCTCGCGGTGCTCGGCGCCATCGGCGAGGCCGGGCCGCGCGGCGCGGCGAGCCGCGAGCAGCTCGTGCCCACGATCCGTCGCCTCGCGCGCGATCGCAGCGTGGGTGCGGTGGTGCTCTACGTCGACTCGCCCGGGGGCTCGGCCCTGGCGTCGGAGCGCATCCACCGTGAGGTCGAGCAGCTCGCGTCCCAGAAGCCCGTCGTGGCGTGCTTCGGCGAGGTCGCCGCGAGCGGCGGCTACTACGTGGCCGCGCCCGCCCACGTGATCGTCGCGCGTCCGCAGACCATCACAGGCTCGATCGGCGTCGTGAGCGCGCGTCTCGTGCTCTCGAAGCTCTTCGACACGATCGGCGTCCGCACCGAGGTCGTGAAGAACGCGCCGAGCGCGGACTACCTCGTGAACCCGCGCCCCGCGACCGACGACGAGAGCGCCACCACCGAGCGCGGCATCCAGGCCTTCTACGAGCGCTTCCTCGAGATCGTGGGCCGCGGACGCAAGATGACGCGCGACGCCGTCGATGCGATCGCGCGCGGCCGCGTGTGGACAGGCGCCGACGCACGCACGCACGGCCTCGTCGACGAGCTCGGCGGTCTCCGCGAGGCCCTCGCGCAGGCGCGGACGCGCGCCGGCGATGCCAGCCTCGAGGCCGCGTTCGTGTGGCCGAGCGGCGGCGAGGAGGCTCCGCTCGACGCCCCGTCGCCCGAGAAAGCTGCCCTCCTCGGCCTCGCCGCGGCCCTCGACCCCGAGCTGGTCGCGCTCGCGCGCCTCGCGAGCTCGCCCTCGGAGCGCGTGCTCGCCTACGCGTTCGATCTGCCGCACCTCGAGTGAGCCGTGCGCGAGCCCATTGAATTCGCCCGGTAACTCGGGTGTGCTCGGCCCCGAGCGGGCGTGGTTCCGTCGGCGCGCGCGCAGCAGGAGATCCCCATGAAGGCGAAGAAGAGCATCCTCGAGCACGTCTACGACCACGAGGAGCAGCGGCGCGATCGCGTGTACCTCACGCAGCCGCTCGGTGGAGAGCAGGTCAAGGACTACACGTGGGGCCAGACGCTCGACGAGGCGCGTCGCATGGCCGCGCACCTCCAGTCGCTCGGCCTCGAGCGCGGCGATCGCGTCGCGATGCTCTCGAAGAACTGCGCGCACTTCTTCATCGCCGAGCTGGCGATCTGGATCGGCGGCTTCACGACGGTCGCGATCTTCCCCACCGAGAGCGCCGACACCGTGCGCTACGTGCTCGAGCACAGCGGCGCCAAGGCCGTCTTCGTCGGCAAGCTCGACCCCATCTGGAAGTCGCAGCAGAAGGGCATCCCCGAGTCGCTCCACAAGATCGCGTTCCCGCTCGCGCCCGAGACGAGCTTCCCCAAGTGGGACGAGATCATCGCCAAGACCGAGCCGCTCACGGGCCGCATCACGCGCAAGGACGACGAGCTCGCGATGCTCATCTACACGTCGGGCTCGACGGGCAAGCCCAAGGGCGTGATGCACTCGTTCGGCTGCTTGTCTGCGGCGAGCGAGGGCATCATGCGTGGCATCGAGCTCACGTCCGAGGATCGGGCGCTCTCGTACCTGCCGCTCGCGCACGTCTTCGAGCGCGCCTACATCGAGTGCGGCAGCTTCGTGGCCGCGCCACACATCTTCTTCGCGGACTCGCTCGAGACCTTCGTGAAGGATCTCAACCGGGCCAAGCCCACGGTCTTCCTCTCGGTGCCGCGCCTCTGGCTCAAGTTCCAGCAGGGCGTGTTCGCGAAGATGCCGCCGGGACGCCTCGACTTCCTCCTGTCCTTGCCGATCGTGAAGGGCATCATCGGCAAGAAGGTGCTCACGAACCTCGGCCTCGAGCACGTGCGCCTCGCCGGCTCGGGCTCTGCGCCCATCCCCGCGGAGCTCATCGCGTGGTACCGCAAGCTCGGCCTCAACCTCATGGAGGGCTACGCGATGACGGAAGACTTCGCGTACTCGCACATGTCCAAGGCCGGCTTCAGCAAGGTCGGCTACGTGGGCGTGCCGCACGAGGGCGTCGAGGTGAAGATCAGCGACGAGGGCGAGATCCTCATCAAGAGCCCCGGCACCATGGTCGGCTACTACAACGCCGAGGACCTCACGAAGGAGGCCTTCACCGCCGACGGCTTCTTCAAGACGGGGGATCGTGGCGAGCGCACCTCCGAGGGTCTCCTCAAGATCACGGGCCGCGTGAAGGAGCTCTTCAAGACGGCCAAGGGCAAGTACGTCGCGCCCGCGCCGATCGAGAACATGCTCAACGAGCACCCGCTCATCGAGCTCTCGTGCGTGAGCGGCGTGGGCGAGCCCGCGGCCTTCGCGTACGTCGTGCTCGGCGAGGAGGTGCGCAAGAAGCTCGACGACGCGTCCAAGCCCGGCATCGAGTCGCAGCTCGCCGAGCTCCTCGACAAGACGAACAAGGCGCTCTCCACCTACGAGCAGATGCAGTTCATCGTGATCGCCAAGGAGCCGTGGTCCATCGAGAACGGCTTCCTCACGCCCACGATGAAGGTGAAGCGCGCCAAGATCGAGGAGCACCTCAAGGGCAAGATCGCGCCCTGGTTCGACGGCAAGAAGAAGGTCTTCTGGGAGTGAGCGCGCAGCGCCGCCCGGCTTGGAGGACCTGACGCGACGCGCCCTTCGCGCGCGCCGTCGGGTCGTCCGAGCGCGTGCGCTCGTGGTCACTCGCAGGCGGTGATGGTCTCGTGGAGCACGGCGCTCGTGAGGAGCGCGCCAGCGCTCGTGGCCGCCTCGCGATCCTCGCAGCGGGGCAGGCTCGCCCAGCACGACGGCAAGCGCGTCGCGCCGGTCGCGTCCTCCACCGCGTAGCGCGTGCTCGCCACGCACACCGCGCCGTCGGGTCCCCAGCCCGCCTCGAATTGCATCTCTGGCGCGAGGGTCGGCTCCTGGATGCCTGCCGGATCACCCACGTCGATCCACGTGCCATCGACGGTCCACGAGGTTCCGTCTCCGCAGTAGTCGGCGCGCACCATCCGCGTGCAGGCCTCGTGCGTGGCGCTCCCGACGACGGCGGGGTCGTAGCCCCATTCGCGGCACTTCCTCTGGGCCTCGCCGAGATCACGCCCGTTGGCGTCCCAGCCTCCACCGCGAAGCGCTGCGGTCGCGAGCCCCGGCACCGGCAGGCACTCTCGCGCGGGCTCGGCGCAGCCGGCGAGCGTCGGGCCGGTCGCGAGGAGCATCGCGGACGCGAGGACGGTGGGCACGGCGAGGCGGCGGAGGGTGGCGCTCATGCAGCCCGTCGTCGCAACGTCCGTG